>CAZZVD010000243.1:0-8111 GCA_964657465.1 uncultured Acetobacteraceae bacterium | reverse complement strand
CCGCTGAAAAGCGCGGTGAGATATGGGGCACCCGGCGCTGTGGTGTGGTCTCACCCTGGTGGTCGATCCGAAGAGGAAAAACCTGGCTCGGTAACAAATTCGGGTGAATTCAGCTCGCCCACCGGCAGCTCGTTCCTGCCGAGTTTGGTTGGGGAATAAGAGGATAAATACCCGCCCACATCTCCCCGCTGAAAAGCGCGGTGAGATATGGGGCACCCGGCGCTGTGGTGTGGTCTTACCCTGGTGGTCGATCCGAAGAGGAAAAACCTGGCTCCGTAACAAATTCGTGGGGATTCACTGCACTCAATCCGTAACTCCAGGCCATCTAAACCGACCCCAAAGGAATCCGCATCCGTTTCTGTTACCAATCAGAACCAAACGACCAAATCCTAAGGTTTGGTGAGTTCATCCAGCAGCAACCTGGCCTTGGTGGCCAGTGTGTGCGCACCATCGGAATCCCCATTATCCAATTCCTGTTGCGCCTGCCGGAGAAACGTCTTTATCTGTGTAGCCGTCACCTTCTCGTCGGTGGAAAGAGGCCGCTTGATCCCATTCAGGCCCTGCTGCGTGGCGCCAATCAGATCTGCGGTTTCATGCTTGGTTCTCTCGCCCAGCGCAGTGTCACCGGTAGTCAGTTGACCAATCGGCGAAGCGGGCTTAGGCGCTTGCGCCGCCGCCTGGTTGGCGGCCTGACTGCCCGCCGCCACACCCGAAGCACCGGGAACACCGGCCTGCGCCGTTTCTACTGGTTTCGTCGCTTTCACCCGGTGCCGCACCCTCTTGAGTGGTGGAGGCGGTGGCAGCGCGACTGACTGCGCAGAAGGGGGCGGAAGTGGCGAGGCCAGGGGAGAAGCGCTCTTTTCCTGTGGTTGCGGGCTCTTGGGAGGCGCGAGTGTGGTCCCGCCCGTTTGCAGCGGAGGGGCTTGCGCCTGCTGCGGAGGCGGCGCCGCTTTATGGCCGTGACAACCAGTGCAGCATCCGATCATCAGCACGGGCACCAGCACCGCAGACGAAGATCTCCTGAAAGCCCTCATCCCCGTGGCTCCCTGGCGATCACTGGTCCCGGTGCAAGGCTCCCATCCGGCATAAGGTATCCACGCGCTCTGCTCTCCGGAGAACTGTTGAGCGGAAAACGCAAAATAAAAGTAGTTCCATGAACCGCGTCTGATTGTACTTCGATCGAACCATTATGCAGTTCGATAATGCGGTATGTCATCGCTAAACCAATACCGCTGCCATCTTTCTTGGTTGTGAAGTACAGATCGAAGATCTTGTCGCGAATCTCGGGCGGGATGCCACTGCCTTCATCGTGGATACTCAGCAGCGCCATCCGTCCGTCTTCGGCCAGGTGCACTGCGAGTTTGCCGCCCTCGCCCATCGCCTGGGCTCCGTTGAGTACCACGTTCAGCAGCGCCTGCTTCAACAGGTCGGCATCTACCTTGGCCAGCACCGGATGGTCGGGCAGGTCACTCTCGACATGCACATTCCGGGTCTCGAACTCTGCCGAGGCCAACATCAGCACCGCCGAAATAACGCGCCGCAGATCCTGCTCCTTCAATTGCAGTTCTACCGGCCGGGAGAAATCCACCAGGGTCTGCACCACCCGGTCAAGCCGCTGGATCTCGCTCTCGATGATTTCCAGGTGACGCATAGCCCGGTGGTCGGAATCGCCCAGCTTGTTGCGCAGCAATTCCAGGTGCACCACGATGGCATTGATGGGGTTCTTGACTTCGTGCCCCACACCCGCCGTCAAACGCCCGATCGCCGCCAGGCGGCGTGAGAGCTCAAGATCGTTCTCCAGGTCTCTTACCGATTCCACATCGTGCAGCGTTAGCAAAGCGCCCAGCGTTTCCTGGGGATAGGCCGCGCGGTCGTCATGAATAAAGTCGAGGGATATCTCGACATGGCGGCCGGTCTCGGTGGTGATCTCTTCCTGCACCAGCACCATCCGCGCATCGAACGACTCGCGCACCAGTTGACCCAAACGGGTGTTGCGGGGGAATACCTCGTGCAGTTTTGAGCCCAGAATCTGGGCCCGGCTGACGCCCAGAAACCGCTCTACCGAATCGCTGACCAGCACCGCGCGTGCATCATGCGTGTAGAGCAGGATGCCGTCCTGCAGGTTGGTCATGATCTGGTCGAGGTTCTCTTTCAGGGCCGAGAACACTTCTTCCACGTTGCGCATGCGGCGTCCGATGCGTTCGATCTTGTGCGAGACCAGGACCACGGCATCGCTGGACCGGGCCCCCGTCTCTCCAGCGGTCTCGGCCTCTGCGAGCGCCAGGGCGTCGAGCCGGACACCAATCTGTTCAATTGGCTTGAGTGCGAGATTAGCCAGGAAGGCGGCAAAAATCAGGGAGCAGAGAATCGCCACCCCGGTGTAGGCCAGCGCCGCCGTGAGCCAGGGCTCGACCACAAAGCGGAGAAAGGTCGTCCGCACGCCCACCCGTACGGTGGCCAGCGTCTCCGAGTTAAGCTCCAGCGGCAACGTCAGGTTGTAAACCCGGGGCGGGCCGAAGACGATCTCCAGCAGCCGCAGCAATCCGCCGCTCTGCAGCTCTTCATACTGCTGCCGGTGCGGCAACGGATGGTCGACATACGTCGGATCGGTACTCAGCAGCCCAAGGCCTTCGCTATCGGCGATGCTCACGTCGAACACGGTGGGTGAGTAGCTGAGCGCGGAATTCATGAGCGCGGCCAGGCCGGGATCGCCCCGCAAAGCCGCCGCCGCCGCACTGCGCAGGGCGCCAGGATCGTTCGGGTCCACCGGGTGGGCTTGAATGTTGCTTTCGAGCGCGCGGCGAGTGGAGGCCGCAATCTGGTGCGCCACCATGTCGTTCGCGGTGAACGCCTGCGACATACGTTGCCGCAGCAGCTGCCCGAGAAAGATCCACGAGAGCGTACACACCACCAGGAAGACCAGTCCGGTGATCGCGAGCACGAGCTTGGTCTTCAGTCTCATGGGGGAGTCACAGAACGCCCAGTTCCTTCTTCAAACGCAACCAGTGTTCAGAGGCTACCGGTCGTCATTATTCAAGTGAATCAGTGCTACTGGAACTGCCATATTCTTTCAACTTATTGTGCAACGTTTTCAAGCTGATTCCTAAGATTTCAGCGGCCCGCGTCTTGTTGTTTCGGGTCGACTCCAGGGTCTTCAGAATGAGCATCCGTTCCGCCTCATCGACCGTGCTGCCGATCTCTACATGGACACCGCTGTCGTGGTGGTTTGTCTGGGCTGTCTCGGCGCGCGCAAAGCGCTGACCGAACGCAGGCGGTAAGTGCCGCGGTTCCAAATACCCATCTTCACACAGGATAACCGCCCGTTCGATCGTGTTGCGCAGCTCGCGGACGTTCCCCGGCCAGTCATGCGCCATCAGGCGGCTCAACATCTCTCCATCCACACCTTTTACCTGCCGCCCGTGCTTGGTGTTCATGTCGTTCAGCAACGTTTCGATGATAGCCGGTATATCTTCTTTATGTTCCCGTAACGGTGGCATATGCAGGTTGAAAACATTCAGCCGGTAATACAAGTCGCCACGCAACTCACCAGCGGAGACCGCTTCCTCTGGATTCTTATTGGTGGCGGCCAGCACCCGCACATTCATCGGTGTCTCGACCTTGCTGCCCAGCCGGCGCAGCTTCCTGTCTTCAAGAACACGCAGGAGCTTGGCCTGGGTGCCTACCGGCATCTCTCCGATCTCGTCCAGCAGCAAAGTGCCTTCTTCGGCTAACTCGAAGCAGCCCGCCCGGCGCTCCAGCGCGCCAGTGAACGAACCCTTTTCATGACCGAAGATCTCGCTCTCAATCAGGGTTTCGGGGATGGCCGCGCAGTTGACAGCCACGAACGGCTTGCCCCGGCGCGGGCTTAGTTCGTGCAGGGTGCGCGCGACCAACTCCTTGCCCGTGCCGCTTTCCCCGGTAATCAACACGGAGACGGTGCTCGGCGCCACCCGTTCAATCAGGGCGAACATCTCCTGCATCTTTTTGGAACTGCCGACCAGCGAACCGAGAAAGCCGGTCTCGCGCAGCTTGCGGCGAGTCACTTCCAGCTCGCGCTCGGTTTCCCGCTGACGGCTGGCATTCGCCAGAACCGTCTTCAGCCGGGTCGGGTCAATCGGCTTCTGAATAAAGTCGTAGGCGCCCATCTTCATCGCCTCGACCGCCCGTTCGATGCTGCCCTGAGCAGTGAGCACAATCACTGCTGCATTTAACTGCATCTCCCCCAACCGCGACAGCAGTTCCAATCCATCCATTCGCGGCATCTTGAGATCGGTGACAATGATGCCAGGGAACCACTCGGTTACCTTCTCCAGGCCTTCCACGCCATCGCGCGCCGTTTCCGTGCGATAACCCCAACCGGAGACCAACTCGGCCAGTCCGGCGAGTGCGTGCAACTCGTCTTCGACGATCAATACTCTCTCTGTTGCGCCCATGGCTGCTCTTACTCTTTTCTATGGCTGTTATGTTTGCTCGCTGCGGGGATTAAGTCTCACTTTCCCCTAAAGTGCAGCAGACGTCGGCGGCATTTCGCAGTGCGCGGTTGCGTCTGCGAAATACCAGGATTGCCAATCTTTTCCGGTCGCTCTTTGTTAATAGCGAGGCACGGAAGGATCGACTTCACGCGACCAGCCGTCAATGCCACCGGCCAGCGATTGAACCTTGTCAAAACCCTGGTTGCGCATCCAGTTGGCCACGTTCAGGGAGCGTACCCCGCCGTGGCACACGGTCACGATGTGGGCCTCTGGATCCAGCTCCTGAAACGCGCGCGAGGGGATCTCGCCCATTGGGATTGTCTTCGATCCGGCAATGTGGGCGGTCGCCACTTCCCAGGGCTCACGCACGTCGACTAACACGATGCCCGCGCTCTCAGCGGCTAACTGCGCCGCCAGGTCTCTGGCGGTGATTTCCAACTCAAGCATGAAGTGCTTCTCCAGGTTTAGGATACATCTTGCGTGGCTGCCAGCGCCTGCCGGTTTGGTTGGCCGACCGGATAGCCAATCCTGCGAAAGTCGTAGAAAAATCAACTTGTTGCCGCCCGGGAGCGCGGTTTTGCCTGCCCGGCATTCACTGCCAGAGGAGAAACGCCGATCATGCCGTCGCCGATCGAGTACGCACGCAGCCAACAAGCTCGTTTTCTGGAAGAACTTAAGTCACTGCTGCGTATCCCTTCCATCTCCACCCTCCCTGAGCATGCCGGCGACGTTCGCCGCGCTGCCGAGAATCTGGCCGGGGAAATGGAACGGATTGGACTCGAGCACGTGCACATCATCGAGACGGGCGGCCACCCGCTGGTCTACGGAGACTGGCTGCACGCCCCAGGCAAGCCCACTTGCCTGGCCTATGGTCACTACGATGTGCAACCCCCAGACCCATTGGACGAATGGATTTCTCCTCCGTTTGAGCCGACTGAGCGCAACGGCAACCTGTACGCCCGGGGAGCGGTCGATGACAAGGGCCAGATGTACATGCACCTGAAGGCGATTGAAGCCCTGCGGCACACGGGTGGGGACCTGCCGATCAACGTGCGCGTGCTGCTTGAGGGAGAAGAGGAGGTGGGCGGGGAAGGCATCGCCAGCTTTGTCCGGGAGCACCCAGAGCAGTTGCAGGCAGATTTCGCGCTGGTGTCTGACACCGAGATGTTTGCCCCCGGGCTGCCTACCCTGTCAGTCGGGCTGCGCGGCATGATTTACACCGAGGTCGAAGCCATTGGCGCGCGCACCGATCTGCACTCCGGTATTTACGGCGGGGCCGCCCCCAACCCATTCGTCGCCCTGGCCCAGGTGATTACGGCCCTCAAAGACCCGCAGGGGCGGATTCTGATCCCGGGCTTCTACGACCGGGTAGAGGTTCCCACGGACGACGAACTCAAGGCGTGGAAAAGCCTGCCGTTTGACGAGGAGCACTACCGAACGACGGAAATCGGCTCCAGCGAGCTGGCCGGCGAGCCCGGCTTTTCCGTGCTGGAACGAACCTGGGCGCGGCCAACCATGGATGTGCATGGCATGCCCGGGGGCTTCACCGGCGCGGGCGCGAAAACCGTCATCCCTGCCAGGGCGACTGCCAAAATCTCCTTCCGGCTGGTGCCGGATATGGATCCGCAGACCGTGTTCACGCAGTACAAGAGCTTCGTGGAATCGATCCGGATCAAAGGCATCTCGCTGAACGTGCGGCTGATTCATTCAGGCGATCCCATCGTGATCTCCACGGACAATCCGTATGTGCGGGCAGCGACCCGCGCCCTTCACCAGGTTTTCGGCAAAGAGACTTTATTTATCCGGACCGGCGGTTCCATCCCGATCGTTGGTGATTTCGAGCGCCACCTCAGGATCCCGACGGTCATGATGGGCTTCGGCTTGCCCGACGATAATCTCCACGCGCCGAACGAGAAGTTTCACATCGCCAACTTCCACCAGGGCATCGAGTCGATCATCCTGTTTTTTGAAGAGCTGGGGCGAGGCGAAACGCCCGCCGCTGGTTAGTCCCGTATGAAGGATAGCCAGGCAGCCAACGCTGAAAGCTTTGTGCTGGCCGGCGGTCAAAGCAGCCGCATGGGGCAGGATAAGGCGCGCCTGCCGGTGAGCGGCGCTATCACCCTGTTGGAAGCCGCCTTGAGCAAACTGAGCACCCTGGGCGGGCCACCACCGCGTATTGCCGGGTCCCGCGATGATTTGAGCGGCTATGCCGAGGTGGTCGCCGACCGCAAGGCTGGCTGTGGTCCGCTCAGCGGCATCGAGGCGGCACTGGCAGCCTCGACTCGGCCGCTCGTCGTCTGTCTTGCGGTGGATCTTCCGCTGGTGCCCGCGGGCTTCTTGCGCTGGTTGCTGGACCGGGCGGAGATCACCGGAGCGCTCATGACGGTGCCTTGCATCCACGGCCGGCCCCAACCGCTCTGTGCCGTGTACCACCGCCAGCTACTTCGCCCGGCAACGGCGGCCCTGCAGGGAGGCAACTACAAACTGATGTCGGTGATGAGCGCGGCCGCCGCCGGGACGGGCGAGCGGGATGTGTTTGATTTGGAACGGGTCGTCTCCGCCTGCCCGGAAATCCTCAGCTACTCTCCGTTGCCGCTCCATCGCTGGTTTCACAACTGCAACACGCCCGAAGATATGGCGGCGATGGGAAATGTTTTAGTCTTAAGCGCATGAGCACCGAGCCGACCCCGGCACCCGAACCGCGCACCGAGATTCCCGCCGGAACGCCGATTGAGATTGTGGGCCAGCAGCCCCCGCCACGCGACGAACAGCCCGACGAGCCGCGGCAGGAACAGCCGTACATCGCCTTCGAGCATGTTTCCAAGTCTTTTGGCGATCTGCGCGTGCTCGATGATGTTAGTTTCAACATCCGGGCGGGGGAGACTCTGTGCATCCTGGGCCGCTCCGGTGTAGGTAAATCCGTATCGCTGCAACAAATCATGGGGTTTCTCAAGCCGGACTCGGGCCGCATCTTCGTCGCTGGTCAGGACATTACCGGCTTTACCGAAGTACAGATGGAAACGGTGCGCAAGAAAGTCACCATGGT
The DNA here is from genome assembly GCA_964657465.1 of uncultured Acetobacteraceae bacterium. Lineage (GTDB taxonomy): Bacteria > Acidobacteriota > Terriglobia > Terriglobales > Acidobacteriaceae > PALSA-350. Next base: position 593 of record CAZZVD010000243.1, on the reverse strand, counting down.
CTTTCAGAACGGCGCGCTGTTCGATTCGCTTTCGGTCGGCGAAAACGTAGCCTTCCCGCTGCGGGAACGGGGCCAGTTGCTGGAGGACCAGATCCAACAGGTGGTGAACGGCTTGCTCGATATGGTGGGTGTGGCCGGTATGGCGGACCTGCTGCCTTCGGACCTGTCGACCGGGATGAAGCGCTCCGTGGCCATCGCCCGCGCTCTCTCGGCGCAACCCGAAGCGATTCTGTATGACGAGCCCACCACCATGGTCGATCCCCTCATGGGGCGATTGCTGGGCAATCTCATTCAAAAGCTGAAACACCAGCTGCGTCTTACCAGCATTGTCGTCACCCACGACATGCGCTTTGCTGAGCGCCTGGCCGACTACGTGCTATTCCTGCACCAGGGCAAGGCCTACTTCTTCGGAACCATGGACGACCTCAAACTCACCACCGATCCTTTCCTGCGGGAATTCCTCGACCTCGATAAGCTGGTTTTGCCCGAGGGGTGAAGGCCGGGCGCCTGTCCGGAACCCTTTAAGGTCACTAGTTCACATTTCTCACGTCCTGTTCCGTAACAAATGATGGGTGCCCCACATCTCGCTTGTT
>CAZZVD010000242.1:0-8177 GCA_964657465.1 uncultured Acetobacteraceae bacterium | reverse complement strand
CCACCTTCACACGGTGGAAGTCGCAGGTTCGAATCCTGCAGCGCCCACCAATAGATACCTTGAAATCAAGCACTTGAGTCTCTTGCAGAATTCGGCCGTCTGGCTGCGCGGGTCTCCGCCTTTTCGCCTGCATTGACTTATCCCCGCTACGCTCTGCTTCTCAGCTGTCGGGTGGGAGGTTTGGGATCAATTGCATCCGACAGCCGCGATGTCAATCTCTGGCATCAATCCTTACAATTGCAAGGAAAAAGTGGTGTTTTTCTTGCAGACGTGCCACTACCTACATGCAGTAAACCATTGAAAATAAATTAGCTTACCGTATCCGAGGGAATGGGGCAGGGTGGGCATTCTCTCCCTGAGATTTTCTCGACCATCGACCACCCTGGACTGGCGTTTGCTGGGATATGGGACAGCGGAGGGTGTTGGTCATGAAAGCGCGATCGTTTCCCGTACGAGACAACGCGCTTCAGCGAGGGATCGAATGCGAAGGCGGCTGAATACCTGCGGACCGCCGCTGTGGCAACTCAATTAGCTTTTCGCAGAGGTGCCGAGCGTCCTGGCGGAGATAGATCCAAACGATCCGCATACGGTTGATGTGGGATATCCGGCCGCATTCTCGATAGCCTACATCCGCCCCCCAGGTTCGCATGGAAATCTGGCCGTTGGCATCCTGGGTGCAGCCCTCGCCATTCCTGCAGCGCCCACCACAAGCCTCCTGTAACAACGAATTGTTCGCTTGGCCCTTGCTTCTTCGTCCATTTCCGGGCAACGCTGGTCGATTCCGAACGCAGATCGCCACTCCGGCTCTGCGACATCTGCCCTAGCAACTACCTCGGTGCCCCTATCTCTCGACGGCTTTCCGCGGGGAGAATGTGAGAACGCTCAGCCATCCATTAAGGACTTCTTTCCTCTTTTTAGAAGCATTCGTGTCAGCTATAGAGTAAAAAGCCACCGGCACTTCTGCGTGAAATAGCGTTGCGGTAGAGAGCACCCCGACCGGTGAGGGGTGCAATCATTGATGGCGAAGGGAATGGCTTGCCAATTGCTGGTACCGAGTAGCTGTCTCTTCGAGGAACACGCATGCGCTTATTGCTCCAGGACATTCGCTACGGTCTGCGCCAGCTTCGCAAGGCACCCGGCTTCACACTGACCGCCGTGCTCACCCTGGCCCTGGGCATCGGCGCCACCACCGCGCTGTTCAGCGTCGTCCACAGTGTCTTGCTGGAACCTTTGCAATATCGCGATAACGGCCGCCTGGTCGTCATTTGGGAGCGGGTGCGGTTCATTGAAAAGCTGGCTCCCTACCTCGGGGCCAATCCGAGGCACGAAGATTTATGGCGCAGGCAGGCTACCGCTTTTAGCGACCTCACACTGTTACAGCAGAACTCGGTCGGACTTGGGCTAAGCGGCGACCACCCATATCTGGTGGGCAGGATTCTCGGTCAGGCCAATTTGCTCGACGTGCTGGGTGTGCAGCCGCTTTTGGGCCGCAACTTCCTCCCCGAGGAAACTGTCCGCGGACACGAGAAGGTTGCCATCATCAGCTACCGGATCTGGCAGGATCTCTTCAAGGGCGACAGCGGCGTGCTGGGTAAAACCGTGCAGCTGGCCGGGAGCCCTGTTCAGATTGTTGGCGTACTTCCGGCCAACTTCTACTTCCCCAAGCCGAACGAATTATCAGCATTGCCCGTGGCCGGGCAGTTTCCCGCCGCTGAGATCATCACCCCGCTGACGATCGATATGAGCGAATTCGGATGGAACAGTGACTATGGCAATTACGTGGCACTTGGTCACCTCAAGCCCGGAATCTCGATTGCACAAGCGACGCAAGGTCTGAACGTTCTCGCGGAAGACATCGTGCGACAGATTCCGCCGAACCAAACCGACAGCAACTCTCCGGGCGCGCTCGGCGTTTACGTTCAGCCCCTTAAAGAGGTCATCGTCGGCCGCTCTGCCGCGCGGCTGTGGTTACTGATGGCCGCAGTGTTCAGTGTTCTGCTCATCGCCTGTATCAATCTCGCGAATGCGCAGCTTGCGCGCGTGATCCGCCGGGACCGCGAGGCGGCCGTGCGTTCTGCCCTGGGCGCGTCTGCCGGTGATTTGCTGCAAAGCGCCCTTGCGGAAATTTGTATTCTTTCGCTCGCCGGTGCGAGCATCGGGGTGGCGCTGGCGGTATTCGCCGTTCACCGCTTTGCCCGCTATGCCCAGCTGGCCGTTCCAAGAACAGGAAGCATCGTTGTCGACCCCACCGTGCTATGCGTTTCACTCCTGCTGACTGTAGGCGCCACCTGCATTTTCGGCTTGCTGCCCGCACTGCGCGTGCTCCGTGCCAACCCACGACAGGTGCTGCCCGGGTTCGCACGTTCTTCTGGATCACGCGAGACCCGGCGTTTGTGGGGCTGGTTGGTTGGTTTGCAGGTGTTTGCCAGCACCGCGCTGCTGCTGGTGGCGGGGCTTTTCGCCAAGAGCCTCGTGCATTTGTCGGCGACGGACCGGGGCTTTTCTGCGGAGAACGTCATCGCCGCAGACGTGCTGTTACAGGGCAACAGCTTCTCCCAGGAAAAGGAACGCGCAGCCTTTGATGATGCCTTGCTGATGAAACTGCGCGCATTGCCCGGGGTGCAATCGGCTTCGCTGGTCAGTTACATGTTGCTGGCCGGGGAAAGTTGGATGGACGGGATCATTCCCGAAGACGGCGCCCCAGCGGATACAGGTGCGTTGAGTAACTATCGCTGGATCGGCCCCGGTTATTTCAGCACTCTGCAGCAACGGATAGTGATGGGCCGAGCGCTCGATGAACATGACCGCACCACGGGGAGCGCAGTGATTTCAGAGCACGTGGCCAGAACCATTTGGCCCAACCAGAATCCCTTAAATCATCATTTCAAAAAAAATGGCCATTCCCTGACCGTGGTCGGTGTGGCTGCGGACGCGCGCAGCAATTCGCTGCTGACCGAACCCGCCAACATGGTGTATCTGCCTTACTGGGACAATCCGCCGTACACTCCCTATTTTCTGCTGCGCACTGCACACGACCCTGCTTCGTTCACCGAAGCCGTGCGCAAAACGATATGGAGCGTTGATCCAACGGTCACGATTGCGCGAATTCATACGCTGCGCTCACAAGTCAACGAATCGCTTGCGCCTGAGCACCTTGAGACCGGCATCCTGACCGCCTTCGGGGGCGCGGCGCTCGTCCTGGCGCTGCTTGGCATTTACGGCACACTGAGCTATTCGGTGGAAGCACGTACGCAGGAGATTGGTATTCGCATTGCCCTCGGGGCCAGTCGCGAAAGCGTTTACAAGCTGATGTTAGGGACAGTCCGCTCTCCCGTGTTTATTGGCCTGGCCGCTGGTTATTTGGTGAGCCTGGGCGTAGGCAGGAGCCTCCGTGCCTATCTCTATGGAACGTCACCGGTGGAGTTCTCGCTGGTCATTCCGATTCTTGCCACCTTTGCGGTCCTGGCCATCGTTGCCACCTCAGTACCGTGCAGTCGCGCAGCCTCTATTGAGCCCATGCAGGCTCTGAAATCCGAGTAGAGGTTGGCGAGCGGTTGTCCTTCAGTACTGTTTTAGCCGCCTGTCAGCCCGTGGGTTCGTCGATCCTCTGCTTCTCGCGAGAATTCCGTAAACCGGCCCCAGCGCTTTTTGGGGTGGAGCCTTCACCCCCCCCATTGAGGGGGTGCAGCCGCCGCGGTTGCGCATATACTCAAGACCGGTAAGCATCCCATGCCCGTTGCAGCCTCCATTAAAGTTCTCTCGGTGGATGACCACCCGCTCGTGCGCGACGGCATCAACTTTGCCATCCAGTCGCAGCCGGATATGTTAGTCGTCGCCGAAGCCGCCAACGGACGCGAAGCCGTGGAGATGTTTCGTCAGCACAAGCCGGATGTAACGTTGATGGATCTGAACATGCCGCTGATGAACGGGATTGACGCGACCAGCGAAATCAAACGTTTGGTGCCGACTGCGCGCATCCTGGTGCTGACCACGTACTCGGGAGGCATGCAGGCCGCACGGGCCCTGATGGCCGGCGCCGATGGCTACCTGCTCAAGGGCTCCCTACGCAAAGAACTGGTGCAGGCAATCCGTGACGTGCACAGCGGAAGGCGCCGCATACAGCCGGAAGTTGCCCAGGACCTGGCAGAACATTTCGATGGAGACCGCCTGTCAGGCAGAGAAGTGGATGTACTACGCTGCGTCGCCGCGGGCTGCTCCAACAAGATAGTGGCGGACAACCTCAAGATCAGCGAAGACACAGTCAAAGGCCACATGAAGAGCATTATGAGCAAATTGCAGGCGAACGACAGGACCCACGCCGTGCTGATTGCCATGAAACGCGGATTCTTCGACGCTTGAGCGCCAGCGCGCGCGAGGTGGAGCAAGCGGAGGAGAGCGGAATGCGCAGGCGGTTCACCCACGACAGCATCGCCGTCACTCTCGGTAGCCGAGTGTGTCTGCTGTTTTTACTGCTGTCCGCGGTACAGCTGCCCGCTTTTAGCCAGCGATGGCACGCTGCCGGGAACCATACCCTTCCGCCCGCCCAGGCCAGACCCTTGCAGGATTTGGCGCACATGAGCTGGACTCGACGCGATGGCGCCCCCAGCGATATTGCTGCGCTGGCACAAACCAAAGATGGCTATCTCTGGATCGGCTCCAGCTTCGGGCTGTTCCGGTTCGATGGCACCCGGTTCCAGTCCTATCCCTTCACCGCCGCCGATCCACGTCTGCCGGCTTCAAACATTGCTGCCCTGGCCGCGGACCGTGACGGTGGCTTATGGGTGGGCTATCGCATGGGCGGCATCAGTCATCTCACGAACGGCACAATTGTCAGTTATGACAAGCGCCACGGACTAGTAGGCCAGTCCACAGAACAGTTGCTTTGCCGCGACGATGGATCCGTCTGGGGGATTGCCGATGGGTTGATGGTGCACCTCGCCGGCAATCACTGGGAAACCTTCTCTCAGGATCACGGCCTCTCTTCCGACGGCCTGTTCTCGCTTTTCTTTGATCGCGAAGGCAATCTTTGGACGGGAGACAAAGGCCACGTTTTTGAAATGAAGGCCGGGGAACACCAGTTCTTGACCGTCCCCATCCCTGCGGGCGTCGTGAACCAGTTTGTGCAGTTGCCCGATGGCGCCCTGTGGATCAGCGATGCCTGGAAGAACGTCCGGCCGTTGCGGGGTAATGACAGCGCGCATGCAGTCCGCATTCCTGGCGTGCCGACCCTCATGGTGGATAGTGGCGGCAACATCTGGCTGGCCAACGAATTCGGCGGCCTCACGCGTATCGAGCATCCCGGAACGCCCGCGCAGCGAACAGAAAATTTCAAAACAGAAAATGGTCTTACCGATGGGCAAACGCACGCCCTGCTCGAAGATCGCCAGGGATCCATTTGGGTAGGCACGGCTCGAGGCCTCGATCGCTTTCGCCCCACCCCCCTGGTGCCTTTCCTTGGGGTCAGTCTCGATTACTACCCCGCGCTGCTGGTCGACCCGGTGGAAGGCATCTGGCTGCACGACATGGACAAGCCTCTGATGCATTTGCGTGAGGGCAAGCTGCAGTTCCATGGGGACAGCCACGGTAGCAGTACTCTTTTTCAGGATGCGGATGGATACATATGGCTACTCGACCAGATCACGCGCGACTTTTATGGTTACCCGAAAGACGGTGGTCCGCCCGTGCGCATCCATTCGCCCCCGGTTGCCAGAAACGTGGAAACCTGGTGCCTCGGCAAAGATCCGCAAGGGATGTTGATCGCCTGTTTTGAAGGCCACGGCCTATGGCGATACACCGGCACCTGGGCCCGGGTAAACGCCACCGGCATGCCCGATGAGTCACCCATCTCTCTGGTGACAGGGCCCGGCGGAAGAGTCTGGCTGGGCTATGCTCACGACCAGATCGTGCTGAACGACGCGAATGGCTTTCGCACGTTCGGCGCGGAGCAAGGGCTTGAAGTCAATAGCGTATTCACGTTTTACGATATGGATGGCTTGGTGCTGGCAGGTGGATCCGATGGACTCGCCTATTTCAACGGGCACGGCTTCCAATCCCTGCATCTGCGTTCGCCGGAGCTCATGCGAGGCATCTCCGGCATCGTGAAAGATCGAGCCGGCGATCTATGGTTAAATGCAGCTTCCGGGGTCATCCACATTCCCTTTGCCCAATGGAAGGCCGCGCTTGCCGACCCGCAAGGGCCGCCCATGGATTTCCAGTTGTTGAACGAGCAGGATGGCCTGATCGGCACGCCGGCACAGAACAAGCCAACGCCCTCCGCCGTAATGGACAAGCAGGGGGTTCTGTGGATTGCCACCTCTGCCCACCTGGTTTCGCTCGATCCCGCGCGGGTCAGGCTTTCCGCATCCGCGCCGAATGTACTGCTGCAAGCTGTCCTGGTAAATGGCTTGCCACGCTCGCCTGCAAGTACCGGGAGGATCCTGGAGGGTTCGCGCCGGCTGAAAACGTTGGAATTTGACTACATCGGCGTCGATCTGAACGCGCCCGATCGGGTGGTATATCAATACATGCTCGAAGGTCAGGACAAGGATTGGCAGAACGCCGGCACTCGCCGCCAGGCGTACTACACCAATCTCGCACCGGGGGATTATCGCTTTCGTGTGCGGGCTGCCAGCGGCACCGGGCCATGGAGTGAACTCGCGGCCGGCCCCCGGCTCACGCTCAAGCCGCCTTATTACCAGACCACCTGGTTCTACGCCGCTTTTGCCCTGATGTTGGCAGTGATCCTGTGGCTCGCCTACGTCCTGCGGGTGCGCCAGTTGACGGAGCAGGTGCGCGGGCGTTCGGAGGAGCGGGCACGGGAGCGTGTGCGCATCGCGCGTGATTTGCATGACACCCTGCTGCAGGGCATACAAGGGCTGGTACTCCGCTTTCACTTCGCCACCGAGCAACTACCCAAAGACGAACCGGTGCGCGTCATGCTCTCCGAAGCGCTCGATCGCGCCGATCAGGTCATCCGCGAAGGGCGCGAAAAGGTGACCGGGCTGCGTGCAGAGAACGGCGTCTCGGCCGAGTTGGAACAGCACCTGCGCAAGACAGGGGAAGCGCTGCAGGCCGATGGGCCCTCGCGCATTCACCTGGCCGTCGTTGGCAAACCACGATCATTGCAAATCAACGTCCAGGACGAGTTGTATTCCGTTGCTCGTGAGGCGATGACCAATGCAGTTCGCCATTCGCAAGCGAAGCAGGTACTGGTCGAGCTTACCTACGGCGCGCAGCAATTGACGTTGCGCTGCAGCGACAACGGCATTGGTGTGAGCGAAGACTATGTGCGCGCCAGCCTTAAGCAGGGTCACTGGGGCATTATCGGCATGCGTGAACGCGCCCGAAGCCTGGGTTGCAAACTTGAGTTCGTCAGCACTCCCAGGGTTGGCACAGAAGTCGCGATCCGCGTGCCTGCGCGTAAGGCCTATGCCCAAGCCGCCGTACAAAAGCCGAAGGGGTGGCGAGGGAGACTGTTCGGTGCGCAGCCTGCCGCGGGCTTGAATGCCGATAATGTCTAAGGGACGTCTTTCCCAGATACCCGAAAGTGGGATCAAAAAACCGTCCCATCTGGGCTTTTGACGTGCGGTAACCGGGCGCTATTGTTGCAACAGCATCAGACGATCTCTTGACCACAAAGAAGGCCCACATGCAACCGATTTCGGAAAGTTCGGGGTTTCTGGCCCAACCCACCGATCCGCTTCTGCTTGAACTCGGCTATCTCGAGTTGCAGCAGGACAATGCCAGACTGCGGCAGATCATCGCTGAGCTCTTGGTCAAGAATCAGGTGCTGCGCTGGGCGTCACAGGGCGGCGAAACCACCAACGGGACAGACCTGCGATGGCTGGCCGCCAAAGATGCAGCTTAGCCCATGGTTAGCCCGCATTTCTCACAGCTAGATCTCTGTTCCTAACGATCTACGGGTGCCCCACATCTCGCGAAAAACGAGCGAGATGTGGGGCACCCAATCATTTGTTACGGGACGGGCTGCTTAGTCTATGCTTAGTCTGGATTTCTCACCACAACCCTCAGCTTCCGACCACAATGCCCTACTCCCTGGACGGGTGCCCCATTGCGGGTCCCGAGTCCGCCAGGTCAGTTACCTTCATTTGCGGTATCCGCACCATGTTCGCCGACTCCGGCGTACATGGGCTGAATACGACGGGCGAAGCCCTTCA
>CAZZVD010000241.1:0-8191 GCA_964657465.1 uncultured Acetobacteraceae bacterium | reverse complement strand
GGGAATCCCACATCTCGCGAAAAACGAGCGAGATGTGGGGCACCCGTCATTGGTTGCGGAACAGGCGGTGAGTAATCCGGGCTAGCGAAGTCGCGCCACCCGCTGGCTCACCTCGTTTGACACTTTGCTCATATCGCTCTTTTGCAGCCGGTACTTATCCACCATGGTTTCGCCGCCCACATACACCCTGGCCAGGTTCATGGCACTGCAGGCCAGCACCACGGCGGCGTAGGGATCGACCACTGGGCCACGCTCCACCAGCTTAGGGTCGACGACAAGAATGTCGCCAAACTTGCCCACTTCCAGGCTGCCCACCTTGTCGGCCACGCCGAGGACTTCCGCGCTGCCCAGCGTGTGGAAACGCAGCACGTCGATGGGCTGCAGAATCCTGGCACTCTCGTAACGAGCACGGATCAGGTACAGGCCCATGCGCATGTTCTCGAAAGGATCAGGCAGGTCGGAGCTGCCCTCTCCATCGACACCCATCCCGATGTGTATTCCCAGCTTGCGATATTTAGGTATATCGGCGATCCCGGAAGCCAGCCGCCCATTCGACATGGGGTTCCATACCATTCCGGAACCTGCTGCCGCGACTGTCTTCAAAATTGCGTCATCCGGATGGATGAAATGCCCAAAGCTCACTTCTGGGCCAAGCATGTGCGCCGCCTTGACCGAGGAGAAGGTGGCGCGCTGCGCTTCCTGGTTCACCGGCGATTCCAGAAAGTGGATCTCTGTGTAAAGGTGATAGTCCCGGATGAACGACGCGTCCAGTTGCAGGTTCTCCGGTGTCGTCACCCAACCGGAGTAGGCCATTCGCAGCACTGTGGGGCGTGACTCTTCCTTCTTCGCGTAGTTGAGAAACTTGACCAGGTTGGCGCGACGTACATCTGCCGGCGACTTGTTCGAGGGCTCGTAGGAATGGATGAAGCGCATGCCCGAATCGAGCTCCGCCCGCCATTGGTTCTCTTCAAACGCCTCGTTATCATCGCGCGCATAAGCGAAGTTGTAGACAGAGGTGATGCCGTGCACCAGGTGGTCGAGTGCGCCCTGCAAAGTAAACCAGTAATAGTCTTCAGGCCGGGTGCCCAGTTCGCGCGTCTCCAGCGCCTCCACCCAGCCTTTTAATGTCGGGTACTCGTAGACATACTGGTCCGTAGCCAGGCCGCGGAAAGCACTTTCTGACAGGTGACTGTGCGCGGAGATGAACCCAGGGAGTACGAATTTCCCTTTGGCATCGTACGTGGTCTGCGCGCGCGTGCCGGCAGGAGGCGCACCCTTGCCTACGGCTTTGATTTTGCCGTTTTCGCCAACAAGAATATAGCCAATAAAGGGCTCTGTTTGCCCCGGCTTCATTGTCAGATTGGTGCCGTTCACGACGAGCAGCTTGTTGAGAGCGCCGGCACGCGGCGGCAGCAGCGATAAGAGAGCGAGAACCGGCAGGGCCCAGCGGAAAGAAAAGATCATGCGATCGGATCCTTTGGTCGTACTCGCGTGGCATCGCGCGCAGCGATCGAGGCCGGGCTGCTTTTCTGCGCCAGCGGTGCCTTAGAGTACCACCGCCCTCAGTGCTGTTGGGGTTCACCGAGGGTTACTGTTTAGAGCAGGCCTTGCTGCTCTGACGCCGCTCGCTCCACCGTCTTGCTGCGCTTCGCGGTCAGCGGCAAGCCCTTCACGGGAGCGGTGGATTCCCGCACCACCAACTCCGGTTCCATAATGCGATGGGGGTGCGATGCGTCCGGGTGATTGATCCGGTTGAGTAAGCACTCCGCACCCGCCTTGCCCATCTCCCGCAGTGGCTGGCGGATCGTGGTCAGACTGGGGATGCCGTAGGGAGCACTCAAGACATCATCGAACCCGATGACGGACACATCGTGTGGTACGCGCAGGCCCGCTTCGTGCAGGGCACGGATGGCGCCAATCGCCGCGATGTCGTTAAACGCAAACAGGGCGGTGAAGTCACGCGTCCGCGATAACAGGGCTTTGACGGGACCGTACCCGAGAGACGGCGACCAGCTGTTCTCGGTAAGCCGGATGAGCAGCTCCGCATGGATCTCCACGCCACAGTCACTGGCTGTTTGCATGATCTCTCGCCAGCGGTAGTCGGTATCGATTGTCTCCTGCTGGCCGCGCATGAAGGCGATTCGCCGATGTCCGAGGTCGGCGAGGTGTTTCAAGGCCAGCTGCGCCGCCATCTTGTGGTTCAGTTGAATGTTCGTTACGCCTTCCACCTCTTCGTGCCCGGAGATCGACACAGTGGGCACCTGGACGCGCACACGCGATGGCGTGTTCACCAGCAGCAAGCCATCCACGGCACGTTCAAGCAACATCTTCGGATACTCTTCCAGTAGCGCGGGCTGCCAGTAGTGGGCGGCCAGCAGAAAAAAGTATTTTGCGGCCATCAGGTACTCCTCTACTCCGTTCATCACCAGGGTGAAGTATCCCTCGCTCATTTCGGATACCAGCACACCCACTGACATGCTGCGTTGTTTCCGCAGCGAGCGGGCGAAGTAGTTTGGCCGGTAGGCAAACTCGTCGGCGGCAGCCAGAATCCGCTCCCGCGTCGCAAGCGGAATCGCCTGCGCCGCGGGAGAACCGCTGACGACCACTGAGACAGTGGTGAGCGACAGACCAAGATGACTGGCCAGCGTGCGCAGGGTGACGCTCTCATTTTTCTCAGGTATTCGCTTGGTGCTCAAGGGCAGCTAACCGAGGCGCTTTCTGGCGGCTGTAGTGGGGTACCTCATCTTACCGGAGTCCTGCCAAAAGCACACAAACCGCTCGTTTCCATTCCACTCACAGACTACTTTACAGGGCGCTGGTGCTTGGCATGCTAGTTTGCTGCCGCATAGGCAGAATCGTTTCTGCCCCCTTAAAGAAACGATTCTGCACGGTTGACAGGCTTGTATTCCGGCGGGTAGTCTCTGTAACGATCTGTTAACCGGTGTTATTCAGTTTGCAATAACACCAACTTTTCAGCCGTAAGACCTGCCGGGCGGCTATGCCGCTTCAGGCAGCCAGGATTGTAAAAGCTCATTTCGGGCCTTCTTTGGAGGAACTATGCGACGCAACCAGCACTCAAGGCACTCGTCTGCCTCAAACTTCACCCCCCCAAATCCCTCCGTCAGTGCGAACCAGCCACCCGCCGGCAGCGGATTCCGCTTGAGGCCTGGCCTCCTGCTGCAACTCGCCTTGCTCGCGCTGTTGGCTACGTTCTTTCCCGGCCTCAAGTTGCATGCCCAGACCGGATCCATCAACGGCACCGTTGTCGATCCCTCGGGGGCTGCCATTCCCGGCGCGCAGGTTCAAATACTGGACCAGTCAACCGGTAATGTCACGCGCGAAACCACCTCGGACGAAAGCGGCAATTTCCGTGCGCTGAACGTCGGGGCGGGTACATACAAGATCAAAGTGACGGCTTCCGGCATGCAGGAGATGGATCGTGCCGGCGTCGTGCTCGATCAGGATCAGAACCTCAGTCTCGGGCAGGTGCCCCTCACCGTTGGACAAGCCACACAAACGGTTACGGTAACCACGCAAACTCCCTTGATCGATACGGGTACTTCAAGCAACGCAGCCGTTGTCGACCAACGCCAGGTGACGGAGCAGCCGTTAAACGGGCGCGACTTCGAGTCGCTCCTCACCACCTTGCCCGGTGTGGTCACCAACAACAACTCTCAATTTCGCCTGGTCTTCAACCAGACCGACGACTTTTACGTCAACGGTATGCGTGGCACCGCCAATAACTTCTTCCTCGATGGCATCATCAACACCGACGTGGGCGCGAATGACGGTGAGTACACCGCCCTGAGCCTGGATGCTGTGGGCGAATTCAAAACACTGACTGGTAACTTCAACGCTGAATATGGTCGTAGCCCCGGCGTGATGATTCTGATCAACACCAAGAGTGGTGGTCAGAAGTTCCACGGAACCGCGTACGAGTTCAACCGCAACACCGACTACAACGCGAATGACTGGTTCAGCAACCACACCGGCCAGCGCCGTGCGGATCTGAAGTTCAATCAGTTCGGCGGCAACATCGGCGGCTTTATACCGATCCCCAAGGTTTCTCCCCGGGATAACAAGAAAGCGTTCTTCTTCTTCAACTACGAGGGAACGCGTGCCAACCGGCCCAACGGTAACCCCGGCGGCGCCGCCAGCACCTACTACACCATGCCTCAGCCTTCCATGCTGGGCATCGGAACGCCCAATGGCGAAGCCGACTTGTCTCCCGTCTATCGTACCGGTAACATGTGCGACTACAACGGTGGCGCCACCTGCGTTCCCATCCACGATACCAACGGGAATCTGGTGCGCAACGGCCAGGTGTTTGTACCGGGAACCGTCACCTACAACTCCGTGGGTGAGGTGGCATCGGGGACACCTTATGTCGGGAACATCATCCCCTCGTCTCAGTTTAGCAGCCAGTATGCCGCGATGATCAAGTACTTCACTCCCGGCTATCGTGGAACGTTCAATCATCCGACCTTTAACAACGGTTTTGGTGACGAACAGCAGATCAACTTCCAGGACACTTATACATTCACCAAGAACCAGTATGCCGCCCGCGTGGACTACACCTTCGGCCCCAAGGCAAACGCGTTCTTCCGTTACGTAGACGACCGGCAACAAGAGAGCCAGGGGTTCGGCATCTTCTCCGGCAACAGCTTCCCGGTTTACCCTCAATACCGCAAAAAGCCAGGAAAGAGCTATGGCTGGAGCCTGGTGAACGTAATCTCGCCCACCCTGACCAACGAAGCAACCGTGGGTTGGTTGCACCTGGACCAGGTGGTCGACATCGTTCCCGGTACGTCGAAGTCTTCTTACGACAAGGGAACGCTCGGCTTCAATTACACCGACATCTACCCTTCCACCAACACGCATAACCTCGCGCCGAACATCAACACCGGCGACAACTACATCAACATCAGCCCATTCCCTTCCGGCTGGACTTCTACCGGTAATACAGTGGTTGCGACCGATGACGTAACCAAGATCCTCGGCAACCACGTTCTCAAATTCGGACTCTTTGCTGATCTGAACGAGAACGGGCAAGAAGGCACCTGGACCGAGACTCCGAACCTGAACTTCCAAGCGAGCAATCAGAACGCAAACAACAGCAACTCTGGCATCGCGAACACGCTGCTTGGCAACTACACCACCGTCAGCCAATCGAACATCTTCGCCTACGGTCACTTCCACTTCTTCCAGTACGAAGGGTACGTGCAGGACACATGGAAAACGACGCCTCGGCTCACGTTGGACCTGGGTCTGCGCTATGAGTTCCTTGGGCCCACCTACACCACCGGGCAATACCACCAGTATTATTTTGTGCCCAGTGCCTACAACCCGGCGAATGCAGTGACCATTAATACGGCCAACAACATCCCAGGGCAGGCGCCAACACAGAACACGATTGTTCCTGGATCGGGTAATCCTTACAACGGCATGGTGCGCGAAGGCACAAACGGATTACCGAAGGGCGGGCAGAATTTCCGCTTCAACAACTTTGGCCCCCGTATCGGCTTCGCCTACGATGTGTACGGTAATGGCAAGACGGCTCTGCGCGGTGGTGCGGGCGTCTTCTTTGAGCGCTACCAGCAAAACGTATTCAACTTTGGTGGCATCAGCAACCCGCCGACCGTGTACACCCCGACGATCTACGGCGGCAACATTGGCAACATCTCGCCTGCTTTGGCGAATGGTGCTCCGCTCACGCCGCAGGGTGGTCTTCTCTCCACCGACCGTTCGGGCAACATTCCAACCACGTACGGTTACAACCTCGGCGTTCAGCAAGAGCTGCCGGCGAAGATGGTGCTCGATATCAGTTACATCGGCAACGCCAGCCGTCACCAGATTTACGTCGATGAATTGGAACAGCTGCCGCTGGGCTACACAACGAGCACGCCGATCCTCTCCACCGTCAACAACGTCACCAATGCAATCCTGCCCTACAAAGGCTACAGCTCCATTCACTTCAGCCGGTTCGGCGCCAGCAGTGTGTACAACGGACTGCAGGTCAAGGTAACCCGCCGGTTCAGCAACACGCTGACCATCAACGCGGACTATACCTTCTCCAAGGTGATCGATCTGTTCGACCAGGACAATGAAGCTGACGTTATACCCGATAAAACCCAGCTGAAGCACTTCTATGCTCCAGCCGGATTCGATCGGCGCAATGTCTTCAACATTCAGTATGTCTACAACCTTCCGCAGTTCAAGGGATCCAACAAGTTGGTTCAGTTGAGCGCTGGCGGTTGGGAGTTCTCCGGCGTGACGCAATTGTGGGGTGGCAGCCCTTGCCTCAACGGGGCCAGCCCGACCGCTGACAGCTGCGATTTGACCTCCAGTGGAAACCTGGGTGACGGTGGTTTTGGCCACATTCGTCCAGACTACGTTGGTGGCGCGATCAAGACCGCGCATAGCCACAACGTACCCGCGGGACAGAACCCCATGTGGTATAACCCTGCTGCGTTCGCCTCGCCGGCGCCTGGTAGCTTCGGTAATTTCCACCGGAACTCGATCTATGGCCCCGGCATTCTGAACTTCAACATGTCCCTGTTCAAGAACTTCAACTTCACCGAGAACACGCGCATCCAGTTGCGATTCGAAGCCTTCAACGTCTTCAATCACACACAATGGGCGAATATCAACACCAGCTTGTCTGCACCGTCCTTTCAAACCCCGTTCTCCGGGGCGAATGCGGGCAGCTCTGGCCAGATCACCAGTGCTCGTGATCCGCGTCAGCTGCAGCTCGGTGGGAAGTTCTACTTCTAACGAATCGCGCACCAAAGGCCGGACCCGGAACACGGGTCCGGCCTTTTTTCTTGGTGCGCCGCGCACGCATTAAACTTGGGAAGAAGACTTTCTGATGAAACTGCTTGTCGCACTGTTCGGCGTTGTCCTCTTCTTGTCTCCGGTCGCCACACCTGGCGTCTCTGCGCAGGCCGCCAGGCAGACGTTCGACAGTGCCATGCTGGCATTGAACGCGGGCCGATATGCGGAAGCCGAAACCGGTTTCAAGAAGATTCTTGCTGCTGATGCTGGCAACGTGAGCGCGCTGGCGAACCTTGGCGTGTTGTATGCGAAAACACACCGTTATGGCCAGGCGATTGAGGCGTACAAACGTGTTTTGCGGGAGCATCCCGAGCTGCGGCAGATCCAACTCAATCTTGGCCTGGCGTACCTCAAGCAAGAGGACTATGCGCGAGCCTTGCCCTACTTCCAGCAGCTTCACGCCCAGTCCCCGTTGGATCCTCAGCCGACCATGCTGCTGGCAACCTGTCTTACCTACAGCGGGCATGCAGACCAGGGTGTGGCGTTGCTCAAACCGATGACGGACGGCTCGGGAGCAGACCCGGCGGCGCTCTATTTACTGGGGGTGGCGTATGCGCGCGCCGGGCAGGCGGAACCTGCGCAGCAAGTGTTTACCCGCCTGTTTGCCGACAGCGCCAGCCCCGCACAATCCAATTTCCTGCTGGGTCAGGCTTACTACGATGCGGCCCAGTTTCACGAAGCCGAGCAGGCTTACCTTGCCGTACTGCAGGCAGATCCGGCCTTTGCAGGCGCTCATCGCGAGCTGGGCAAAGTCTACGTGAGTGAGCAGAAAAACCAGGATGCTGAAAAGCAGCTGAGGTTGGCTATTGAGGCAGATCCGCAGGATGCCAACGCCTTTTATTTCTTAGGGGCGCTCCTGGTACAGGCGCAGCGTTATCCTGAAGGTCTCACGCTGTTACAGAAGGCACAGACGATGACGCCTGACGCATGGGCTACGTACTTCTACATGGGAAAGGCTGAGTTCCAGCAGCATCACACCGCAGCGGCTGTGCATTTGCTGCAGCAGGCGGTGGAGATGAATCCTGAAGATCCGGGATCTTATTATTTGCTTGCGCGTGCTCTGCGCAGCGAAGGCCGCAACCAGCAGGCGGATGCGGCGATGCAGCATGTTGTGCAACTGCATACAACGTCGCTCGACGCAGAGAAGCACGCGCTCAAAGATGCCGGCGTCGTCGGGGCTCGGTAGCGCCATTGCGTGCGTTTGCAAACGAGGTGGGCACACTGCAAGCGGCTTCATCGATAGGTGGAAAGTTGCGGGTTGGCATTTGTGAATTCCCACATCTCCCGACTGGAAAACGTCGGCAGATATGGGGCACGGCGGATTTAGGGAAGAAGTGCAACATTCTCATAGAGAGGA
>CAZZVD010000240.1:0-8197 GCA_964657465.1 uncultured Acetobacteraceae bacterium | reverse complement strand
CTATCGAGACCCACGTTCCTCTGCTCATCCGATGCTGGAGCTCTGTAGAAATTTGCGGCAGGAGAAAGGCGCACTGCAGATCCCTCGGCTGCGCTCGGGATGACAAAAGGGGGCGCTAGCTACCTCTGGACGGGTGCCCCTCAATAGGGTCGAAGACTTTGTCAAGGGCAGGGATCTCCTGCCCGGTGGAACGACGTGGATTGAATACGACCGGGCGAGCCCCCCCAACGTTCTGACTCCACTCTCGTTCCACATCCGCGAGAGGGGGGAACTCGAGTAGTTCCGCGGCATAGCTCGCTCCCGGCAAGAGGCTCAGCTGCGCTCCCGAGGCGCTGATTGTCCTGACGCTGCCGCCGGGCAGCATCGTGGCCTGAGCGCCTCAGGCGCCAGTATTCTCGGCCGCCTCGGTAGCCTGCCTGGCAAGTTGGCGAAAGGTCTCGCGCAGTTCCAGCGGTTTATGCACCACGATCCTGCGTCCCATGCTGAGTAGCATGGCTGCAAACATGTCCAGACGGTCGCGCCCGCAACGCAGGCGCGTGCCATGCTCGTCCGGTTCGGTACCGATTCTCCAGGGGGAGAAGCTGCGTTCTGCCTCCTCTGTAGACATGTCGATCCACACGTCAATCTGGTACTCGGATTCAACAAAGGGCATGTGCTCTGCCAGATAGCGACGGGCATCGAAGCCGGTGGGGGGATCGAAAGTGGCATGGGAGATTTCGAGGTGCTTCACCCGATCCAGGCGAAAGGTGCGGAGTGCTTGCCGCGACAGGCAATGACCAATGAGATACCAGCGACCATCACTGTGTACTACGCCGTGGGGCTCGATCTCGCGGTGGGAGATCGTCTCGTTGTGCGATTGGTACTCAAAGCGGATTCGCCGGCTGGAGCGGATGGCGGAAGCAGCCTGAATAAGGCTTTCCACCGAGGTCGGCACCACCCATGGACCGGGCTCGACAGCCACAACTTCCTCCACCATTCGAATGCTCTCGCGTAGCGCCTCGGGAAGGACCCGTGCCAGTTTGGCCAATGCTTCTTCAGTCGCGGGAGCAAACGCTGCCAGGCCAATCTGGCGGAGCGCGCGCAGCCCCAGCGAGAGCGCGAACGCCTCCTCATTGGTCAGCAGAAGTGGCGGCAAGCGAAACCCTGCGCGCAGCCGATAAGCGCCGCCTACCCCGGAAGAGGCGTCAATGGGAATTCCCAAATCTTTCAGCCGAGCGATATAGCGCTGTACGGTGCGCAGATCGACTTCCAGGCGCTGCGCCAGCTCCGCTCCGCAGACACGGTCCCGCCCTTGAAGAATTTCCAGGACGGTGAAGACGCGCATGATCGGGTCGTACATTGGATTCTCTGATTCTCTCGTCCATTTACGACAAGTCTTGTCGGGAATGGTTCGTAGTCTGAGTATGTGCCCAAAACGGGTTCAGGAGAATGCAATGTCAACTGAAACACTATCCGTAGATTTGCTGACGGCGGACGCTCTGCTGCAAAACTGGCAGGGACAAAGAAGACTGACGCGCAGGACGATCGATGCCTTTCCGGAAGACAAGCTGTTCGAGTTTTCTGTTGCCGGTATGCGGCCCTTTGGGGAATTGGCTTGCGAGTTTCTGGGTATGGACATACCCATCGTGGAAGGCGTAGCCACTGGGAATTGGAAGACGTTTGAGTTTGCAAAGCCCACAACGAAAGCTGAGCTTCTGCGCATGTGGGATTTGCACACGGAAAAGCTAAACGAGAAATTTCCAACAATTCCGCCGCGCCGGTTCAGCGAGGTCGATAAGGCGTTCGGCCAATGGGAAATGACCGGGGTAGCGATGATTCAATACGCAATCGACAATGAGATTCATCATCGCGGACAGGGATACGTCTACCTCCGGGCACTCGGCATTGAACCGCCACCCTTTTGGGAACGCAACTGAACTGCGCATGGGAGACACGGCTGCCGATCCGATTGCGCTTCTGGCAGCCGTGTCTCTACAGCAATGACCGATGACGGCAGCGCTCACGGCACAACGGTCATCAGGGAGGGGTTTGTGCTTGCCGCGGCTCGGGGAAACAGCAAGGGGATTCTTCTGCGTCTCGGCGATGAGATTATGCTGGCGAGGGTACGCATCGCTTCGAACCGGTGGAAAATTGAACGGATGATCATCGACAAGTTGCCGAGGCGCAACTCGGAGACGGAAACCCGGGAACGGCCTGATTCTGAGCAGGATGTTGTGCTTGCCGGTTGTTTTGCTTGTTTACAAGGATGGCGATTCTGTTATTTATGACGACAGCGCTCACAAGACCTATGCGACGTCCGTCCAACCAGGCGCAGGGTCTGGGATAGGGACCATGCGTGACAGATGGTCGCTCGCTTTACTAGCGTGATGGGCAAAACGCTCAAGGTTAGCCTGGAGACATCGTTCATGGCTCATTTCAGTAAATGCGTGGTTATGTCGGGATTCCTCAGTGCCAGCCTTGCGTTCGGACAAAAGGGCCCGGCGCCACGACCCTCCGTTGCGGATTACCCCGCTTCGAAGGTTCAATCCGTCTATGCTATCGGCGTGAGGCAGCTCTCGAAGGCCGAGGTGCGAAACTTGATCGCCACCCCATTAGCGAGCCGCTACATCGTGGTGGAGGTCGGCTTTTACCCCGCCGGCAGCAATACAATCGGCCTGCAGCAATCTGACTTCTCGCTGCGCACCGCAGACGGCAAAGCTGTGGCGAGCCCTGCAAGTCCCCAAACGATTGCTGCTATCTACCAGAACCAGCCGCAGAGTAGCCGTGACGTCACTCTCTATCCAACAGCCAACGTTGGCTACGTGAGCGGTCCGGACTATAGCGGAAGCGGCAGGCGGGTCAGTGGTCCCGTCTATGGCATAGGCACGGGCGTTGGCGTGGACAAGAATACCTCTCCTGCGGCGACCGACGCAGATCGACAGACCCTGGAGATGGGACTGCACGACAAGGAACTGAAAGACGAAGAAGTCTCAAGGCCGGTCGCTGGTTATCTGTACTTTCCCGTCCCCACCAAACGGAAACCAGCATACCAATTGCAATACCGCGGAACCGGCGTCGTGACCAGCTTGCCATTGAAGGTCCAGTGACTTAGCGGGGTTAGGTGCAAATGCCCGGCCTTCCTAACTCCGGCTTGTATCTTAGGTCAAGGCGCGCGGCTCACCCCCGACCTACTGCTGCTGCAAATTGAAGAAATGGCCAATCACGTCTTTGGCAAGGAAGACACTGGTCATCTTCTACGAAGGGCATCATGCGCCGGCTGCCGCAAGGGCGCATACCAAACCAAGCACTCACCATCAGGACGATGAGAGAAGGGCCAGATTGATTGCGGTGGGCGTGAGAAGCCGTAAGCGGAGAGGGGCCGGTTGGGTGACTTCGTTGGGGTGTACTATCCCTGAATTGTGGAGTAATGGATTCGGGAGGACCCGCTGCTGCGAGGTGATGGAACCGGGCATAAAGTCCTTGGATGGGAAAATCACATCCGGCCTTAAATGCTGCGGAGCCGATTCCTTGCCCGGAAATCACTTAATCCCCCCGCTCCCTGATCACTCGCGGCTAGCCGCCTGCATCGGGTTCAGGCTTTTGCGTCAGGTAGAGATGGCGAAGAAGGCGGCGCTCAGAGGTTAGCTGGTGAACGCAAGAGAGGAAGCGCTGCAAACCTTCGTAGCGGTCCAAGCCTTCGAGTGCGGTGAGTTGTTCCCTTCGCCGCTCGCGGGCGTCGTACCATCGTTCGGCGATGCCGGCGGCCTGCTGCGAGGTATCGCTGACCGACCGCAGGGTGAAGCCGGCCGAGGAGAGGAGGCGCTCATTCTCACCTGGCGGGCTGAAGAAATACAGGCCAATCGAGCTGCGGATGGCGAGCTCAACGTGCGAGATCACCCCGCCGATAATGAGGGCATCGCTGAACAGCAGGCGGCCACCTGGGCGAAGCACGCGGAAGAGTTCCTTCAGAACGCGGGAACGATCGGGCACGTGACAGAGGGCGTCGTTGGCGAAGACTGCGTCGAAGGTTGCATCTGCGAAGTGAAGAGGCCTGGACACGTCGCTTTGCTCGAACCGGGCAAGACCCTCCAGTGCGCGGGCAGCCGCGAGTTGGCTGGCGCTGGCGATGGCGTGGGGGTTAACGTCCAGGCCGGTGATCGAGCAGCCCAGTCGCGCGGCAACGTATAGCGAATAGGCGCCCGATCCGCAGCCTATGTCGAGCACCACAGAGTTGCTGATTAGATTCAGTAGCACGGGGATGAGAGCTGACTCGTCCGAGGTGACCCAACTGGTTTGACCGAGGTCTTGACCGTAAGTTTCTGTCCGGATGGTTTGATAAAGCTCGTGCTCCACCCTGGCATACGCGTTGTCATATAGATCCACCTGGCTGGACATGCGGGTTCCTTCGGGATGACTGTCAAATCGAGGTCATTATATTGTGAGCTGCGGAGCCAGCACCTGGGGGGGTTGCCCGCTACTCCCCGTAGACGTAGTTCGACCCTGTCACGCCTGGTTTTCCAATCCGCGTTGCTGTTGGAGAGCTTGGCCACTGCTGCCCGCCCTACCTCGTTCCCAAAGTCTGCTGCTGGCGTGAGAAAGGCCGCAACTCCTCCGGATGTCTTCTTACGTAGGCGAGGATACGTTGGCGTTTCTGGATGCCTCTTGTTCCCTCCCCATCCAGAGGGCATAAATCCGGCCGGACGGAAGCGGTGCGCTCGAAGATGCCTGACCACCGGCGCTTGATAGCCGGTAACGTCAGATGCAGCAAATTGGCTATCGAAGCGTCATCTGCCCCGTCGATCGCCAATTCCAATAACTCCTGCTCTCGTTGGGTGAATCCACACTCTGGACTAACATGATGCTGAAAGAGCCCTGCTGCGATCGAGTGAGGGGCAGCACGCATTGTTTCGAGCGTTATCTCGATAAGGCAACGGTCCGAGTTCCAACTGGTTGCGGGGTTTGCGCGGCGAAAGCCTTCAAAGCGGTCAACCACCCGCATCTCCTTCTGGCCACTAATATGCCCAAGATCGCGTTCATCCACCATTTCTCCAAGGATCCTGGATAAGCGGTAGCCAGAAAATAACTCCTGATAGGCCAGGGCCAGGAGCACGCGAACTTCATACACCTGGGGCGGCGTGAGGACGCCGTGTTTCCAGCTGGTTTCCAGGATGACTTGCTGTAAATCACCAACAGTATTTCCATTCCGGACCTCCGCAAATGTAGCAATCACTGAGTCTCCGCTTAAAACGCTTTTAATAATCCGGGCGTTTAAACCCGGCCTTGGGTTATTAACCTCTGCGTCGGCGAAACTCTTTTTTACAAAGGATGCGAAGCCGAAACCGACAACCTCAATGCGGCCTCTCCACTGCATTTCAACTAATGCGCTTCGCGTTGCGTGAGACATTCGCAAAAGAGTCTCCCAGGTTTTCACAAGACAGGCATCGCCAGCGATTTCTGCTCCATTCTTAGCGGGATGTAATTGTAGGCATTCGGCGAGATCGTTCGCTTGCGTTCTTCTCCAGGTAAATAAGGCGTCCATCACCCCTCCCAGAAGTATCCTAAAAAGCCATTGCCGAGACCCGACTTGCTATTTAGATTACCCGCAAAGTCTATTTAGTTCCAGAAGCCCAATCTAACTCAAGAGGAGAAATCTATGACGCCGATGACCATATCGAAGTTTGTGTCGAAGCATATATTGTGGATGAGCGCGCTCGCCCTCGTCTCCGCGATACCCCCCGGCGCTGCGGCGCAGTGCGGTATGTCGATAAAAGCTAAGCCTTCAGCCTGGCAGTGGCAGCAAGGAGCCAACCAAAGCAAATTGGTACGAACTGGTTTCGACGAGGATGGGGATCACGGAACCTCTATCGTGGGGCTCTGGCACGCGGTCTTCACGGCCGAGACGATGAACGACGCGCCATTTTCCGCCCAGTTCGATAACTCTCTTGTAACCTGGCACCGCGACGGCACGGAGATCATGAACTCCTCGCGTCCGGCACAGGACGGAAATTTTTGCATGGGCGTCTGGACCCGCACAGGAAAGCTAAAGTACTTACTGAATCATCTCCCTTGGCAGGGCAACGACCCCGCTAACGCGCCTAATGGAATCGGTAATCCCACTGGGGGAGCTCAGTTAATTGAGAAGATTGAGCTGAGTCCCGATAGCGACTGCTACACCGGTACTTTTGTATTAAAGGGATATGACGTTTCCGGCAATGTTACGGTGACGATCACTGGCTCGATCAAAGCGAAACGGATTACCACCAGCACTCCCTTCACTGATCTTCTCTGAAGGTTTCAACCCGGGGGATAGTGAATCGTTGATTTGCTATCCCATCCGCCTCGGTGACGGCGAGCGGGTTATCCGGGCCGCTTCGTCCAGGTGAAACCGCGGGTCGGCGCCCACCTTCGGCGCTGTAACCACACCGGGTGCCCCGTATCTACCGACAGCTTCATCGTCGGGAGATGTGGGAATTCACAGGACCCAACCAGCAACTCCGCCACTTCCAGATAGGCTCCGAAAAAGAAGCTCAGGTAGCAAGCGCCCAAGGCAGCGACGAACCGTTGGCAAAATCAGGTCGGGCGCTTTATGGAAGTTGCCTAGAGGTTCTTCCGGAGGAAACGCAACACCGCATCTACATTTGCCTGAAACCATCGAGGCTCCGCGGCATAGGCATGCGGTCCTTCCTCCGCCGTAAAGGCAATGATGTTTCCATGCGCTTTTCGATACCCAGCGACGAAACGCGTGGACTGTGAATACGGAACATCTTCATCTGCGTTTCCGTGCCCGATGAAGATGGGAGGCAGTTGACCGCCGAGATGAGCCTGCGGAGAAGCCTGCATGCAGAGTTCATGTTGCACTGAGCACGACCCTCCGAGATAAGCAAGTATCGCGTCGTCCGTTTCAGAAAAGTTTGTTAGATCAAGGTCGGCACTGTAAAGAATGGCCGCTTTCACAGTTGAGCTGAAGTTCTTGAACGCACCGGCTTCGTAGCGGAGATCACCGCTGGTCAGCGCTACAAGCGCTGCCAGTTCGCCCCCGGCAGAACCGCCGGCGACGGCAATGCGGTTCGGATCCACATGGTAATCACTTGCGTGGGCGCGAAGCCAGCGGACGGCTTCTTTGCACTCCTCGAGCGCGACCGGAAAGCGGACCACGGGGCTGAGATCATAGTCAATCGCCATGCCTACATATCCATGCTCCGCAAACGGCGCAATGAGAGCACTCCAGCTTGTGCGACTGCCCCCCGTCCAACCGCCACCGTGAATGAAGACAATCGCCGGTCGTAGTCCTGAGTCTTTTGGAAGGTACATGTCCGCAAGCAAGGGAGCAGATTTCCCTTGAGCGTACACGACTCCATTTGCGCGGACATAGCTTCTTATGGGAACTGTTGGGGTGCTCTGCTGTGCACGTAAGCAAGCAGCAGCCAGCAGCAGGACCAGCAAGGAAAGCCGTGTTCTGGCGCGGTTGTTCATGATCGACGCCAGCATGATCCCATCCTAGCTGCACATCCCAACTCTCGCGCGCGTGAAGCTAAGCGGCTTCTCGTCACCCAGCCTAAGCTGATCTAGACTGACCTTACACACGCTTCTTAGGCTGCGACCAGCGGCAGGGCGATGGAAGCTCGATCGTGTCATCGGCTTGCCGTAAGATGCAATTCAGTCCATCCGGTCCGATTCTTGCGCGGACGCAGATCATCCTATCGATTGAGCCGTGTGCGCGTTAGGAAACGCGGCGCTTGTAGCCGCTTGGGACTTACAGAAGGATCAGGAAGTAAGTATGAGCGCAATGGACGGAAAGAAGATCGCCATCGTCGGTGGTGGACCAGGCGGGCTTACGCTGGCCCGACTGCTGCAGCAAAGCGGTGCGCACGTGTTGGTGTATGAGCGCGATTCCAGTCGCGATGCGCGCGTGCAGGGCAGCGCATTGGATCTCCACGGAGACTCTGGCCTGGCGGCATTGGAAGCGGCTGGCCTGATGGAAGCGTTCTGGTCCAACCATCGACCAGATCTGGACCGCCTTCGCCTTACCGATAGCAACGGAAGAGTTCTTCACGATCATCCTCGCACCATGTCCGGGCCGGGAAAGCGTCCTGAGATCGAACGCGGTCCGTTGCGCGATCTTCTACTCGATTCCCTTCGGCCCGGCACCGTGCATTAGGACTGCAAGCTGGAGTCTTCAGAGTTTCAGGGCGAGCAAGTCTTGTTGCAGTTCGCGAAT
>CAZZVD010000239.1:0-8206 GCA_964657465.1 uncultured Acetobacteraceae bacterium | reverse complement strand
CTCGGGATGACAAAGGGGAATGCGCGCGAACCCTAAAGGCATGTTCGTAACCGCCAGTAACTACTTCAGGTCCAGCACCACAATTCGTCCATCGGAAGAGAAGCTCCCCCCGGTTGCGGTGCTGGCTGTGGTCAACGGATTCGCAGGGGTCACATAGGCCGCTCCCGCCAGAACTCCGGCGCCGGCAAAGCTCTGCTGCAGAAAATCCCGCTCCTCGTCGACATTGGCATCGATGTGGTGGGTCACGCCGCCATTCCGTTGATCCTTTTCAAATCCATTGTCGTGGGTGCACGATCCTACCCAGAACGGCTCGCCGCCCACAGTAGCAGTCATCTTCCACACGCGGAGGTGGTGCCGGATGGCAGCCACGGCCAAAGGCGCCGCACGGGCATAGGACAAATCCTGCGAACGGCCAAAGAGGTAGAGCGTGCTCATCGGCATCTCGGTATATGCCTCATGCGAGAGGGTGGCCATTAGTCCATGCACCACGGCGTCCTGGGTCGTCTTGTCCACCGCGACCCAGCCTGCGGCCGTGAAAGCCTTTGTAACCTGCTCTTCCGTGCCGATCAGCGAGAAGTTCACCATGTCGCCGGGATTGCCCGTCTGATCGGCTACCCGGCGTGGGATGTCGCTGAAAAGCTGAGGGGAGAGCAAGTGTGCCAGATCGGGCGCAGAGATAGTCTTCTGCGTCGGTTGGCTGCTCAGCTTCAACTTAACCGTAATGGTGCCCGTGCCGGAAAGATCAGAACTCAGGTTGAGCCGCAAGAACAGGTTGCCGGTTGCAGACACATCCATATCTTTGCTGGCGCCAATGAAGAAGGGAACCGCCGCATCGCTATTGCCAATGCGCCCGATGACCGCGCCGCTGTTGGCGGAATTGAGGGGATAGGTACGAATCAAATCTTTCCAGCCGCGGGTGAGGCCGTCGGGTGGCGCGCTGCGCCCATCTGCAAGCGATAGGTCGCCGTTCGCGGTGAAGACCAGGTGGTCCGCGGGAGTGACCATCACCCCGGTATCGGTCCAATCACCGCCGGCTTCGAGTTTGAACGAGTAAGAGTTCTTGCGGGATTTCAAGGCGGAGGCGTCTACCGCCGTCGACTGGATCACTTCGACCGCCGGATGAACGGCTTGGGCTGCTGCCGTATCCCGGCCGACCTGGGTAAGACAAGCGATCAGAACAAGCGCTGCACAACTAACGACGTTCCACTGCATCTTCATAGGACGCGAAAACAACAAGAATAGATCCTCTGCGCCATCACTGGAACTTTTGGGGACGTGGAGCCACCATGCACGAAGCAAAAAAAAGGCCTCAGCCACGGGGGCTGAGGCCATGATTGTGAACTTGTGAAGAGCTTAGTAGCGGTAGGTTTCCGGCTTGTACGGACCTTCCGTGGCTACGCCCAGGTAGTCGGCCTGCGCCTTGCTCAGGGTGGTGAGCTTAACGCCGATCTTCTCCAGGTGGAGGCGAGCTACTTCCTCATCCAGCTTTTTAGGCAGCGTGTAGACGTCGATCTTGTAGACGTCCTTGTTCTTCCACAAATCGATCTGGGCCAGCGTCTGGTTGGCAAAGCTGTTGCTCATCACGAAACTGGGGTGACCGGTGGCGCAACCCAGGTTGACCAGGCGGCCTTCTGCCAGGACGTAGATCGTGTGTGCCGGCTTACCCTTGGTGGCGGAGAAATTGTACTGATCCACCTGGGGCTTCACGTTGATCCTCTCCACACCCTTCTCGGTGTTGAGGCGATCGATCTGGATCTCGTTGTCAAAGTGACCAATGTTGCAAACGATGGCCTGATCTTTCATGCCGGCCATGTGCTCCAGGGTCAGCACGTCCACGTTGCCGGTGCAGGTGACATAGATGTCCCCACGGCCCAGTGTTTCTTCCACCGTGGTGACTTCAAAGCCTTCCATCGCTGCCTGCAAAGCATTGATCGGGTCGATCTCTGTGACCACCACTCGTGCGCCCATGCCACGCAGGGAATGAGCCGAACCCTTGCCTACGTCGCCGTAGCCGCAAATGACCGCCACCTTGCCGGCAACCATCACATCGGTCGCGCGCTTGATGCCATCAGCCAACGATTCACGGCAACCGTACAGGTTATCGAACTTCGATTTGGTGACGGAGTCGTTCACGTTGATAGCCGGCACGAGCAGCTTGCCCTGCTCCTTCATCTTGTACAGGCGATGCACGCCGGTGGTTGTCTCTTCTGAGACGCCGCGCCATTCCTTCGCAACCCGATGCCAATGCTTCGGATCTTCCTTGTACATCTTCTTCAACAGATCTTTGATGACCTGCTCTTCGTGGTTCGATGAGGGGGTGTTCACCCAACCATCGCCGTCTTCCAGTTCATAGCCCTTATGGATCAGCAGGGTGACGTCGCCGCCGTCGTCAACGACCATCTGCGGTCCCTTGCCCTCGCCGTGATCGAGTGCCTGGGCCGTGCACCACCAGTAGTCTTCGAGGCTCTCGCCCTTCCAGGCAAACACGGGAACGCCGGCTGCCGCGATGGCTGCCGCAGCGTGGTCCTGGGTGGAGAAGATGTTGCAGCTCGCCCAACGCACGTTGGCGCCGAGGTCGACCAGGGTCTCGATCAGCACCGCGGTCTGAATGGTCATGTGCAGCGAACCGGTGATGCGCACGCCGGCTAGCGGCTTCTCCGCGGCATACTTGCGGCGGATGGACATAAGCCCGGGCATCTCGTGTTCAGCAATCGAGATTTCTTTGCGTCCCCAGTCAGCCAGGGAGAGGTCAGCCACCTTGTAGTCAGTGGCGGTGCGGTTGATCGTAGCTGTTGCCATCTTTTAACTCCTCATATCGATACATCTGAATATGTTGATATAATAAGCTCAAATGCCACTCGGGTCAATCGTAAAAGCTCTTCGCGTACTGGGTGATGGAATTCGCCTGCGTATGTTGTTACTTCTGTCACGGGAAGAGTTGTCAGTGGCCGAGTTGCAGGAGATTCTCGGCCTGGGGCAGAGCACTATCTCCACTCATCTGGCACAGTTGAAGCATGCTGACCTGGTGGAGGACCGCCGCGCCGGCAAAAACATGTGGTATCGGGCGAAATCCGGGGGCGTCGTACTGGGTGAGCTTTTGGCCCAACTGCAGAAGACGCCCGAGGAACTGCCGGAAGCTCAGCATGACGAGGCGGCGCTCGAGCTGGCGCTGCGCAAACGCAAAGACAAGACGCGCGCCTTTTTTGACGATATGGCCGGCCGTTTGGGGCGGGAGTACGTACCGGGCCGCTCCTGGAGAAGCATCGCGGAAGCCTTGTTGCAATTGTTGCCGCCGCTGGTGATTGCCGATCTGGGGGCTGGCGAAGGAGGCTTTTCTCTCCTGCTGGCGCAGCGGGCGCAACAGGTCATTGCCGTAGACAACTCCGACAGAATGGTGGAGTTGGGCAGCGCTCTCGCCCGCAAGCAGGGGGTCACTACGCTCGAATACCGCAAAGGCGATCTGGAGGCGGTACCAATCGCCGACGGCTCGGTCGACCTGGCCCTATTCAGCCAGTCGCTGCATCATGCAATTCATCCTGAGCGCGCGCTCAACGAAGCCTGGCGCATTCTGAAGCCGGGGGGAAGGATCACCGTGCTGGACCTGGTGCAACACCGCTTTGCGGAAGCGCGCGAGCTATACGCCGATGTCTGGCTGGGCTTCAGTGAAGTCGAGCTCGAGGCTTTGCTGAGCAAAGCCGGGTTCACCCAGGTACACACGGCGGTGGTGCATAAAGAAACCGAGGCCCCATTTTTTCAGACGGTGCTGGCCAGTGGTAGTAAGGCTTCGTGAGCCTGCCCAGGCCTGGCCTTATTCGTCAGGCCGGGGCCTCGATAGAGACTGCTTATTCCAAGCGGGAATGCGGTGGAGCTCGCAATGATGCTGCTTGCCTATAAAGCAAGCAAGCGTTAATTTTAAAGTCTACCCGCTGGCAGGGCCGAAAGGTGTTGTCAGTTCAGAAGCCGCATCGAGCTCCGCTCATGCGGCTTCTGTCTTTTCAGGATCAGGCAAACTGTGAAGCGGACCTATGTCTACGTTGACGGCTTCAATCTCTACTACGGGACGCTGAGAAAGACACCGTTCAAGTGGCTGAACCTCGAAGCCCTGGTTCAGAGGCTCCTTGACCCTGAAAACCAGATTCAGCGTATTCGCTACTTTACGGCACCAGTGAGCGGCAAATTCGATTCAGGTACGCCAATGCGCCAGCAGCGCTACCTTCAGGCCTTGAGCACTCTCCCGAGCGTGTCGGTCCACCAGGGAAATTTCCTGACCAAGCCCCAAAATGCGGCCATTGGTGAACCCTCAGCCAGGAGGTCCTACGCACGTTGAAATATGGAACACGGAAGAGAAGGGATCTGATGTGAACCTAGCGACTTACCTGGTGCACGACGCGTGGCGCGGTTTGTTCGATGTTGCCGTGGTCCTCTCGCAAGATACGGATCTGAACAAACCGGTACGAATCGTACGGGATGAAATTGGCAAGTCGGTCGGTACCTTCATCCTGGATGGCAAAGCTCCCGGGAAGCTCTCCACTTTCGGCAGCTTCACTCGTCACATCACACACGCAGATTTGGCGGCCGCACAATTTCCGGACAAGGTCTCATTCGGGACCAGGGGCAAGGTCGTCGAGCGGCCAGCCGAGTGGAAATAGCAGCAAGCCATCGCTGGTCTGGGCCGCCTGAAGGAGTGTTTTCTCTCTGCTGGCGCAGCAGGTGAGCCCGGCCGATATGTTAGAAGTTGGGGAGCGCTTTTGCCTTTCAGACGGCGAGAGCGGGTGGTGATCCGGCTTAGTGAGCTGCTCAGCGTTGGCCTTATTCGTAGGCCAACGCCTCAATAGGATCTTTGCGGGCCGCCTTCAAGGCCGGATAACTGGCGCCGACCAAAGCGCCGCCCAGCGCAATCAGGGTTGCCGACACAATCCAATGCAGGCTTACCGGGAAGGGAAGTGTGGGGAATTTCAGGTCCATGCCGGCCTTCAACACGAAAGTAATTCCGATTCCCAAAATGATTCCCACAATCGAAAGCAGCGCCGTCTCGCGTAGCACCAGCCCCACCACATAGGCCTGCGAGGCTCCCAGCGACTTCAGAATGCCGATCTCGCGCGTACGCTCGAGAACCGCGGTGTACATCGCCTGGAAAATAACGATAAAGCCCACGATCACCGCCAGCCCAATCACCACATAAAGAGCATCGGTAAACGCGGGCAAATGCTCCGGAGTCATCTGCGACAGCGACTCTGCCAGCGTGGACACCTGGTACTCGGACATCCCGGGCTGCGAGTGAATTTCCTGCTCAATCAATTGCTCATTTTTTGGATCATCACTTTTTACGAATACCAGCGACGCGTTGTTCTCCGCACCCAGGAGCGCGCCGAGCGTACGGATGGGAAGGAACTTGCGTCCGCCTTTACCGTGTTCCACGATGCCACTCACCCGAAAAGGGTGATCGAGAATGGGGATGGTGTCGCCAACCACTACCCGTTTGCCCGACCTTGCGAACACATCATCCACAATCGTGTCGTTCGGGCCCTGAAACGGAGTGCCCGACACAAAGACAAACGGCTTCAGCGCGTTATAACTGGCGTAGTCGATGCCCCAGATCGTTTCCACCGCGGTTTTGACCGACAACTGCTGAATGGCCGGCGACGCCACGGCCACATGCGGCAGCCTGGCGATCACGTCGGCGACTTTGGCAGGGATGGGCGCCCCGCTCACGCCCGTGAGGAAGCTGGCGTTGGGCGGTCGAACGATCAAATCCGCGCCAATACCGCTGGTTTGGCGGCGCGACCCTTCGATCTGGCCAAAGAGTATTCCTACGATCGACAGGATCATGGCCACTTCGATGGCGACGGCAAGAATACTGATAGCCGAGCGGAGGGGCCGATGGAGCAGATTGCCTATGACTAACCTATTCATGCTATTCGCCTGACTTAGCCGAGTGTAGCAAAATTACTTGAAGGCATAATCCGTTGCAGATGGGCCTGCTGTGCATCCGGCAGAGATTCCGGGCATCTCACGATATGCAGTAACTCACGAGATGCTGTGACGCACACCAGCCAACGGTCCGGGACGGATTTGCTTAGATTTGGCACGAAAGCGGCAGTATGGTGAAGAAAGTCGCGCATGGATCTTCGCCGGCGCCGTCAAGGTCAGTCTGACGGGTGGGATGTATGAGTAATTTTGGCGAGACATTACGGCAGGAACGCGAGTTCCGAGGCATCACGCTTGAAGCCATTACCCGCGTCACGAAGATCAGCAATCGGCACCTACAGGCCCTGGAGCAGGAGCACTTCGAAATACTCCCCGGCGGCGTTTTCAACAAAAGCATGGTGCGGGAATACGCCCGGGTGGTCGGTCTCGACCAGGAAGAATGGGTTGGCCGCTATCTTTCCGCTTATCAGCCCGCAGGAAGCTCCGCCGATGAAGACGGTTGGGTGCGCTTCGCTGAAAACGCCAGCAAGGCCCGTGGGAGCGGCCCGAGAACCCGTCCCGACCAGCGCCTCCGCTGGGCGGGCATCGCGGTGCTGCTGATCCTGGTCGCCGGTTTGAGCTGGTTTGTCTGGAGTTATGTACATAAGAAGGTTTCTCTGGGGCTCCCTGCAGTCACCCACACCACGCAGGCGGCCATGACACCCTCCCGCGGTTACCCGCGTCCACGCCGCCGGTAACGACGGGAACTTTCCTGCCCTAAGCCCCTCTGGTACCGTAGAAGTGAGTCAACAGAGCGGGACAAGCCATTGCGGGCACTCCACAGGCACAAAAACGTTCTTTGTTCGCCCGTGCAGCTCAACGCAAAAGGTTTGAAACGGAGGAAGCTTCTTGCCACAACACGATAGATTTTTGTTTACGTCCGAATCGGTGACTGAAGGGCATCCGGACAAAATTGCCGACCAGATCTCCGATGCGATTCTCGACGCCTGCCTGGCGCAGGACCCGCACAGCCGAGTCGCCGCAGAAACCCTGACTGCCACCGGTCTGGTGGTCATTGCGGGTGAAATCACCACCAAAGCTTACGTCGACTTTCAGTCGTTGGTACGTGGGGTGGTCGCCTCGATCGGTTACGACAACGCGCTATACGGCTTTGATTCCAACACCTGCGCTGTGATCTCCAGCATCAACAAGCAGTCCGGCGACATCGCCATGGGTGTGGACACGGGGGGCGCGGGTGATCAGGGGATGATGTTCGGTTATGCCTCGGACGAAAACCCGGAACTGATGCCCACGCCAATCTCGCTGGCTCACCGTCTTAGCCAGAAGTTGACGGAAGTGCGCAAGAGCGGGCTGCTGGCCTACCTGCGGCCGGACGGTAAAAGCCAGGTGACGGTCGAATACGACAAGGACATGAACCCGATTCGGATCGACGCGGTCGTCATCTCGACCCAGCACTCCGAAACGATCTCGACCCAGGAACTGCGGGCAGACATTCTCAAGCATGTCATCCAGGCGACGCTGCCGGCGCACTTGCTGGACGCCGACACCAAGTACCACATCAACCCGACGGGCCGGTTCGTGATCGGTGGTCCTATGGGCGACACCGGACTTACTGGCCGCAAGATCATCGTCGATACCTACGGCGGCATGGGCCGTCACGGTGGCGGCGCGTTCAGTGGTAAGGATCCGACAAAGGTAGATCGTTCTGCTGCTTATATGGCGCGCTACATTGCCAAGAACATTGTGGCCGCTGGGCTGGCCAAGCGCTGCGAAGTGCAGTTGGCTTACGCCATCGGGGTGGCGGAGCCTGTCAGCGTGCTGGTGGAGACGTTTGGCACCGGTGCTGTGGATTCCTCGACGTTGCAGAAGCTGGTGCGCGAGCATTTTAAGCTCACGCCCAAGGGGATTATCGAGAGCCTGGACCTGCGCCGTCCCATCTACCGCAAGACTGCGGCTTACGGTCATTTCGGACGTAACGACAAGGATTTCACCTGGGAACAGACTGACAAAGCTGTGGCGCTCCGCGAAGCTGCCGGTCTCAAGGGTAAGCCTGAACTGGCGCACGCCCGGTAGTTCGGCCAACGCACTCAATGCCCCGCTTCTCCCAGAGTTCTTGGGTGGAAGCGGGGTTTTTCCTTGTAGATCGGTTTAGGGTGGAGAGGGTAAGAACCCTCCCACATCTCCCGACTGGAAAGCGTCGTGAGATATGGGGCACCCGCATGTGTTGGGACACTTGGAATTGTTGGGGTTCCCGGATGTGTTAGGACACCTGGATTTG
>CAZZVD010000238.1:2323-8225 GCA_964657465.1 uncultured Acetobacteraceae bacterium | reverse complement strand
CAACGCCACCAAACTCAACAGGAAATCCGGGGAACATGGGGCACCCGTCCAGGGATTAGGGCATTGTGGTCGGAAGCTGAGAGTTGTGGTGACAGATCCAGGCTAGAGCTGAGCCAGGTAATGCAGTATCTCGGGCGAGGTCCAGTTCTGCGCGTTGATGAACTTGCGCCGTATGCGCCCATTCCGGTCGATGATGTAGGTGTCTGGGAAAACAAACGTCCCGTAGAGCGCATTGCTGCGCTGGTCCCCGTCGCGGATGGTGGTAAAGTCCACCCGATGGGTCGACAAAAACCGCCGGTAGGCCGCTTCATCCTGATCCACCGACACCGCCAGGACCACCAACTGCGGCATTTCCTGCTGCAACTGGTTGAGCGAGGGTATTTCCTCGATACAAGGCGCGCACCAGCTGGCCCAGAAGTTCAACACAACCACCTTGCCGCGATACTTGCTTAACTCCACCCGCTGGCTGCCATCGACAACCGTAAAGTTGGGAGCCGGTTTATCCAGCTGCCTGGGATGATCCCCCCGGTCGCAGCCAGCGGCCAGCAACAGTACCAGCAAACATACGAAAGCACGGCAGCCTTGAGTCACCTTTCTATAATAATGACAGCGAGCAAACGGCGCGCGGAAGGGGAGATCGGCAATGCGTCTTTCCGTAATAGTGCCCGCGCGCAATGAAGCCGATGTTCTGCGCCCCTGCCTCGAGTCGCTCCTGGCGCAAGCCGAGCCGGGTTTCGCCCTGGGCGAAGACTGGGAACTGCTCGTAGTAGACGACGGCTCGACCGATGCAACCCGCTCCATCGCAAACTCATTCACCGGACTCCGCCTGCTCGATCCGGAACCACTCCAACCCGGCTGGACGGGCAAAGCCAATGCCGTGTGGACCGCGGCCCGGCAAGCCCAGGGAGAGTGGCTGCTATTTACGGACGCCGACACCGTGCACGCACCCGGCAACCTCGGCCGCGCCCTGCATGAAGCGGCCCATCACCAGGTGGCCATGTTGTCCTACTCCCCGCGGCAACTGGTTACCGGCTTTTGGCAGCGCGCTCTCATGCCGCTCATCTTCTCTGAGCTGGCCCTCGCCTACCCGCCAGACAAAGTTTCCGACCCCGGTCAGCGCCTGGCAGCCGCCAACGGCCAGTTCCTGATGGTGCAGCAGCAGGCCTACATAAAGGTGGGCGGCCACTCAGCCGTAGCCGGCTCGCTGCTGGAAGATGTCGACCTGGCCTACCTGCTCAAGCGCAGAAAATATCCCATCCGCTTCCGCTACGCCCCAGACGCCCTGAGCACCCGCATGTATCGCAGCTTCGGCGCAATGTGTGCCGGGTGGACCAAGAACCTCGCCCGGCTCTTCACCCTGCCTTTGCTGATGGCAGGCTGGCGGGCACTCGACTTTCTTCTGCTGCTCGGCTTGCCCTGGCTCATCTGGCATTTGTTTGCCCAGCCGATCGCGCGGTATGCCTTGACGCTCGTCTGGGCGCGGGTGCTGTGGCGCTTTTACGCCCGGGTAGCCAAATCAAACTTTTCCCTGGCAGACTGCGCCGTTTCCATCGTGGCCCTGCCCCTGCTATCCGGGTTGTTGGTGGCTAGTTGGTGGCAGCACACCGTGCGCAACCAGGTTTCGTGGAAAGGCCGTCAGTATGCCGCCGCCGAACGCCACACCGCTCGCAAGCGGCTTTGATCCTGCGCCCGAAACCAGCTGGTTTTTAAACGGCGAGCACTCCATCAACCTGCAAATAAATGAAGAGCTTAGCCCTTTTGCGTCATCTTATCGGCACGTCTCCCGACGCTATAATCGAGTGCACCTTCTGATGGACGGCCCACGTATGATCCTGCTCACGCGAAAAGCTGAATTCTCTGCTTCCCACTACTACTGGTCAGACCAACTGTCGCCGGAAGAAAACCAGCGCGTGTTCGGCAAGTGCGCCAACCGCAACGGGCACGGCCACAACTACACCCTCGAAGTAACGGTTGAGGGCGAAGTGGATCCAGTCACCGGCTTCGTGGTCGACCTGAAAGAATTGAAAGACATCATGCATCGCGAAGTGGTGGATGTCTACGACCACCGCCACCTGAATCTGGAAGTACCCGAGTTCGCAAAACTCATGCCGACCACTGAGAACATTTCCATTTCGATCTGGAAGCGGCTCGAGCACAAGATTGGTGGAGCGAAGTTACACCGCGTACGCGTATTCGAGACTCCCGAGCTATTCGCTGATTACTACGGTGAAGCATGAAGGCGTATTTGTCCCGAAGATACACACTGAGCGCCTCCCATCGCCTTTATGCCCATTCTCTGAGCGAGGCGGACAACCTGGCCACTTATGGCAAGTGCGCCAACCCACACGGGCACGGCCATAACTACGTTGTGGAAGTAACAGTCGGCGGCGATGTTGACCCAATTACGGGCATGGTTTGCGATTTGGCCGATCTGGATCGTTGCGTGCATACAACAGTGATCGACCGCTTTGACCACATGAACTTAAATTTTGATGAGAGCTTCACAGACAGAGTGCCCACCACGGAGAATCTTTGTATCGCCATTTACAACCTGCTGTCTGCGCGCTTCACCCTCGCTGCCCTGGAACGCGTGCGGGTGGAAGAAACGCTCAATAACTTCTTCGAGTATGGGGTAAGGGGAAAGCATGGCACGTCCGTCAGTCATACGTAAACCGCCCGTGAGCACCACATTAAGTGGCTACACCACGGAAGACTTGTACACCGAGATATTGACGCGTTTAGGGGAAGACCCGCAGCGCGATGGATTGTTGAAAACACCCGAGCGCGCAGATAAGGCGATGACCTATCTGACCAAGGGCTACCAGGAGGATGCGGCCAAGATTCTCCGCGGAGCCCTGTTCGAAGTCGACTACGACGAGATGGTGATCGTGCGTGACATTGAGGTGTTTTCCTTGTGCGAGCACCACATGCTGCCTTTTTTCGGCAAGGTGCACGTCGCCTACATACCCAACGGAAAAGTTATCGGCTTAAGCAAAATACCGCGACTGGTCGATGTGTTCGCCCGCCGGCTGCAGGTGCAGGAGCGCCTGACACGGCAGATTGCCGATTGCATCAACGACGCGATCGAGCCGCAGGGTGTCGGTGTCGTGATGGAGGCTCGCCACCTGTGCATGATGATGCGGGGCGTTGAGAAACAGAACTCCTCCACCGTCACCTCGGCGATGCTGGGCGTATTCCATCAGCAGAACACGCGGGCCGAATTTCTTTCCCTGGTGCAAACGCGCGCGCAAAACAGCTTGTGACGCGTGCAGTTCGACGCACTGTTGCTGGCCGGCCGGTGTCACCACGGATCATCGCCTCTTCTCTATGATGTAAGCATGGGGATGGATTGAAGAGGATAGCGAAGTGAATGGGCTCTTGATCGTGGACAAACCGGCTGGCATGACATCGCACGATGTCGTCTCTCACCTGCGCAGACTTACCGGCGAGTCTTCCATCGGCCATTTGGGGACGCTCGATCCCATGGCCACAGGAGTCCTGCCTGTTCTGCTGGGCAAATACACGCGCCTGGCCCAATTCTTCGGTGCGCTCACAAAAACCTATAGCGGCACGATTCGTTTTGGCTTTGCCACCGACACGTATGACGCAGAAGGCATTCCTGCGTCGCCGGCCTGCGATACGCAGCTGTTGCCGGACACCCAACAGCTGCAAGCGGCAGCCCACGCCTTTCGCGGACTGGTGCAACAAACTCCACCCCCTTTTTCCGCCAAGAAAGTGGATGGCAAACCGGCCTACAAGGCAGCGCGCCGCGGAGAGCCGATCGCTCTGAAACCTGTCTCGATCCTGGTCGAGGAATTCGTGCTCGACGGCATCGAAGGCGACTCGGCAAACTTCAGGCTGCGCATCTCCTCCGGAGGGTACGTTCGCTCCATCGCCCACGGCTTAGGCCAGCTGCTTGGTTGCGGCGCGCACCTGGCGCAATTGCGACGTACCGCCGCCGGCCCGTTTACCCTGAGCCAGGCCGTGACGCTCGAAGAACTGCGCCGGCAAGCAGAGGCGGGCACGCTCGCCGAGAGCTTACCCCATCCGCGCACCATTCTGCCTGACCTGCCAGCCACCACAGTCGATGTGTGGTCAGCCGGGCGGCTGCGCAACGGCAACGCCGTCAACCTGCCGGAGTTTTCCAGCGCGCCGCTGGCCAAAGCCTTTGCCGGCCAGAGTGACCTGGTGGCCATCGTTCGCCGCGTGGCGGGCACGCTCTTCCAGCCGATCGTGGTTTTGGGTTGATGGCCTTACGCGGAAAGCTAACTCTTCTTCAGCAGCGGCGTGATGAGGGGCAGAAGATTCTTCGCCACCTGTGCGTTCCCCTGGTCGGTGGCATGCATTCCGTCGGCCTGCATGCCACCAGGCACGCCGTAGACACCCTGCAACAGGAACGGCAGCAGCGGAACATGGTACTTCGCCGCGACCACTTTGTAGGTCTGGTTGAACTGCTTCACGTAGTCGACGCCGTAGTTGGGCGGAAGCGTTATTCCGCCGAGCACTACCTTGATGCCTGCCTGCTGCAGCGTGGCAACGATGTGGTCAAGATTTTCTCGCGTGGTCGCAACGGGCAAGCCGCGCAGGCCATCGTTGCCGCCGAATGCAACGACGACCAGCACCGGTTTCGCCTGCAGGACCTCATCCAACCGATCGACGCCGTCTTTGGTCGTATTGCCGCTAACGCCCTGGTTCACCACCTGGTAACGAAAGCCCTGGGCATCGAGATCCTTCTGCAGAAAGTCGGGGTAGCTGGCGCCTGCGTCTGCCCCGAATCCAGCTGTGAGGCTATCGCCAAAGGCGACGATCACCGGCCGGTTATCGGCCTGCGGCGAGGCATCGCTGGCCTGCGTGGCAGTCGTGGCGCCGCTCGACGGCGATTCAGCCACCTTGGCCTGGCAACCAGTGAGCAGGGAAGTGGCCAGTATGAGGAACGTAATTCGGTAAGTCACACGCTCACTGTAAAGCATTTTGGCTGTCACACGGTGAGCAGCTACCCACGCGAGAACCATAGGAAAGAAACAAACACGAACAGAGGCAGTCGAATAGAGGCAGTCAATGATTGAAGTACGTGGGCTCAAAAAGTCCATCCGCAATGGCAACAGGACCATTGAAATCCTCAAGCAGATCGATTTGTTGATTCCTGCCGGGCAATTCGTCGCCATCATGGGCGCGTCCGGTAGCGGCAAGAGCACCCTGCTCGGATTGCTGGCCGGGCTCGATTCGCCCACTGCAGGATCTGTGCTGATCGACAACACGGAAATCAGCTACTTGTCAGAAGACAAACTAGCTGAAGTGCGTGGCCGCAAGTTGGGCTTTGTTTTCCAGTCTTTTCAATTAATTCCCACCCTCACGGCTCTGGAGAACGTGTTGTTGCCGCACGAACTGAACGGATCGGGGAACGGGCGAGACCACGCCGCCGATTTGCTGCGCAGCGTCGGTTTAGCCGATCGTATGCATCACTATCCAGTCCAGATGTCTGGCGGCGAACAGCAGCGGGTGGCGCTCGCGCGCGCCTTCGTTCTACAGCCGCCGATCATCCTTGCCGATGAACCTACGGGCAATCTCGACTCCACGAATGGTAGTCATGTGCTCGACCTCTTGCTCGAGCGCAACCGCACGCGCGGGGCCACGCTTGTCCTGGTGACCCACGACGCGCAGGTGGCGGCGCATGCCGACCGGCGCATCATTCTGCGCGACGGCAATATCGTGGAAGACACCATGTTGAGGCCTGCCTGATGGCAAACACACAGAAACGGTCGCTTTCCTGGAATTCGGCCGCGAAAATCGCATGGCGTGAATTGCAGGCCTCCCGCGCAAAATTTCTATTTGTGATTCTCTCGGTAGCCATTGGCGTCGCCGCCCTCACCGGCGTGCGCGGCTTCAGCGATTCGTTCCAGAA
>CAZZVD010000238.1:0-2223 GCA_964657465.1 uncultured Acetobacteraceae bacterium | reverse complement strand
CCATTGGCGTCGCCGCCCTCACCGGCGTGCGCGGCTTCAGCGATTCGTTCCAGAAGACCCTGCTGGGAGAAGCGCGTACCGTGATGGCTGCTGACCTTTCAGCGCGCATGTTCCGCCAGCCTACACAGGACGAGCAGAAGCAACTGGATGCAATGGCCTCAGACGGCATCGAGCGAACCCAGGTAACCGACACGGTATCCATGGTTTCGTCGCCTGCTGACCCGGTGCCGCTACTGGTGTCGCTCAAGGCCGTCGATCCGCAACAGTACCCCTACTACGGGAACGCGGTATTGCAGCCCGCGGGCTCTCTCCGGCAGGTACTGAACGATGGCACCGTGGTGGTGGCAGAAGATTTGCTGATCCGCTTGAAAACGCAGGTAGGCGCCAACCTGAAAATTGGCGAGAACACGTTTCGCATCGCAGCCATTCTCGTTCGCGAGCCCGATCGCATGAGCTCTGGCATGGGCCTTGGGCCGCGCGTCATGATGACCCAGGCGGCTCTCGAGAAGAGCGGCCTGTTACAGCAGGGCAGCCGTTCTGGCGAGCGCTTCCTGTTCAAGCTTCCGTCCGCCAAAACGGATGTGTCTAAAGTACGTGCCCGGCTGGAACAGGTATTGCCCGATGCACAGGTGACCGACTTCCGCGAGAGCAACCCGGCATTGACCGACGGGCTGAAGCGCTCCACCGGCCTGCTCAGCCTGATATGCCTCGTGGCGATGGTGCTGGGCGCCATCGGGGTCGCGATGGCGATGCGCGCCCATCTGCAGCAACGGATAGAAGTCCTGGCGATCATGAAGTCGATCGGCGCGCGCTCCTCTGACATCCTGCGCATTTATCTATTTCAAACCGTACTGCTCGGCCTGGTGGGCGGCCTTATCGGTGTTTTTTGCGGGCTAGGCGTGGAGTGGATCTTTCCCAGCCTGCTGGGCAAGTTCGTCCCCCTGCAAACGGAGTTGCGTTTGCCCTGGCACTCGGCGCTTGCCGGATTGGGCACCGGCATTCTGACAACGGTTCTTTTCTGCCTGCCGCCACTGTTGCAAATCAGGTCAGTGCGCCCGAACCTGGTACTACGCCGCGAGGTCGAGGAGCCGGGCGCCGGCCAGAGCTTATGGAAAAGACTGACCGGCAGCAAAGCCCAATGGGTCACCGCCGGAATCATCCTGCTGGGGTTGGGTGGTATCGCGTCCGCACTGTCTGACTCTGTCCAGGTGGGCCGGTGGTTCGCTGGCGCGCTGTGTGCGCTGCTCATCGTCATCCTGGGCGTGGCCGCGCTTACCCTGCGCGTCGTCCGCGCGTTCCTTGCTGGCACGCGTTTACATCTGCGCTCCTACCTGCGCCATGGGTTAGCCAACCTGTATCGTCCGGGCAATCAGTCAGCTGCCGTGCTGGCCGCGCTTGGCATGGGCGTGATGCTGATCCTGACCGTGTTCCTGATGCAGCAGGGCGTCATTGGCGAGATGAAGCTTACCTCTGGCCCCAACCTGCCCAACATCTTCCTGATCGACATTAGCAACAAGGAGCTTGCGGGCGTGAAGCAGTTGATGAGCCAGCAGCCGGCCGTGCATGGCGAGATGGAGACACTGCCCTCGGTTGCCGGAAGGATCCTCTCGGTCGATGGCACTGCTGCCGACGGCCTCAAGCTGAAGAATTACCCTAAGCGTCTGCTGCAAACGGTGTCGCTGACCTGGTCGCCTTCGCTGCCGGCAGGATCGAACCTGGTCTCCGGCGCCTGGTGGGATAAAGACGATGGCGCATCGCTGGCAGTCACGGAACACATTGCGCAGCGCCTGCATCTCCACCTGGGCTCGCACCTGTCGTTCACTTCGAACGGCAAGAGCATCCAGGCCAACGTGGTGGCCATTATTCGTCACAATGGCCAGCACGTATATGGGCGCAGCGAATTCATACTGACGCCCAAAGCGCTGGGCGGCCTGCCGGTCGTCTGGTACGGTGCTGTGCATGTTGACCCGAAGGAGGTGGGCGCGGTACAGAGGGCGCTCTTCGGCCGGTATCCCACGGTCACGGTGATTAACATTGCCGATGTGATCGAGACGGTTCAGGGCGTGGTGCAGCAGATCACGGTGGTAGTGCGCTTTTTGGCGGCGTTCTCGATACTGTCGGGGGCTGTCATCCTGGCGTCGAGCATTGCCAGCACCCACTTCCGCCGGGTGCGTGAGGTAGTGGTGTTGAAGACCCTGGGCGCCAAGCGAAATCACATAGCCG
>CAZZVD010000237.1:0-8285 GCA_964657465.1 uncultured Acetobacteraceae bacterium | reverse complement strand
AGTGCGGGCAAGCGGCGCGGGTGCAGAAGCGACTATCTAGACAGGACCAACGGCATTTCTACCAGGTGCTCGCTCACGAACCAAACCTGCAATTCGTTCACGCGTAGCACGTTACTCACCAGCAGGTCGTTCGTGCCATCGTCGCCCAGGTCAGACGCCTTCTTGGCCAGTGCACGCACGTCCAGGAGAATCTCGTTGTGCGCTTCGAGCAAACGGGAAATCTGCACCGGCACTTCTTCACGGCCCTTCGGAGGCCGTTGCAGGCGGGTTAACTCCGCCACATCATGAGCCATGGCGACACTGACACCGCCCAGAATCTGGATGCGTTCCGCTATCAGGTCAACCAACTCGGCCTGCTCGGTTGCATGCTTGTCAAACAGCAGATGCAACTGGTAGAACGTCGGGCCGCCCACCTGCCAATGCGACTTCTTGTACAAATCGCGCAGGCTGATGGTGTCGGCCAGCACCAGATTCAGGCGGTCGGTAATTTGAGTACGCACATCCTCATCCAGGCCGATGGGAAGGTCGGCAATCACAGTGCCAAACTTCTGTATTTCTTTTGCACT
Organism: uncultured Acetobacteraceae bacterium; assembly: GCA_964657465.1. Lineage (GTDB taxonomy): Bacteria > Acidobacteriota > Terriglobia > Terriglobales > Acidobacteriaceae > PALSA-350. The sequence continues at coordinate 7,719 of CAZZVD010000237.1, read as the reverse complement.
TTGCCGCCAATGCGGCGTAATCAGATCTTTGCTGGGCGCTACTTTAAGAGAACTTGCACTCATATCGTTCCTCCACAATTTCTAAGATGCTGCCTCGTCACGAGGCGTTGAGACTCGATTTGCCACATCAACGGAACCGCCTAATCTTTAACCCGCACCGTTGGCTCCACTGACAAACCAGGGCGCAGCAGTCGGTCCTGATCTTCATTCCGGTTGACCAGGTCGATGCGCACAGGAATGCGTTGCACCACTTTCACGTAGTTACCCGTAGCGTTCTCCGGAGGAAACAAGCTCAACATCGAACCGGTTGCGCCGCCAATCTGGGTGACCTTACCGTCATAATCCCGGCCATACGCGTCTACGTGAATCTTGACCGCCTGCCCTGGTCGCATCATGCGCAACTGGGTTTCCTTGAAGTTGGCCGTGATCCAGATGTCATCGAGTGAAACCAGGGTCATCAGATTCTGCCCCACGCTCACGTTCTGCTGCACTTCCAGGCTCTTCTTGGTGATGATGCCGTTGACGGGCGCCACGATATGCGTGTAGCTCAGATTGAGCTTGGCCTGGGCCAGGGCAGCGCGCGCCTGTTGCACCTGGGCGGCAGCCTGGTCCGCCTTCGCTTTTTGGATCCTCAACTGGTCTGGCCCGGTCTGCGCATTTCTCAGGTCAGCCTGCGCCTGCGCCACCCGGTCGCGAGCAATGCGGACTGCATCTTCAGCAGCAACCTCATTTGCCTTCGCACCCACCAACGCGGCCTTTGCGGCGTTCGCGGTGGCAACTGTGGCGTCGAACTGCTGCTTGGAGATCACGTCCTTGGCCACCAGCGGCGTGTAACGTTGCAAATCCAACTGCGCTTTCACATTGTTAGCGTCTGCTTGCTCTACCTGGGCCTGGGCCGCTTCCAACTGACCCTGCGCCTGCTTCACCGTCGAGTTCGCGGTTTGCACCCCAGACCCCGCCGACGACAGGGTAGATCGCGTGTTGACTCCGATTAGAGGTATGTTTACCCGGGCCGCTTCAAAGTTGGCTTCTGCACTGGCCAGGCTGGCTTCATCCTGTTGCACGGCCACTTCAAAGTCCTTGGGATCGATCTCGGCGATCAGCGTACCCGCCTGCACAAATTGGTTTTGTTCGACGTTTACCTTGATCACCTGGCCGGCCACCCGGGCGCTCACCTGTATTAGGTGACCATCCACCTGGGCGTCATCCGTGTCTTCGTAATAGGTAGAGTGCCACCAGAACAACAAGGCACCCACGATAAGCACTGCCACCACGCCAATGACGATAAAGCGGCGGCGCCCCTTCTTCCTGGGCGGTGGGCTATCCAAATCATGCTGGTCGTTGTTCCCAGCCTGAGGACCTTCTTCCACGGCACTTGCACGGCCTGATTCGGGATTCTGTTCCGCCACCGCTACTTCCCTCCGACGTAATCTTTGTAATTCGATTGAGCGATCCCGAGTGCCCGGGCCAGCGATAGCTTCGCAACATTGTGTTGATACAAGCTGGTCACGTACTGGTCAGCTGCCTGGGCCGAGGCTGTCTGCGCCTGCGATACGGCGAGATTATCGGCTACCCCAGCCGCGTAGCGCTGTTGTGCCTCGCTCAAGGCCTCTGTTGCCAATTCTACGTTGCTGCGGGAAACGGCTACCTGTTTCGCCGCCGCCTCAATGTCCAGGATGCTATTGCGCACGTCGGCGCTCACCTGGCCCTGGATATCGCTAAGCTGCGCCTGTTTTTGCTCCAGCTGGGCCTGCGCCTCCCGCGCATCCCCGCGCAGCCGGGCTTCTTCAAACAGCGGCACACTGGCGGAACCAACCGCGTCGAACGTGCCGTGCGAGTGGCCCAGCGTCGGCCCAATGTCGCCATAGTCGCCCGACGCCGAAATCGTAGGGTAGCGCTCGGCTTTCGCGGCAGACCGGGTCGCCCGCGCACTCTCAACTTGCTGTTGCAGGGCCTGCAAGTCGCGCCGCTGCTTCAGGGCTTGTTGCACTGCGGCCGCAGGATCCAGGTTGTCTAACGTTTGAAATGGCGCCTGGTCGCTTAGGCTGTACGTCTGCTCGAGAGAAAGCCCGATGGTGCGGGCCAGGGCTATCTTGTCTTTCTCGTATTGGTTTTGCGCCGTGATCAACGACTGTTGCTGGGTCTGGTAATCCACCCGTGCGCGTAGCTCGTCGAGCAGGGGAGCCGTACCCGCCTCGTGGTTAGCCACCGCCTGATCCAGTGAAACCTTGGACGTGTTCACCTGGGCTTGCGAGGACTGCACCCGCGATGCATCTGCGATGCAAAGCAGGTAGCTATTCCCAACCGTTAGCACTACCAGGTCTTTTGCATCCTCGACGGAAAGCTTCGATCCCTGAAAGTTGTGCTTGGAGGCCAGGTAATTATTCAGTGCCGAAAGATTCAACAGAGACCACTGCAACGAGGCGCGCAAATCGGTGTACCCGAACGGCCCGATGATGGCAGGGAAGCCGGGGAAGGAGAGACCTTGCGCGCGCAAATTTGTTTGCTGCAGCGATTCCTTCGCCGTTGCGTTCACGGTCGGCAGTAATGCCTGAAGCTGTTGCAGGCGCTGCGCGCCGGCCGTCCCGGCATTAACCCCGGAAAGCACCAGTCCTAGGTTGTATTGAAGGCCCATACGAATCGCCTGATCGAGAGAAAGCGGCAAAACGCCGGGAATCACGGGCTGCTGCACGATGCTGCCCTGGAAGGTGCTGTTCGTGACCTGGGCCGGCATGGCTTGTACCTGAGGCGCTGCACCCGCACCATTGCCGCCCGAACCACTTCCGCTGTTATTGCTGCTGCCGGTGCTGCCGGCAGAACCGCTGCTGCCGCTGCCCGAAGCTGCTATCTGTGCCAGTGACCAAACCGGGAGAGTGGTAAGACCGAGAAGCACGGCGAACGCTTGCAAACCTGTGCCCCGCAATCCAGCGAACAAACGTCTCATCCTTCAGTCAACCTCGGCACGCAACAGTGGCTTGGAACCAAGCAGCACCCAGTTCGATGCCAGGCAGCTGGTGATTTATTCAAAAAGAATCCCGCTGGCGACGCAGCGGAAGGAAAGACTGGCATCGTCAGCGGACGCGCTGGGCCGTGGTGGAGCTGCTTGGTTCCGCTTACGTTAGGCAGGCATCAGCGTGCCGTGCGAACTCATCAGGCTGGTCGCGAGAGAGCATAGCGCCTGGCGATAGGCACTGCCAACAAGATCGCGGCGCCAGCCATGAGCTCCGGAAGCACCGCTTTGGCGGAGGCTCTCTGCCGTTTGCTCGCTATCCTGCCCGGCCACGGCGCGCAGCACAAAGATGGCACGCAAGGCCGGCGCCAGCCGATCCAGCCATTCCCGCATCCCGGCCCGGCCGGCGCCGGAGAGCAAGGCGCTCAGTTGCGCAACGGAAATACTCGCCGTATCCAGATCTTCATTCTTCAGGCACGTTACCTCGTCGACCTCGGCCGCAGGCACAGAAAATGCCTCTGGATGGAGTCCGGCCATGCGCTGCACCGCCGTCTCAACCAGCAGCCGGCGTGCTTCCCGGTAAGCCACTGTTCCTTCGGCGCAAGGATCAGCTTCGACCCGCGCGACCGTCTCTTCCACCAGGAAGACAGCGTCCTGTTCATTGCCCAGCATCATTGCGGCGATCTGGAAGAGTTGCAACGCGGTATCTTCGGCCATGAGCTCGCCGGTCCCGTGTACCTGGCCTGAAATGTGCTCGATCATGACACTCTCCTTAACCACCCAACCTAGCTGAGCTTGCAACTGTCATCTACCATCCTCCCGCAACCCATCTCTGTGCGTCAACCTCCCGTTCCAGTGGTACTGCAAACGCCCATCAGGCGCCCGTCAGGCACCCATCCAACGCCCATCTTCGAAACGCGGCTCCGTCGCCAGTTCATCCTGCGCTTTCCTTTAGTAATGTAGACACAGACCAAATCGGCTCAGTCGGTACAAATGGAAAAGGCAAACCCAGATCTGCGCAGTATGTTCATCGGCCGCGACGAGTCGTGGCTGAGCTTCAACCGGCGCGTGCTCGAAGAAGCCCAGGACCCCGACAACCCGCTACTGGAGCGGGTGAAATTCCTTGCCATCACCGCCAGCAACCTGGACGAATTCGTCGAAATTCGTGTAGCCGGCATCATGCAGCGCATTGAAGACGGCTACAGCGAGCCTGGATCCGATGGCTTGACGCCCCAGCAGACCCTCGATGTCGTGGTGCAGGATATGCACGCATTCGTCCGCGATCAATACCGTTGCTGGACTGAAGACCTGCGTCCGGCCCTCTACACTAACGGCGTCCGTGTCCTGGGCTGGAGCGAAGTAGACGAAGCCGCCCGTGCGCATGTGCTGGCCTACTATCAGCGGGAAGTCGATCCGTTGTTAACGCCCATTACCATCGACCCTGCGCATCCTTTCCCCCGCGTTCTGAACAAGGCGCTTTGCCTGGCCCTGTTGCTGCGCCGCAAGCGCAAAGGCGCTACCGGGGCGCTGCTCGGCGTGCTCACCGTGCCCCGTGCACTACCGCGCCTGGTGCCGCTGCCATCGAGCACCGGCACGCACGACTTCATCTTTCTGCACGATCTCATCGAGCACAACGCAGTGGGTATGTATCGCGGTTACGAGATCCTTTCGACCGCTGCCTTCCGCGTGACACGTAACAGCAACCTGTATTTCCAGGAAGAAGAATCCCGCAGCCTGTTGGACAGCGTGCGCTCCGAATTGCACAATCGCCGCAAAGGGGACGCAGTGCGATTGGAGATTGAGGAAGGCGCCGATGCCGAAATCGTGGACCGCCTGCGCATGAACTTCGAGCTCGACGATGCGCAGGTCTTTCCAACGGACGGGCCGGTGAATCTTTCGCGCCTGATGAATCTCTACTCCGACACGCCGCGCGCTGACCTCAAATTCAAAGACTTTCTCCCAAAAGAACTGCGTCTGAACCGCAAATCAGAAGATCTGTTCGACGAGCTGCGGCATCACGACATCCTGCTCCATCATCCATTCGATTCCTACGATGCCGTGGTGAACTTCGTGCAGCTCGGTTCGCAGGACCCCCGGGTCGTCTCGATGAAGCAAACCCTCTACCGGACCAGTTCCGACTCGCCGATGTTCCATGCGCTGACCGAGGCGGCGCAGACCAAGGAAGTGACAGTGGTGGTGGAACTGATGGCCCGCTTTGATGAGGCGTCGAACATCCGCTGGGCGCGCAACCTGGAAGATGCCGGAGTGCAGGTGTTTCACGGCATCGTCGGTCTCAAGACGCACTGCAAGTTGGCCATGCTGATCCGTCGCGATCCCGATGGAGAGACACGGCGCTACGTCCACCTGGGGACAGGCAACTACAATCCCAATACGGCCCGGTTCTACACCGATATCAGCCTGCTCACCGCTGATCCTGAGATAACGGCCAGCGTACACAGCGTGTTCAATTACCTGACGGCCCACTCAGAGTCAGATGATTACGCCCCTTTGCTGGTGGCGCCGCTTACGTTGGCGGAAAGCTTCATTCGCATGATTCACCGGGAAACCGAACACGCAGCAGCTGGCCGGCCGGCACACATTATCGCCAAGATGAACTCGCTGCTCGAGCAAAAAGTCAGCGAAGCGCTCTACGAGGCATCGAAGGCCGGGGTGCAGGTAGATCTCATTGTGCGCGGCATTTGTTCCATTCGTCCCGGCATCCCCGGTGTCAGCGAGAACATCCGCGTGCGGTCCGTGGTGGGCCGCTTCCTCGAGCACAGCCGCATCTTCTATTTTGCCAACGGCGGCGCCGACGAGGTCTACTGCGGCAGCGCGGACTGGATGCCGCGCAATCTCTTCGAGCGTTGCGAGGTGGTGTTTCCTATTCGCGACCCACAGATTCGCAATCGCATCCGCAAGGAGATTTTGGCTGCCTATCTCGCCGACAGCGCCAAATCACGCATGGAGACTGCCAGTGGCAACTATGCGCGCGTGAAGCCTGTCGATGGCAAGCGCTTCAATGCCCAGGAATTCTTCATCCGCCTCGCGGAAGGCCGCGACAGCGTGGACGAAATCCCCCCGCCTGCCTCGGAGGCGGAACTGCCACCGGCCGTTAAGGCGCCCAGCCGGCCCAGGGCGCCACGGCGTAAAACGACGCCAAAGCCGGCGGAAGCAACCGCGTAAGCGCGGCCAAACCCGCGCACACCGGCCAATCCACCGCAGCTGCCCGCAGTAAACTGGAGCTTGGGCCGGCGCTTCTACAATCTCGCAGCATGGTGGCACCTATTGAGCCTCGACGCGCCAACGGTGGCGGCTCTGTGGTCCTGGTTCTTTGCCCGCGCCATGCATCTGCACCTGCCGCTTTTGGCCGCCCTGTTGCTTGGCCTGGCCACCTGGCTGCTGTACGTGGCTGACCGCATTCTTGACGGCCTGGACGGGGCACGCGAGTCGTTGCGAGAGCGTCATTATTTTCACGCCCGCCATCGCGTCGCCTTTCTCATCACAGCATCGCTCGTAAGCATGCTGCTGGTCTGGTGTGTGTGTACCCGTATGCGCCCTGAGGCGCTGCGTGACGATCTCTGGATTGCCGCGTGTCTGCCTGGCTACGTTTTCTTCGTCCATTGGCGCACGAGTGCACCGCATTTCCCCAAGGAACTCGCTGTGGGTACCATCTTTGCTGCCGCCACCGCCGTCCCTGCCTGGTCCCGGCTCGAGGGCACCGGTCTCGCCAGGGCGCAGCTGGCGCCGGCCATCTTCTTCTTCGCTTTGTTGTGTTGGGTGAACTGCGTGGGCATTGACAAGTGGGAGGCTCAGGGGCGGGGAACCCTGCAGCCGACGTCCCACGCCAGCACCCGCTGGGCCAGTCTGCACCTGCGCCTGATCGTCACCATCATTGCTCTATTTGCGGTCGCCGCCGCATTGCTGGCGCCCTCTCGCGGACTCATGGCCGTGTACCTGGCCGCCCTGCTCAGCAGTGGACTTCTCCTGGTACTCGACGCGCGCAGTGTCAAACTTTCGCCGCTGCACATGCGCATCGCCGCAGATGCCGCATTGCTCACGCCACTGGCCTTCTTCCCCTTCGCACGGTGATGGCCCATGCCGTCAGGTTCGATCGCGTGGCGCGCCCATACCGCTGGCTGGAGTACTGCAGCTTCGGCCCTGCCCTTGCCCGTTGCCGAAGAACGCATCTGGCAAAACTTTTAGACGCGCAGCATGCATTGGTACTGGGAGACGGCGATGGGCGATTCCTCGCCGCCCTCCTGGCCGCCAATCCTCTGCTGACCGCGGATGTGGTGGACTCGAGTGAACGCATGCTGCAGCTCCTGGAGCGCCGCGTGCGCCACTTAGGCCCGGAAGCCAGCCGGCGCATTGCTTCGCACCACGCCGATGCACTCGCCTGGCAGCCGCCTCGGCAGTATGACCTGATCGTCTCTCACTTCTTTCTGGATTGTTTCTTCCCCCAGCAACTCGATTGCCTTCTTGACCGGATCGTGCCCCATGCCACTCCCGGTGCCCGCTGGGTGATCTCGGAATTTGCCATACCTCGCAATCCCGTGGCCGCACCGCTCGCGAGGGTAACGATCCGCCTGCTGTACCAGGCATTTGGTGTACTCACAGGATTGCCGGTACGCGCACTGCCTGACTACGCCTCCAGGCTCCGTGCGCGCGGCTTCCAACTCACGCTGGAGCGACACTACCTCACCGGACTCCTTTGCTCGCAGGTCTGGTGTCTCTCCAAAACTCCGCCCTCAACCGGTAACAAGCTGGGA
>CAZZVD010000236.1:5282-8289 GCA_964657465.1 uncultured Acetobacteraceae bacterium | reverse complement strand
GTGGGATTCCACCAACTCGGCCCCTGAATGGCAAGACCCTCATTGAAGACCCGTTGCCAGGAAAGCGTGGCCGGTGGACAGCGGTGGAATCCCACATCTCGCCAAAAACAAGCGAGATGTGGGGCACCCGTCATTCCCTAGAAAGAGAGATCTCGCCATCCTGAGGGGCGGTGAAAAATGCGAGCTGGTTAGGGCTTCGTGGTGTACCCGTGTACAACTTCATCGCACACACAGTGCCCCCCGGCCCAAAATGAATGCGTAGACCGCAAAAGCCTACTCCGCAGCGAGATGGAAGGCGATGGATCCTGGGTTATCGCACCACCAGAGACGACAACCACGAAGCCTTGCGCTAGCTGGCCTTCTTGCGAGACTGGGCAGCCTGGTACTCCGCTTTCAGCGCGGCCAGATGAATCGGCTTTTCGTGCAGCAACAGTTGCGTGGCTTCAAGGTGCGCGTTCGCATGGAACCAATCCTGCACGATGTTGTCCTGCAGCAGATTAAGTATGGCCAGCAACGCCATCCCTTGATGGTGAGCCATCCACTCCCGAACCAGCTTCGGCGTCTTTAGCGATTCTTGATAATCCGCCGCTTCGTAAAAGCCCAGAGCGCCCATCCATCCCATCTTCGCCATGCGCTTCAGATTGCGCATCGCCTCCAGCGGGTCGATGCCCAGCGCAAGGCAAGTCGAATACGGTGAGATCACAGGCCCGGCAACCGCGTCCCATTTCAGTGCAATCTGCGGTATGCCAAACGCCTGGTAGTGGTAATGCCCATGATCGTCCGTGCCCGCCCATCCAGACTCGGAAATGCCCCACGGAATATTGTGTTCGCGACCAAACGCCCGCTGGATCTCCACCACACTCGCTAATGTTCGCGAGACGAGTGTGTCGGGATAACTGCGCATCCAGATCGAAGGCATCAGGTATTCGAACATCGTGCCTGTCCAGGAGATAAGCACCGCGTGTCCATACGCCATCGTGTGCGTGCGGCCCAACTTGAACCAGCTTTGCTGCGGCGCCTCTCCCTTCGCGACAGTGATGAAGGCAGCAATGCGCGCCTCGCTGGACAGGAGGTCGTAGCAAGCCTGGTGAAGGTGCTGCGTCTCCATTTCGTAGCCGATCGAGAGCAGCAACCGTGACTTGTCCATCAGGAAGCCAAAATCCATCTCTGTGGCAAAACGCATTGCTTCGGTCGCCAGGTCTTGCAGTTCGCGGTTAAGCGTCTTCAGGCCTTCACGCGCCGAGACGAGAGCCGCACGGAGCTCCTCGATCAGTATGGTTTCGGGCAGATCGGGCGCGAGGCTGGCTGAAGCGCGCGCGAGCCGCGCATCCAGGTCGATGGCCCATCCGGTGGCGCTGCTGATCAAGACGTCTGCAGCCACATCCTTCAGCCCTTGCAGCTGAGGCAAAGCGAATAGGCTGGCAAACTGCGGTGATAGCCATGGCATGTAGTCGCGCACCAGGACGACCAGCGCGCGAACCCGCTGGTGCAACTCGCCCACCCAGTACGCACTCTCGCCAGGGCCTGCTGGAACATCAAACGCTGGAGAATCGACTGTGGTTTGCGCCCAGGCTATCCATGCATCGACACCCATGTTGCTGGCCGGCGGCGCGAGAGCTTTCACATCCGCTGAAGTATCCGGCAAGCTCACCGCCAACTGCCAGTGATCGCGAATTCCAGTGAACAAAGCAGGGCTGAGCAGTGGCAAACGAAGCAAGCTGCGGCAGCCGCTGCGCAGGGTATAAAACGAAGCCGCAAGATTGCCGCTATCGACGGACGAAATGGTCATGGGCCGAATCGGCGCCAGTGTCCGCGTGTCATACCAGTTGTAGATGTGGCCGCGGTACTTCTCCAGCTTCTCGAAAGTCTGCAGGCTACGCTCGGTCAGCGTGATGAACTCCGGCACAGTAAGGTAGCCAAAGGTATTGGCCGCTTGCCGTGCATTGAGCAACAGGCCAAAGTTGGTTGGGGAAACGCGTGCGGCCTCAAACAACCCATCTTCTTCCACGTTGTCGGGAATCAGGAAGTTGTGGCTCTCGCCGCCATACTGGTGGAAGAAGCGCCAGGTCTTGAGTGCCAGCTGACGAAGAAAGGTATCTTCTTCCAGGCTAAGCTTCGGCTTCTCCTGTCGGGGTGCGTTGTTCAGCCATGAAGTAATCAACCCCGCGCATGCCCACAGCAAAAGGATCGGCGCAGCCACCACCAATGACTGGCGATGGTGCAGAAATACTAATGCCGCGACCACCAGCGCCACCAGCGGGGTGATGGCCAGGTAGCGATCCACCGGGGTGCGACGGCTGGCGGCTTCTGACTCAGCCGCTGTTTCCCATTCAAGCAGGCGCTGGCCAGTAATAAAGCTGCGCACCAGCGAGCGGCTAATCGCGTCCAATGCCATCAACGTCTGATGGGGCAGGTACACCAGGTTCAGCAGGCTGATAAAACACCCCTGCCCAAACCCGGTAACCGCATCCCGCATGGAGCCTTTCAACTTGGTGAAATAAGCCCTGCCGATGCTGAAAACAAATTGCACCAGCGTGGGCACGAACATCAGGAAGAGGGTGACCAGCGTCCAGTAAAGAGCGCCTCCCGGCAGTGCCAGCCAACCAGCAAGCAGCAGCGCGAAGGTAAAGGTTTCTACCAGCGAACGGCGCAAGTTGTCGAAAATCTTCCAGCGGGAAATGGTCGAGATCGGGTTGCGCACATACTTACCCGACTCATCCGGAACCTTCGAGAACAACCACTGAGCAATTTGCCAATCACCTCGCAGCCAGCGATGCTTGCGCCGTGTGTACGCGCTGTAGTGCGATGGGTAATCGTCGATCACCTCAACGTCGGTGGTGAGGCCTACGCGGGCATACGACCCTTCAATCAGGTCATGGCTGAGCAGGGAATTGCGCGGAAACCGCCGGTCGAGCACGGCATGCAGCGCATTGATCTCGTAGATGCCTTTGCCGGTAAAAATGCCTTCGCCGAACAGATCCTGGTAAGCGTCAGAAATGGCCCGCGT
>CAZZVD010000236.1:0-5182 GCA_964657465.1 uncultured Acetobacteraceae bacterium | reverse complement strand
TTCAAATCCAGAAGCTTGCCGCGTTTGCGCTCCCATCCCATCCAGACGCCCTGGCGTGCATTGAAAATCCGATGGCGGTGCAGCAGAAAGAAGGTTCCTGCGCCAGCATGGGCGTAACGCTCGTTCAATTCGTCGGTGAGTTGTACCGCCAGGTCGACCAGCGGATCCGTGTCGTTCTGCCGCGGCCGGGTTACGGAGTCCGGCAAATCCGTCAGGAGCCCAAAGTGAATATTGCGATCCTGGTTTGCCAGGTAGCGCACTTCAAGTTCGTCGAATAATTCACGCACCTGCTTCTCTTTCATCAGCAGGGTGGGCACGACGACCAGGGTCGTAAACGGTTGTGGAACCCCTTTCGAGAAGTCAAGCTTGGGCAGTGCGTACGCCTTGAAGATCGCAGTGACTGTGTTGTTTATCAGATCTACGGCGCCCTGGGTGGCCGGTAGCAACAGCAAGAGAAACGCCAGGGTCAGGCCGCCAAAAATAGGGTAGGTCGGCACCAGCGGCGCGATGATCAATCCGATCAGGATGACGGTAAGCACCTGGATGCCACCGATGTAGAAGTCTTCTGAGTTATGCCATACACCCAGTCGCAAGCGGTCGATAAAACGAGGGCGGTAGCCGACGCGCTTCGACAGCACGGGGAAACCGTGATCGATGAGGTAGTAGCCGATGTGCGCGCGCCGGGTGCGCAGGCGAGGATCTTCCACCCGCTGCTTGTCTTTCGCTTCCTGGGCCAGCGCAAGAGCGGCCTGCGCCACTTCAAGCTCGCTGCAATCGGAGTAGCCGGCGATCATGGCGACGCGTTTGCGATAAGCCTCGCGGCTCTCAAAATCCATGAACCGGTAAGCGTCAGCCGGATCCTGCTGCAGCACCGGATCATAGATGACCAGTGGCTCGATCAGGCTGAACCAATCAGCGTAGCCCACGTCCCGCAGGCTGCGCATGCGTGCTTTCAACAGCGCGGCGCCGGCCTCAGTGTGTGCACTCTCATCCTTTATGACTTCATCCGCCTGGGTGATGACCTCTTCCAGAAGCAGGAACTTGAGCACAGTCGCGAGCGCCCACAGCTCATCCAGTTCAAGCGCGTCATACTGCTGGGCCTGGTTAATGAACAGCTTCAGCGCATCCGGGTGATACACCGATCCGTTCGCCTGCAGGTAAGCGTCGGCCACCGTCACGATGCGGGGCTCATCATTCCCGTGGTCACGAATGACGCGGGGCAAGCGGCCGAGGCGCTTACGCGCAGACGCGATTTCAGTGATGACAGAACGCAGCAGCCTGGGGTTCTGGCGCAGCTCAAGCAGCGGGTCCAGCACTTCCCCTGGGAGGTAGGTGGGTTGCGGCCGCGCATCGAGTACGGCGTAGAGCTGGTTCAGCGACTGAGCCGTGGCATCGATGCGACTTCCAAAGGTGCCGGGCCCTTCCGGCTTGTGCGCAACCTGCCAGGTAGGTGCGACCTGGTCAGCGTACCGCCGCACGTGATCCGGAGAAAAAGTAGGCTGCCCATCGGCAGTCCCGGCAACCGCCTGGCTCGGGTTGGATACAGTGTCCGTCATAAGTTGTCTCTCTTTGCAGCGGCAAGCTGCGTCAGCGGTAACACACTCAGCGGTAGCTGGCCGCCTGCATCTCAAACATCCCCGCGTAACGCCCGCCAAGCGCCATCAGCTGCGTGTGGGTTCCTTCCTCCACCAGTTTGCCACCTTCCAGCACCACAATGCGGTCGGCCATGCGAACGGTCGAGAAACGGTGAGAAATGAGCAGCGCCATCTTGCCCGTGGTGAGCTCGGCGAAACGCTCGAAAACTTCCAGCTCGCTGCGTGCATCGAGCGCCGCAGTAGGCTCGTCGAGCACCAGCAACTGGGCATCGCGCAGGTAAGCACGGGCCAGGGCCACTCGCTGCCACTCTCCACCAGAGAGCTCGACCCCGGTCTCGAAGCGGCGGCCCAGCATTTGGTCATACCCGGCGGGCAGCTTGGCGATCACGCTTTCTGCCAGGCTTTTGTGCGCGGCCGATTCGATCTCCGACTGGCTGTGCTCACTCTCCACGCGGCCCACACCGATGTTGTCACGGGCGGTCATCTCGTAGCGCATGAAGTCCTGAAAAATGACCCCGATTTCGTGGTGCAGGTCTTCCAGTTTGTACTCGCGCAGGTCTTTGCCATCGAGCAGAATCTGGCCTTCGGTCGGATCGTAAAGCCGGGTTATCAGTTTCACGACCGTCGTCTTGCCCTGCCCGTTCTCACCGATCAGCGCGATGCGCTCGCCCGGCGCCAGGGTGAAGTTGAAGTTGCTGAGCACCCGCCGGGTGGTCCCGGGGTAAGCAAAGCTCACATTGCGAAACTCGAATCCCCGCTGGACGGGGCGGGGAATCAGCGCGCCGTCAGGATTCGCCAGTACCGTTGGCTTCATATCGAAGAAGGCAATCAGGTCGGTGAGGAACAGTGCCTGATCGGCAATGCCCGATGCGGTCGAAAATACCTGCTGCAAGTTACTCGAAGCCTGGATAATGGCGTTGGTCAACAACGAGAAGGTGCCAATGTTGTTGAGGTAGCCGGTCACAGCGCGCCAGATCACATAGACGTACGCTCCGTAGTAGCCCAGCGTGGCGATCACGCCCAGCAGACCACCTGCGACCAGCTTCTTACGCGAAAGCGCTACGTTCTCTTCGTAAATGCCGAGTGAAAGCTTGGTGAAACGGTTGGTGAGGTAATCGCTCAGGTTGAATAGTTTGAGTTCTTTTGCGCCCTCGCGGCTGCCGGCCACCTGGCGCAGGTAGTCCATCTGGCGCTTGGCCGGCGTTTGTCGAAAATTCTTCGCATAGCCCAGGAACGCAAAGTGGGTTTCGCCCAGGAACGTCGGCAATACACCGAACGCAAGCAGCAGCACCAGCCAGGGTGAGTAGTAAAGCAGGATGCCTGTCCAGATGAGGGTTGTCAGGGTCTGCTGCAACAACCGGCCCATTTGTTGGATCATGGCCAGACGATCGGTCGCCTGCACACGAGCCCGTTCCAGCCGGTCATAGAAAACAGGGTCTTCGTAGGTGGTCAGGTCCAGTTCCGCCGCCTGGCGCATCACCCGGACGCTGACGTAATGGGTGTACCGGTCAGCCAGCAGGCTGTCGCTGTAATCGACTGCCCGCGAAATCAGGCCGGCGGTTACGTTGAGCACGGCCTCCAGCCCGACCATCCACCAGAAATGCGGCCGCAGTCCTTTATGACTGAAGCTGAGCTGTACCCCATAGAGGATCCAGGCTGCGACGACCGCAATGGCCGAAGGAAGCGCGGCGACCACGATGCGCAGGATGATGCCCCAGGTAACCACTGCCGGGCCAGATTGCCAAAGAATGCCGAGTACCGGCGGCACATTTTTGAGCGCCTGCACCCGCTCGCGCCAGGCGTTGCGGGAAGATTGTGGACTTGCGTCTGTCATGAGTTCCGAACTTGATGTGATTTCCTGTACGGGGCCCAGTATTGCGACAAAATGTAACCAGGTTGCGCGCTTGCATGTCAGGAAATCGGGGCTGCGGACTGCGCCGCTCGCTCGGTGACTGCTGCAGCTTAATGTTACCAATCGGATGCACTTTCCGCAGAGCACGTTGGCTAAACACATTCGCCGGAGTACATCCGAGCCCCCCCACAGCCACCTTGCACTACCCTCGCCACTATGCTAAAACCAAGACATTCAAGTTTGCTCCTTGTGAGCGAGCCTGAATTTCATGAAGAGTGGCTGAGGGACGGGCCCTGTGACGCCACGACAACCTGCCTGGGCAAACCAGGAGTATGGTGTCAACTCTCTCCTAGGTTCTGAAAAGAATTGGGGAACATGAGATTCGGGGTGCATAGCTGTACGCGCATCTCGCTAATTCCATGCAGTACCGTAGTTTAGAGTTCGTCACGCAGTGCCCGTGTATCCGCTGCTCTCGTTTTTAGAGGGCATGATGGCATTTTCTTACGAGTTGTGTTGTCGGGAGTGTGGCAAACGGTTCCCAAACCAGCCGCTCTCCAGCTGCGATGAGTGCTTTTCATCGCTCGAAGTAGCCTACGACATGGCCGCGGCGAAGGAGACCTTCACCCGCGACGCGATCGCCCGGGGTCCACAAAGCATGTGGCGCTACCAGGCGCTTCTGCCCGTGCCGGATAGCTACGTGCCGACCACCCCCTCCGGCATGACGCCACTGATGGAGGCTCCTCGTCTGGGCAAGCGGATCGGCGCCGCCAATCTCTACATCAAGAACGATGCAGTGTGCCTGCCGACCCTCAGCTTCAAAGACCGTGTGGTCTCGGTCGCCCTGGCGACGGCTAAGAGCTTTGGCTTTGACACCGTGGGCTGCTCCTCAACCGGTAATCTTGCCAACGCTGTCGCTGCCCATGCCGCCCGCCTGGGTTTAAAGACCTACATCCTCGTGCCGAAAGATCTTGAGATCGCCAAAATCCTCAACACCCAGGTCTACGGCGCCAATTTGATCCGCATCGACGGCAACTACGACCAGGTGAACCGCTTGAGCACGCAAATCGCGGAGCGCTACAACTGGGGCTTCGTCAATGTGAATCTCCGCCCCTATTACGCTGAAGGTTCGAAGACAGTGGGCTACGAAATCGCTGAGCAACTCGGCTGGCGCCTGCCCGACAACGTCGTGGTCCCGATGGCCGGGGGGGCCCTGATCTCGAAGATCCGCAAAGCGTTTAACGAACTGATGGATCTCGGCTTAGTCCCGACCAAGCGGGTGCGCTTCTTTGGCGCCCAGGCGACGGGCTGCTCGCCAATATCGCATGCGGTCAAAAACGGGCTTCCCCACCACGAGCCGCAAAAGCCAAACACCATCGCTCGTTCGCTGGCGATCGGCAACCCTGCTGACGGCCCCTACGCCATCCGCACCATCCTGGGCAGTGGCGGTTGGGCCGAAGATGTTTCGGACGTAGAGATAGTGTCTGCCATTCAGGAACTGGCTGAGACCGAAGGCGTGTTCACAGAGACGGCAGGTGGCGTGACCACCGCGGTCACCGCTCGCCTCTATGCAGATGGCCGCATCGCCAAAGATGATCTGACAGTGGTCGCGATCACCGGCAACGGACTGAAGACCATGGATGTGCTGCTCGACAAATTCGAAGCGCGGGAAGCCATCCGCCCGCGTATGGCTGACTTTGAAGCCCTGGTCGCGCAGCACGAAGCAGCGCAGCACCCA
>CAZZVD010000235.1:0-8316 GCA_964657465.1 uncultured Acetobacteraceae bacterium | reverse complement strand
GGGGTGCCCCATATCTCACGACGTTTTCCAGTCGGGAGATGTGGGAATTCACAGCCCTCAGGGGGCAAGCCTCTCCGATCAGATACGGTTCAGGACCAAACCCTCTTACTGCTGCTGCTGCATTTGTTGCAAATGCAACAACTGTTGTGCCGCCGGGGTTGGCGGTTCCTGGGCACGCTCGACCAGAATGGACCAGTCTTCGGGTACCGGCATATCGCGGTCCATCGGCGGCAAGTCGACGTATTTGGAGACCTTCACCGCCACATACATCTCGCTGTCTTTACTTCCGCGATAAATGCCACGGGTGGGAGGCACGTCGGAATAATCCCGTCCCAACGCGGTCCGGATGTACCGGTTCTGCGCCAGGAGGTTGTTGGTCGGGTCGAAGCCTACCCACCCGACCTGGGGCAAGAAGGCTTCGATCCAGGCGTGGGTGGCGTCGGCCGTCGAGCGCTCGCTATTTTCTTCCCCGTGGTAGAGGTAACCGCTCACGTAGCGGCAAGGAATTCCGACATGGCGCACAAGCGCAATCATGGTATGCGCGAAATCCTGGCAAACGCCTTTGCGGGTTTCGAGCGCGGTATCGATCGGCGACTTGACGTTCGTACTGCGCGGGTCGTAGTCGAACCAGTGGTACAGAGACGCATTCAGCTGGCGCAACAGCACCAGTGGATCGTCGCGACGCCGCACATCGAGGATCCGCGCCAGGTCAAGCAGGGCGGGCGTCGGCTTGGCAAACTCGCTCGGCAGCAGCATCTCTGAAAAATCGCCCAGGCTCACCAGCGAGTCCAACTCATCCCACGCACCGGGCCGGAGCGAATAGGGGATCGGCGCCAGCGGTTGCTGCTCTACCAACGCTTCCGCCACGATCACCAGTTGCGAGTGCTCCCCGGGTATATCGAAGTGATGCACATTGTTGCCCAGGTGGTCGCGGTAGGAAAACACACGGCAGCGCGGGCTCACCGACAAAGAAAACGAAAGGCATCGTTGATTATTGTCGCTGCGCGGATGCATGCGCGCCTCCATCAGGCTCTCGCTTACCTGCTCCGGATAAACAAACTTCGTCAAATGCCGTATCTGGTAGAAATCCATGCCAACCAACTCCTTCACGATTACATTGCGAGTGCGGCTTCGACGGAATACTGAATGTAGAACCGGTAGATCAGGTCGTGCGTTTGCCGGCACTGCTTCAGGATGTTATGCAGGTAGGCGCCAGCATCCTGCGCGAGAATGTCAGAAACCTCGACAAAGCTGAGCGAGGCCTGCAGCTTGCCGGAAACCTTTGACAGCTCATCGACCGGAGGCCTGCCACTCGACTGGCGGACGGCAATGAGCGCATGGCGCAGCGAGTCGACCGAGTAGCGCAACGAGTGAGGAAACTGCGGATTCAGCAAGAGAAATTCCAGAATCCACTCGGCGGTGAGGTCCGCCGTGTAAACCTTGCAATAGGCTTCGAACGCGGTACAGCAGCGCAGCAGCCCCACCCACTCCTGGTAGTGGCGCCCTTCCGCTCCCACTTCCGGCTCATTCAGCAACTCTGGTTGATACAGGTCGAGCAGGTTGGCGGTGAAGGCCGCCCGCTCCAGGTAGCGCCCCATCTGGATGAACTGCCACTCCTCACCGTGGCTCATCGTCGTGTCCGTAATGCCCTGAAAGAGGTGGAGCCCATCAATCACCGCGGGTAGAAAATCCGCCAGCCGCGTGTTCAATCCGCGTTCCACGTGCGGCTGGATGACCCAGTGGTACATACGGTTCAGCTGCTGCCATTGCTCTGAGCTGATTTCTTCGCGCACCTGGCGTGCATTTTCCCGCGCTTCGATCAGGCACGAGGTGACAGAGGCAGCAATCTCCGCGTCGAATGTGAGCGAGTTGACCAATTGGTAATAGTCGTTGTCCCAGCGAACGTCCGGGGGATTTCCCAGCGCGCCCAGCACCCGCTTCCACCGGCCTTCGGCGCTGGTGCTCGATTTGTCGAGCATCAATCCCATGTTCACGTCGAGCATGCGTACGGTGTGCTCGGCGCGCTCCAGATAGCGGCTCATCCAATAAAGACTGTCGGCTACGCGAGAAAGCATGTGTCCTCAGTTGAGACCTTAATCGTTGAGCACCCAGGTATCTTTACTGCCGCCGCCCTGAGAGGAGTTCACTACCAGCGACCCCTTGCGCAGCGCCACGCGGGTGAGTCCACCCGGCACAATACGCACCTTGTCTCCATACAGGATGTAGGGCCGAAGGTCGACGTGGCGGGATTCGATTCCGTTGTCGGTGAGGCAGCCCGCGCGCGAGAAGTCGAGCGTAGGTTGCGCGATGTAATTGCGAGGATTCGCTTCGATCATCCGCTTGAAATCTTCGCGCTGCGCCGCACTGCTCTGCGGACCAATCAGCATGCCGTAGCCACCTGACTCGCCTACCGCCTTCACCACCAGCTTGTCCAGATTTTCGCAACAGTATTTGCGCTGTTTGGGGTCGGTCATGAGATATGTTTCCACGTTGCTCAGGATCGGCTCTTCGCCCAGGTAATAACGGATGATCGCCGGCACATACGCATACACCGCCTTGTCATCCGCGATGCCGGTGCCAAAGGCATTGGCCAGCGTAACGTTGCCTGCGCGATAAGCATTGAACAAACCAGCTACGCCGAGAATGGAATCGGAACGGAATGCCAGCGGGTCAATGAAATCGTCATCCACCCGGCGGTAGATAACGTCCACCCGCTTCAAACCTGCAGTCGTGCGCATGTACACCACATTGTCGTGGATTACCAGGTCGCGGCCTTCCACCAGCTCGATACCCATTTGCCGCGCCAGGTAGGTGTGTTCAAAATAGGCCGAGTTGTACACACCAGGGGTCAGCAGGACGATGGAAGGATCGTGCCGCCCTTCCGGGGCCAGGGAACGCAGGGTGCTCAACAGCAATTGGGTGTAGTGCTCGATCGGCTGCACCCCGTAGTCACGGAAGAGCTGGGGGAACGTCCGCTTCATCACCCGGCGGCTGGTGAGCATGTACGAAACGCCGCTCGGCACCCGGAGATTGTCTTCCAGCACCACGAACTCGCCGTTGCTGAGCCGCAGCAGATCCGTACCCGTTACGGTGATATATACATTGCGCGGTACCTGCAGCCCGCGCATTTCACGGCGGAACTGGGGACAGCTGTAAACAATCTCGCGCGGCACGTGGCCATCATTGAGAATCTTTCCCTCGTTGTACACGTCGTGCAGGAAAAGATTGAGCGCGGTGATGCGCTGGGTGAGTCCCTTCTCAATGTGTGCCCATTCCGGGCCAGGGATAATGCGGGGCATCAGGTCATAGGGAAAGATCCTTTCCGTACCTTCTCCGTGGCCGTACACGTTGAAAGTGATGCCCTGGGTGAGAAACGAAAGATCGACGGACTTTTTCCTGCGGGAGATCTCGTCGGCCGGCAGACTAAGGAATTTTTCCAGCGCGGTCGCGTAGTGAGGACGCACCAGCCCGTCTTCGGCGAACATCTCGTCGTAGGTGGAGTCGAGCTGGTAATCCTTCAACAGCGGGTTGGCGAACGTACCGGGTTGCGCTAATTCCATTGAGCCATCCTGATTAACGCTTGAATCCGGAAACAGCTTCAGGCGCCACCTCATCGCTCACCACGCTGAAGTTGGTGAGACCGGCGATGCCAAATGAGGTGGTGATCGCCACGTCCGATGCGTCGCGTCCGACGGCCATCAACACGCGGCCGATACGGGGATGGTTGTGCCGGGCATCCACTGTCCACCAGCGGCCCCCGAGGTATACCTCGAACCATGCGCTGAAATCCATCGGCGTGTAGGTGGGCGGAATGCCGATATCGCCGAGGTAACCAGTCACGTAGCGTGCCGGGATGTTGACCGCCCGGCAGAAAGTAACGGCCAGATGTTGAAAATCGCGGCACACGCCCACGCGCTCGGTGAACACATCGAGTGCGGTCTTGGTGGAGCGGGCATGCTGATAACCGAACGCGACACGCCCATAGACCCAATTGCAAATGGCTTTCACGCGGCCCCAGCCCGGATCCATATTGCCGAAGAGCTCCACCGCGATATTCGACAGCCGGTCCACTTCGCAGTAGCGGCTGTTCAACAGGTAAATGAGGGTTTCGTTGGGTAAGTCGGACACCGGATGCTCGACAGCGTCGACTGGGATGGGATCTTCCAGGCCTGAATCCTGGATCAGGGTCGAGTTGGTCAGCCGGATGTGACCTGTAGGCGCCACAAACCGCGAGCAGCGGTTACCGAACGTGTCGATGTAACTGGTGATGGGTACTGCGGGATCCAGGTGAAGCTCGTCTGGTTCGAGCAGGTCCGGCTCCCGCGAAGGATGCACGTGAAGCATCGCGACGATCGTAACGGGGGCGGGGACATTGAAGCCGATGTCATAACCTAAGCGAATCTGCATTACATTCCCTCATACTGATCCTGAAGAGCGAAGTCCCCCGGAATGGGCCGGGCAATTTCGACAGGAACGACAAGGTCCTGCTCGCGAAAATTATGTTGCTGAAAAAATATCAGACAATCCCGGCTCGGGTCACACTTCTTTCTATCGTTATACCGTGTTTGCGCAGAAAAGGCTGCATTGCGGCCCTCCGAGCGATAGCATGCAGCCTGGAGAGCAAATAATGACTTATTGTCTCGGCATCATGACCCGTCAGGGGCTGGTCATGGCGTCTGATTCCCGGGCCAACGCCGGCTACGACGACGTGAACGTATGCCGCAAGATGCACACCTTCCTCGATCCGGGTAATCGGGCTTTTGTCATTCTGGCCAGTGGCAACCTGTCGCTGACCCAGTCGGTCATCACATTGCTGCGCAACGATTTCGCAGCTGGCCTGGGGCTGGCCGGGGTGGATACGATGTATGCGGCGGCGCGCGCGGTGGGCGACGTGGTCCGCCGGGTTTCGGACATGGATCGCGCGGCTCTCGAGAAGGATGATTTCAAGTTCAACATCCATCTGTTGCTGGGAGGGCAGATCAAGGGGGAGAAGCCAAACCTGTTCTTGATTTATCCCCAGGGGAATCAGCTAAGCGCAACCGAAGATTCCCCGTACCTGCAGATTGGCGAAGTGAAGTATGGGCGGCCTATTCTGGATCGTGGCATCGAGTATGCTTCGACCACTCTGGAGGTTGCGGGCACCTATGCGCTGCTCTCGCTGGACGCCGCCATGCGCTCCAACGTGACCGTCGGGCCGCCTTTGGAAGTGCTGCTGTACGAAAATGACAAGCTGGACTTCGATCGCTACCGCCGCTTCGATGCGGACGACCTGGATCTGGATGGCATGCACGCCCGATGGGAACAACAACTTCGGCGAGCGGTTGAGGACATTCCCAACCTGCAGTTCAACACGCGGCCGCCTCAGCAGAGTTAAGCCGGTGTGGTGTGCCGCTTGCAGCCTCGGAAGCAATCCCTTACAGAATGTAGCGCGACAGATCCTGGTCCTTGACGATGGATGCAACCATAGCCCGTACGTATTCGGGATCGATCAGCACGACACGTTCCAGACCGTCTGGCGACTCAACATCACTCAGCGGCAGCGGCACCGTGGCGCCGTTCGCTGCGGCTGCTGCGTTTATGTCGAGCAGCGATCCCTGGCTGGCTTGTCCCTTCATAATGTCGGGCGCCATGAAGCTGATCTCGTCCAGCACTCGTTCCATGATGGTGTGAAGGCGGCGCGCACCGATGTTCTCCGTCGTCTCATTCACGCGGAAGGCAAACCGCGCCAACTCTTCCAAAGCCTCCTTGGTAAAACGGAGTTTCAGCCCCTCGGTCTCGAGCAACGCCGTGTATTGCTTGGTCAGGGACGACTTGGGCTCCGTCAGGATACGCACAAAATCCTCGACCGTGAGCGACTGGAGCTCCACACGAATGGGAAAGCGTCCCTGTAACTCAGGGATCAGATCGCTCGGCTTCGATACATGGAAAGCACCGGCAGCGATAAACAGGATGTGGTCCGTCCGGACCATGCCATAGCGGGTGTTGACGGTCGTTCCTTCGACGATGGGCAGAATGTCTCTCTGTACGCCCTCACGCGAAACATCCGGACCATGACCACCCTCACGCCCGGCAATCTTGTCGATCTCGTCCAGGAAAATGATGCCCGAGTTTTCTACCCGCTCGACCGCCAGGCGCGTCACCTGGTCCATGTCGATCAGCCGGGTCTCTTCTTCCTGCACCAGGTACTCGAACGCCTCGCCCACCTTCATCTTGCGCTTCTTGGTGCGCTGGCCGAACAGGTTGGGCAGCACGTCTTTGAGATTGATATCCATATCTTCGACGCCCTGGTTGGAGATGATCTCAAACGAAGGAGTACTGCGTTCCCGCACGTCGATCTCCACCGTGCGGTCATCCAATTTGCTTTCGCGAAACTGTTGGCGCAGCTTTTCGCGGGTGCGATTGTGGCTTTCCTGGCTGGCCGGCGGGAAATTGCTTCCGTCAATCACGACGGGGCCCGCCGGTGCGGCGGGTGTGGCCGCAGGCGCCGGCGAAGGCGGCAGCAGCAAGTCAAGCAGGCGTTCTTCTGCGTTGAGCTCGGCGCGGTCCTCCACCTCTTCCAGCTTCTCTTCACGCACCATGTCGACCGCGATCTCAACCAGATCCCGAATCATCGATTCCACGTCGCGCCCCACGTACCCGACCTCGGTAAACTTTGAGGCCTCCACCTTCATGAAAGGTGAATTGGTCAGCTTAGCGAGGCGGCGCGCGATCTCGGTTTTGCCCACGCCCGTCGGGCCAATCATGATGATGTTCTTCGGCATGATCTCTTCGGCGATATCGGGCGGCAGCTTTTGCCGGCGCATGCGATTGCGCAGGGCAATGGCCACAGCGCGCTTGGCGGCACGCTGGCCGACGACATGTTTATCCAGCTCGGCTACGATTTCGCGAGGGGTCAGGTCTTCGAGCGAAAGCTCAAGCTCTTCTGCGGTTCCTGGGAGAAAAATCGCCATAGTATCTACTCCTTTTAGGCGGTGGAAGCCACTCTAGCCGTGGAGTTCTTCAATCGTCAGTTGATCATTGGTGTAAATGCAGATTTGCCCCGCGATGCGCAACGACTTCTCGGCAATGTCGCGTGCTGGCATCTCGGTATTCTGGACCAGCGCGCGGGCGGCGGCCAGGGCGAAACTGCCACCGCTGCCAATCGCAGCGATGCCCTCATCCGGCTCAATCACGTCGCCGGAACCACTGAGGAGAAAGGTCTGCTGCAAGTCGGCTACTACCAACAGTGCCTCGAGGTTGCGCAGCATCTTGTCGGTCCGCCAGTCTTTTGCGAGCTCTACGGCGGAGCGGCCCAGGTTCCCAGCGTACTGCTCCAATTTGGCTTCGAACCGGCTAAACAGTGAAAATGCGTCCGCCGTCGAACCAGCAAAGCCGGCCAGGATTTTGTCCTGATAAAGGCGCCGGATCTTCTTCGCCGAATGTTTGATCACGCTGTCGCCCAGGGTGACCTGGCCATCGGCGGCCATCACTACGCTGCCGTTGCGTCGCACACAAAGAACTGTGGTCGAGCGGATACGCGGGGTGTGGCTTTCGAAGCGGGGAGTTTTCTGGGAAGCGGGCCTGCGAACGGCGGTAGCCGGGTTTTTCAGGGCAGACAAACGTATGGACATCTTCGGCAAGTATAGCGGCTTTCCCGGACTGTTGCCGATTGGGGTCCGGTGCCCTCAAGACCTCTCCGGATGGCATGCCATGGGGGGTTTGCCTGCGATATTCTGCAAGGTGTAGCCCTTCCCTGGCTGGAGAGTGAATGAACAGCTTCCCTTTGCGCGACTCCCAGCTTTTTGGCAGCCTTGCCTTCGTTGGAGTCTGCTTTGGCGGGGCGGCGGCCTACGCTCTTCTGCGCCGCAAACCAAGCCCTGACGAAGCGGAACGCAAGCGACGGGAGCAGCTCGTTCAGCAGGGCCGCATTATTGACGCCACCGTAATCGACATATCCGACCTGACCGCTGAGGAAAGCGGACGGCCCAATGGCATGCAGCTCATCCTCTACAAGTATGAGGCGGCCGGGGTGGTGTATGAGTGCTCACAGGATGTCACCATGCTTCGCCACCTGGTGAATATTTACGATTGCCGGCTCGGCTTTCCCGCCTCGGTGCGGTACGACCCCCACAACCCCGGCAATTCCCTGATTGTCGCCGAGAACTGGAGTGGGCTTCGGGATACCGCCAATTCGGTCCCGTTGCATGGCCGCCCAAGAGCGGCGGCGCCGTCCCTCCGTTAGCCAGAAATGGGTTGCTGGGAAGGACTTTGGGTGGAGAGCCGTGAATTCCCACATCTCCCGACTGGAAAACGTCGTGAGATATGGGGCACCCTAGC
>CAZZVD010000234.1:3567-8495 GCA_964657465.1 uncultured Acetobacteraceae bacterium | reverse complement strand
ACCATGACCGGCATTCCCTGCCCGAAGACATAGACCACCCGGCCATCGCTGCCAGGCGTGGGAGTGGCGCCGCCGGTTTCCCATTGATGGGAAACCGCTGCCGCGCTCACAGCCGGGGCGTTCAATTCTGCATGCGGAGGCTTCCAGCCAGGAGGAACTGCCGAGCCTTTATCAACCACCGAAGCTCCAACCCCGGAGGGTTGCCCGGACGGACCACGGCCTGCGATCGGCGGAACTTGCAATGGAGGGATCGGAGTGAGCGGAGTTGGCTTTTTCGCCGGCTGACTTGTCTGTGCATTCAGGGCTGCTCCCGCGCTCTTGAAGTTGTAGGTCGACAACTCCTGCTTCTGCTGTGCCGTCAGAGCCGGGACAGGTTGGGGAGCGGCGGTTGCCCCCGTGCCTCCACTTGCTTGGGCCGCCATCAGCATTGCCGCGAACCAAATCATTTGCCCGAACCTCCATTTGTGGTTTGTGCGTCCCCTGTGCTCACCACTTCGCCCCAGGTCAAGTTCGTGACATAGAGTCCGAGCGGGTTGACCAGAGCTTGTTTTGCGTCTGTGACTTCCTGCGTTGTCACCGAGACGAACGCACGATAGCGATGACTGGCCACGAACTCGCCACCGAGGTCGCGCGTCGTATCCACCCAAACCACTTCGTAAGTCTTCGAAGACTGTTGAACGATCGACTCGACGGAGGCATCAACGGTCTGTTTGCTTAGCAGATCGAACGGCGAGTTCTTCGAGTAGAAGTCGGTGATGGTGGCAGACGCCGGCGAATTCTGCCCGGTCTGGGCATAGACCTCATCGACCAAGTGCCTTTGCGCTACTGCGTCGGTGACGATCGTCCGCAGGTCGGTAATCCATCTCGCTACCACTGCCTCTTGAAGCCGCACATCCTTCACCGCAACCTGTTTTGCCGGGATGACGGGAATGGCTCGCCCCACGTCGTCGAGGGCGACAACGTAAGGAACGGTATTTGACCGATAGCCTATCGCGACCATTCCGGTCACACAAAGGAAGGTCGTCCCCATCGACAGAAAGGCGGCTAGGCGCCAGTTGTTCTTGCTCTTGATTTGATCTCCAAACCGCTCGTCCCATTCCTGTCGGGCGCGAACGTACGGCGTTTGCACCTCAGCTGCTTCTGGCACCTGATTATTCCTCCCTATCAATTCGCAATTGCGCCGATGGTGCGTGGCCGTTGCCATCGTGCGGAACGTTGATGCTGCTTGCTTGGGTAGCCAGGGATCGGGCCCTGCTCGCGGCCGTGTTCGGCGCTGGAGGCGCATCGGGACTGGCAGTCGAACTTTCCGAAGATTCGGGCCGGCGCGGAGCCGGAGGAGAATCGGGCGATCCCGTCGCGCCCGCAGCGGAAACAGGTGGCGCGGGAGCGCTCGCCCCACCCGTAACGGCCTCTCCTATGCCGCTAGCCGCGGAAGCGGCTGTTGTCGCGGCACCCGCTCCCTCGATGGCACCCGCCGTTTCTGTCGCTGCAAGTGCACCGCCGGCGACCGCACCTACTCCCCCTGTGGCTACAACGGCGGCCACCGTGGCCGCCCCGAGGGCCGCCCCTTTGGCGATCTCTGCGCCTATCCCAACCAGGTCCGCAGCCCCGGCACCGAGGGTTCCCGAGGCAATCGATGCAGCCATTTTCGGGATCATCCAGGACGCGAACGCAAATAGCAGCATCGACATGAGCGTGGGGAATATCTGGGTGATTGGCTGATCGGCCGTGTAGCCGTTCATCGCGGCAATCCAGTTGTTCGAAACCGTCCTAAACACTCCCAGCATCAGGTAAATGAGCATCAGGCGAACGCCCGTGCTCACAGCTAAAGAAATGTACCTTTCAAAATAAGGCGAAGTCCAGCGGCTACCGCCGAACCCAAGAAATATATAGCCGGCAGACATCACGATGATGGCTTCAAGCTTGGTAACAACGTAGTGGAGCGTGATGATGATGTAGGAAGCGAGGACGATGCAGGCCGCCAATATCGTCGTTATGGCTCCGCCCGGTTGGGTCAGGAGGTCGGTCGCCGAAATTTTCGTGAAAAGGTCCGAGATAATTTGAAGTCCCTGGGTCATGATGTCGGACGGATTCTGCGCCAGCGGAACACCCGCCGCAGCCGCGCCGAGTTCAGCGAAGCTGTTGACGATCGCTGGTATCCAGGTCTGGCCGTTAATGAGCACCGCGTAGAAAAATGAGATTACTAGCAGCTTCTTGATGAGACTCAGGAATAGCCCGTTGAAGTCACTCTCCCGCAGAAGTTGCGGCGCTCCCCACGCGAAGTCCAATGCCGCAAGCACGTAAAACAGGAAAGAGGCTTCCTGCGTGATAGCCAGGATCCACGCATTTGCCGCCTGCGCTATCTGCTGAAACGTCCCTCCAACATCGACAGGAGCTTGAGCATGGGCCGTGGTGGCCGACGCGAGAGCGGCAACCACCACGAACCATATTCTATGCTTGTATTGCATCCATCACCTAAAATCGCACATCGTCCGACTTGAGCGCCGGTTTTCCGAAGAAGTTGGCCCGGGTGTTTCCAGCGCACACCTTCCCCTCATCCGTCGTTCCCCAATCTGCTGGAGCGTTCGCTTTACGCTGAGCACATAGTGGAGTGATCTGCTTCCGAACATCTTCATGTTTGGCTAGGAACTGCGAGATAGTATCGGGGTTGGATTGATCGATGTCCCCGCCCCCGGCACTATGGAACGCGGTCACAATCGGACTCTGTTCCACATGACGACATCCCACAAGTATGGATAAACCCGAAGCCACCAACCAAACACACCTTTGTTTCATCGCACCCTCCTCTTAGAACGAGACGCCGTCGCTCGTCACCTGAGTTTGGCCGAAGAACAAATCGGAATTCGCTTGCTTTGTTGCTTCGGCCTGGACGAGCGATCCCTGGTAGGATGCCTTGCTCTGCATATCCGCCATCATCAACTGCCGCAGCTTCATCAACTGCTCGGCCTCATTCTCAGCGATCTGGTTTCCAATTTCCGCCGCTTGCATTCTGCCAACTGCTGATTGACTTTGCCCCTGCAGTGTTTCCAAAAGTGCTTCATCGCTGTCGAACTGCGAGTTCTGCAGGCCGGCAGCGTTCAGCGCTCCGAGAGTGCTGTCAAGACTAGTTTGGCTCCAGGTCTGGTAAGACTGGCCGTAATTGGTGGTCGATGAGTACCCAGGAAAGCGTGCTCGAAAAGATCCATCCAAATCGCTCATAGTGTAAGAAAGCGCTTCGCCGGTCTTAACGACCTGGCGAAGATTAGTGACGTCCGCGGCCACCGTGCCAAATAGTTGATCGGTGATCGTGACCCCTTGCTTTGTCATGTCGGCAATCTGGGTGAGCTGATTTTCAACCATCATGACTTGCTTTTCCAGTTGACCGACCAGTTCCGCATAGTTGAGCAGTTGTGTATATTCCGTCGCGAAAACGCCCGGAACGCCGGCGTGAGCGAAGACCGGATGGACGGTTTCAGTCGCCGTGACAGCCACCAAAACGACTGCGCTTGCCCTTTTAGCTAGCCACCTGGATTGCATGTTTGATTGCTCCTTCGTAGTAGTCGATCCAACTTCCTGCCACTTTCCTTTCGTGCATCCACACCGAAATCCAGCCATCGCCATATTCTCTCGCCAGGGCGTCGATCCGTGCTCTATCCTTCTGGCCAGAGACTCCCAGGAACGCTAGCGCTACTGGGCCAAGACGGAATGAGATCATTCGCCGGCCGAGACGTTGCACAACGTAGTAATCCCGTTTCGGCGTGCCCGTCTGTAGCAACTCAATCTCGCGGCTGTTGAGACCAGCGTACTCATAGAACTGCCGCATCCCTTCGTTGCCGGCCTCGCTGTTCGGCAAATAGATCTTCGTTGCCGTGCTCTGAAGGATCGCGGATGCGATCGGCGACTCCTTGACATCTGCCATGCTCTGGGTTGAGAGCAGCACGACAGCGTTCTTCTTGCGAAGGGTCTTTAACCAGTCCTGGATCTTGTCTCGCCATGCCGGATGTTTGAGGAAGAGCCACGCCTCATCAATCGGAACAAGCGTTGGACTGCCATCCAAGGTCCGTTCCATTCTCCGGAAGAGATAGAGCAGGACTGCCATAACCGTGGCTTCGCCGTAGGAGCCACTCAGGAGGTTTTCCATTTCGCAGACAACGAATCGCGAGGTTACCAAGCGGTCGTTACGCGCATCGAGCAACCCGCCCAATGGGCCGTCGATTACATAAGGCTGCAAACCGGCTTTGAGCTTTTCATCCTGCAGATTGGCCTCAAGCTCCGTAAGAGTTCGCCGTTCGCGTGGAGCACTGGCAAGCTGTTGGAGAGCGCGATGAATCGTATGCCGCTCTGCTGGCCCTATTTCGACCCCTTGCATTCGCAGCACAGTTTGCAACCACTCGTGTGCCCACCCAAACTCCGATTCGTCGTCAATATCGCGGAGAGGCTGAAAGGACAATCCACCTTCCCCGATGTCATAGAACCGGCCGCCGGCTGCCTTGGTCAGGGCATAGAGGGAATGCCCTTTGTCGAATGCGAAGACGCGCGCGCCAGGGTAGCGGAACCACTGGGAGACGAATAACGCAAGGCTCACCGATTTGCCTGCTCCGGTCGGACCGATAAGCAGTGTGTGCCCCACATCGTAATCGTGCAGGTTAAGGCGATAGGGCACACCGCCCTGTGTCGCCGCATAGAGCAGCGGCTCCGAGTTGGCCGGCATAAGAGATGACGGGTTAATCTTTTCACCGGCCCAAACCGCCGAAATTGGCATCAGGTCGACGTAGTTGCGGGTGTGGGCGATGACGCGGCGCACCTGTGCCACACCATTTCCGGGCATCGTGCCAAAAAAGCCATCAACCGCGTTGATGTCTTCAACCCTTACACCAAATCCACGGTTGATGAGCACCTTGCGGAACTCTCCAAGCATGTCGTCCATA
>CAZZVD010000234.1:0-3467 GCA_964657465.1 uncultured Acetobacteraceae bacterium | reverse complement strand
TCCAGCGATATTCGCACGGCACCGTATCCAACACCGAGAGCGCGCCCGGGTAGGTCGAGCGTGGAAAGGCATCAAGCGAAAGTGTGCGAAGGTGACGGTCACCCATCATAGTTTCCGTCCCGCCGCGGAAGTCCTCCATCGCCAGCAGATCGTTCAGGAATACCGGAATCTCCGGTTGCAGCACCTGCCCTTTGATGCCGGTCAGGCACCGCCGCAGGTACGTAAGTAGTTCGTCCTCGACCCGCTCGTACCCATCCCCAAGACTCGTAACAACGGCTTTCAGCCGCGATACGGGAAACTGGCCCGCGAAGACATCCTCGAACTGGCGGATTTTCGCTTTGAAGAATCGCAGCGCCT
Source organism: uncultured Acetobacteraceae bacterium (assembly GCA_964657465.1). GTDB lineage: Bacteria > Acidobacteriota > Terriglobia > Terriglobales > Acidobacteriaceae > PALSA-350. The sequence goes on along the minus strand of CAZZVD010000234.1, from coordinate 3,110 downwards.
CCGCGCCCACGTTCGCCCCTTCGTTTATCTCGGAGTGCGATCCAGACATCATGAAACCCTGGAGCTTCTCCGACGCCGCGATCGGCGGCATATACGTCAGGGCCATAAAGTATTCGTTCTCGAAATGGCTTCCCTCCAACACGAACTGCTCCCGCCGTTCCCGGTCGATGAGAGCAGTGACATGATCTGGGAAGGCGCCCGGGGTTGAATACCCGCTTGAAAACGAACGGAAGGAATCGACCTGAATCATCCAGCCGCTTCCCAGCCGCAGAATCCGGTTTAACCGCCGCGCGATCGCGGCCATCTCCGAGTGAGTTGCCGACTGGAGATCGGGCCCCCGATACTGCCAGGCCGCCAAGAACGAGCCATCCCGCTGCAACACGATGCCGTCATCGACCAGCCCAAACCAAAGGAGCAAGTCCGCCAATCCGGTTGGCTGTTGCCGCGTCTCTCCAAACATCTCTACTTCCAGCCCCTCTTCGGCGTTTTGCCGAACGCAGCGACCCCGCTCTTGGCGGGATAGAAATCCTTGTACTGCAGGTGTCGGCTGTAGACCCTTCGCATCATTGGATCGGCCTTGGCGATCTTCGCTAGCACAGCAACCACCACCCAGAAGCTCGTGATTGCGAGCAGAAAGGAGAGAAAGGTCATTACGCTCACCGCCATCATCGCCGCGCCCAAGCCGGCCATAATGACCATCTCCCTGTCGCCGCCAAGCAGTTGTTGTGGTCTGCTGAGGGATGTCCGCATAATCGTCTGCTCGGGTTCGGTCATACTTGTCTCCGAAAAAGTGAGGATGGTCGAGCTTTCAACCATCCCCTATAGGGTTCTGAAATCAGCCTCTTACGACGAACGCGCGGGCTGCAATTGTATGGGCCGGCTGAGATGAGGCGATCTCCGCAGCCTGGCCGATAAACGAGGTCATCACCTGTGCGGCAAAGACCACGCAGCACACAGCGATGCCGACGTGAAGGAGCCGCTTCATCGTCTCGCCCATCTCGCCGCCGGCGAAAGCCAGCGTCGCGCCGAGCGCCACGATTGCGACGACAGAAATTGCGTAAGCGACCGGCCCCGTGAGCGACGTGACGAGTGTCGTCAAAGGGCCTTCCCACGGCAGGTTGTTTCCGGCTTCGGCTGCGAACGCGCCAGAACCGGCCGCTAGCGCGAAAGCGAGCATCAGGGCCACCCGAAGGGTCCTCTGCCGCCTCACAAGAAAAGAACGCATTTGATTCATGTAATTCCTCCAGTACCCTTCGGCACGTGTTTGCGAAAGACAACTGACTTTCGCGGCCCTCATTCAGTCCTGCCAGACCGCACAGAACCACCACTTCAGACTTGCGTCAGGAGGTAACGTCCGTCCTGATAGCCAGTAACGACGGCAACCTCTTGAACTTTTCGGCCAGCAACGGGATCGTTGGCCACCGAAATCACGATATCGACGGCACTCCCGATCATTCGCTGTTGCGGAGCGTCGGTGGCTTCGCGTACCAGACTCTCTAGCCGATCGAGCGCCTCAGCTGCACTATTCGCATGGAGGGTGGATACACCGCCTGGGTGTCCCGTATTCCATGACTTCAGCAACGGAAGCGCAGCAGCACCATCCCTTACCTCACCAACTACGATCCGATCCGGCTTAAACCGCAGCGCGACCTTAAGACACTTCAATTGGTCGAACTCGGTTGTCGCCAACATGCTCAGGCTGTTCGCCGAATCAAGAAGGAGTTCCGGCGTGTCCTCAATCACGAGAACGCGATCGCAGGGAGTGAGCGCGCCGATTTCTTCGAGGATTGCGTTGGCGATCGTTGTCTTGCCCGCACCGGTACCGCCGACGATCAGGATGTTCTTGCGCGCAAGGATGGCCCGTTGAATGGCCTCCATGTGATCCAGACCCTTGACTGTGGCAATAAATTCTTCCTGCAGGCAGCGGCGATTGCGGGGGTCATCCTTTTTCGTGAGAATGCCTTGCCTCTGTAGGTCCCTGAGACTCCGCTTTCTATCCGACTTCACACGAATGGCGAAGGAGGGCGAAGGCACCACCGGCTCAATCAAGCCGGCAAAGCGAAATTTCCAGATTGGCATCTGCGTCTCCAGCACGGGCCGCAGTTCCGTCACAGTCGTTTTCTGCATCGAGGCGATCGTCATCATCGCGCCGCGGGCTTGGCGGCTCGATAGCTCCCCGACCTGCTCAAAGGGAGACCCGTTGCGCTTCACCCAGATGCGCGAATCTTCATTCACGATGATGTCCTCAAGGCCGCTCGACCTGTCGAGCAGACAGACAATCACTGGCCCAAGCTCGTCGCGTAGCTTCTCCTTCAACCTTTCCTGCTTTTCGTCGCTATGAGAGTCTTGATTATTCATATTTTTTGCAATGTACTCTTCATTAATGGAATATATAAGCCGACACGTTTAGCCCCGCACTCTCACACCAAGAACGACCCTTGCGGATCCGACGTTGTGAGTTGTACATTTCAATACAGGCATCCTAGCACTATTCAGGGTGAGTTTGGCAACTCCATTTTTTTCTTGAGGCATCCGAAGATGGACAGAACCCTCATTGCAGTCCACAACACTCTTGCCGCACTGCACGCGCCGGCCTACGACATCGGCATCCTTACAGATCGCGGAATGCTCCCTGGTCTTGCGAATCTGTCCGCGGCGAACGTGCTGTCACGTATTCCGCTCCTCAGAGCCCACAACGCGAAGGGAGCGCACATCTACATCCGGCCATCGGGAGAGCATCGCTTTACCGTGCTCGACGACCTCAGCCAGGAACCGGTGGACCGGCTTGCCGCTGATGGCTACGAACCGTGCGCCGTGGTGGAAACCAGCCCCGGCAATTTCCAGGCATGGCTGAAGCACGACGACTTGTACCCAGCTTACCTGTCCACCTTCGTCGCCCAGACCCTTGCACGGCGATACCAGGCGGACCCTAGCGCGGCGGACTGGCGACGGTTCGGCCGTCTCCCCGGTTTCACCAACTGCAAGCCGAAATACCTTCAGGGTAATGGCCTCTATCCCTACGTGCTCCTGAAGCGCTGGAACCGGGAGCAGCACAGCATGGCCTCTTATTTGCGCCTCGAAATGACGAAGCTTTATCAGCTTCAACAACA
>CAZZVD010000233.1:0-8730 GCA_964657465.1 uncultured Acetobacteraceae bacterium | reverse complement strand
TGTACCGCAATGTGCGCAGGTGCTGGACCATTCCCAGTTTTCGGCTTTAGCAACGGGGCCAGCGCGGACTGGATTCAACTCTGTGTAACGGAGAGCAGCTTCCCATAGATGCGGGTCTCAATGCTCTGGCGCAAAAGATCAAGGTAGGGGATCCGCGACAGACGAAACAACCACCGAACTCCGCGCGGTGTCGTCAGCGGGGTTATTTCGTCCGTCCCTCATCCCCCGCCTGTCATGCTCTTTTGAAAGCCTTGAAGTCGTCAAGCAGACATCCGCACTGCTTCATTCTGCAATCGAAAATCCGTTGTCCCACCGGAACAGGCAGCAGAGAAGGCCGACGTTCAGCCTACTACCACGCAGGATGCCACCGTCGCAGCAACCGCAGAGGTGGCGTAGCTGGCTCTGTGGCACAATCGACACGGGCACTCAATGAGCAGATTTGTCAGCCCAGATACGCAGACGGTCGCGATTGTGGGAGCCGCATATCTTTATGGCTTCGCCCGCCAGGCAGTGAAAACCCTCGATGAAGGGATAGAAGAGGACTGCCCAGTTTGAGGTTGCCGCGTGCCCCATCGGGTGATTTTCATATCTGCCAGTGGCATCCATGGTCAGGCAGATCCATTGAGCAATTCCGTTGGCATTATCTCCTTGAGCAGCTAGTGAAACAGAGGAACGCGCTTCGGGAAAGGGGCCGCCGGAGGCAAAGTCGAAGGTGAATAAGTCTGTGGCTTCACTCAGCAAGGTCACGCCTCGATCATGAGGTTTGATGTTGAGCCAAGTGGGAGCGAGCTGATTAAACGGTGAGAGATCGAAACCTTGTATGGCTCCCATGCACATTCTTTGCAGGCCAGAGTAGTTGGCCAGCGCAACGCGCACTGAGCCTTGCGCCGGAATGATGCAACCCCCTGCCTTCAAAAACCGGTGTGCTCCTTCCATCACCTGCAACACGTGTTCACCGATAAGGTCCCTATTGATGACCTCGGAAACAACAACGTCTACGAGGCCTCCCACATCATGCTTTAAGTCTAGAGCGTCTGAATGCTTGCTAATGATCCGAATCCGATCCGAGAAACCATTAGCTGCGACAACCTCCCGGGCGGCTTGAGCGACGGCTGGGCTTACCTCACAACTGATCACCCTGCTCGCGCCAGCACGAGCTGCCATCATCGCCAGTAACCCGGTGCCTGATCCGATGTCGAGCACGCGTGTTCCCGGTCGAACGATACGGCGAAGAGCTTCGTCAAATGCCGCATTCCGAACCTCATCGTGAACGATAGAGAAATGCCATCGGGCAACATTCAGGTTCAACAACTCGCTTGCCTGCAAATGGATCTCGGGTTTGGCGGAGGCAAGGGTGCGGGCTTGCCGTGCTAGCGAGACGGCCCGGTCGTGTTCGCCGCTCGCCACGAGATGGTTCGCCAAGGCCATCAATGCGGCGGGATTATGCGACGCTTGAGAGATGAGAGCCTCTAGCATCTGCGATGCTTGATCGCCGGTAACAGGCTTCACACCAGAAATAATACCCTAAGGCGAGCTGCTCCAGGATGGCCGCAACGCTGATTGTTTCGAGGGACGCTTTTGTGTCGTTGAGAGCTCCCCGATATGCACAAGCGTTCGCCAGGCGCTTACTGGATAGTCTGCGAGACTGGATGGAAAAGGTATGCAAGAGCATGTCTGCCAAGAGCCAGATCGCCGGCGCCATCCGGTACGCGCTCTCACGGTGGCATGCTCTCACACGTTATACCGGAGACGGTCTGCTGGAGATCGATAACAGTCCGCTGAGCGGGCGCTGCGGGCAGTTGGCCTCGGACGTAAAAACTTATCTGTTGCCGGATCTGATTGCGGCGGTCAGCGCACCGCAACCATATACGCGCTCATGGGTTCGGCCAAACTCAAGGGAGATGAGGGACGGGGAGATGAGGGACGGTCAAAATAACCCCGCTGACGACACTGCGGAGTTCGGTGGTTATTTCGTCTGTCGCGGATCCTGAAGTGTCAGCTTTTGAGCGCATGCGTAGCATGGTCAAAGAACACTCGCTCGTCGCGCAAGTAGGAGTGATTTGCCATGTGGCAGGCGATCGCAGCGTGGTTGCCAAAGACGGCATTCTCGACATTCGGCTTGCGGCTCTTAACGGCTGCAAGGAAGGTTGAGATATGCGGCCTGAGATCATCCCAGCTGTCGCCCGAATACACCTTTTTTTCGGCAAGCGTCCTTTTGCGGGCTTCTGGATCGTGCTTTTCATGCCACGCGCGAGCGTACTCAGCGACGCATCTTCTCCGGGAAGCCCTGGTCGTAGTAGCTCGGCGCCGTATCGATGCCAGCCTGCGGGGAATACTGGATGCCGAACTCGGTCGTTTCAAGAACCCCCTTGGGCCCATGTAGCGGGCGATCTCCGGCGTTTCTGTACTTTGGCCCAGACGGATGTAAACAGGGAGACCGTGATAATCGAACAAAACGGTCTGCAGGTCAGGCATGTCGCGACCATCTTTTCAGCGAAAGATAACCCCCGAGTGAGAGAGCAGAACGGGAAGGCTCATTCCAATCAAGGGTAAAGAGCATGGCACTGACCAGATGTACCATCAGGTCCCCGACGACGCACTCCGCACCAGCAGGGAGACAGCACTCGATAAGACGCCGGAACCTTCCATGCCGATACCGATGATGCCTAAGCAGCCTGTCACTCGACCCCACGGGTTTGGCTGGGAGTGACTGGACCTGCGGCTGCAGCATGATCGCTTTGGCTGCCGGTGACAACAGACTTGCCGTGATGGCACTGGACTGCAGAAACTTACGCCGAAACACTATCCGCCATTTTGTATCTCTCCACCAAGCAGGTGATTATATTAACCTTTCACAAAGCCAGGAAAGGAACATGATTCTTACTTCGCTACAGATTATAAAGAGTGTGTTCGCAGCCCGGTCAACCGAACGTAAGCTCGTCGATCGCACGAGCTGCCATGTCAATCGCCAGACCTGTACCGCATATACCCGCAGAGTCTGTATTAGCAATGGTGATGTTGCCGAAAGGAAGGCGCGCGCGCAGATGCGGCGCTTCTCCCCCGGTTTTCAGGAACTCGTCATAAAGGGGCGAGTACCAGTATGAGTAGCCATGCCCCCAGCGGTTAACCGTGATGCCTAGGATATCGTCGGCTGGACTAAACCCGTAAGAGCCGAGAGCCCTGCCCAGTTGTTCGCGAGCCTCCCGCTCGAAATCTTCAAAGGTGGTGGAATACATCTCCATCCGGCCCAACCGAAACTGATCCTTGATCGGCAACCCTGGGCGTACGTAGGCGCGCAGCATGGTCAGCACGATGGGGTTCTCGGGCGTTTGGGAATGCTGGTACCCGCCAACGGAAATGGGGTGCTCTAGGATAATCTGCGAGAAATATCCGGTGGGCGCGTTGATAAAGTTTATGCCGGCCTTGTGGAACGCTTTCCAGTTACGCAACCAGACGTTCACCCAAAGGTTTGGCGTATGAACGTTATACGCCAGCGCATCCTTCTGCTCCGCCGGCATGTCGGGACACAGGTAAGGAATCATGAAGTTCCAGCAAGCCATGACGCAATGGGTGCCGGTGGTGCGATAAAGCTTGCCGTCGCGCGCGTATTCGACCGCGACCCCAGTTGCTTTGCCACCGGTTTCAAGATTGACTGCTTTGACCGCGGTGCTGTTCAAGCGGATGCGGCAACTCTGGCCAGGGCGATCGAGCGTGGAGTAGTCAACGCGTGCCATGATGCTGTCATCCAGGGTGCTGCCGGCGAGTGCCCCGGCGACCAGCTTGCGCACCAACAGCCGAGCGACTGTCGCGTTGCCATCAGGAAAATGGTAGGTGGCCTCTTCGGCGCCGGGTTCCAATTCGAGCACCATGCCCTGGAAACCGGGAAGCCCGAAACGCTGATGTGCGAGCAGCGCGGGTGTGGAATCGATGCCGCGGCCGTCGCCGAAGGTTTTGTCGCGTAAAAAAGCGCACACCATGGGGTCGCATCCGACCACATGCAACAGGAAGTCCTGATAGCTGATGCTATCGAGCTTAGCCAGCTTTTCATCGTAGCTAAGATGCGGCAGATAGTCTTTCTTTTCGTGGTACAGCCGATAGACATCTTTTTTCGCCGTCTCAGAGAGGGGAGCTTCCGCAAGAAATTGCTTCCACTGCTCTTCGGCATCCGCCGGTTGGTTGGGCTCATAAAGATAGGTGAAGTCGGTCCATGGAACCGGGCTCTTCATCAGCTTGTCTACGCCAAAGGTCTGCTTGTCAAAGAAGACGCCCTGGCCCATACCCAGCGAAGAATAAAAGCGAGTGTTGACATTCTTTTTCGTTAGTGTCGCAATGTCGATATCAAGGTCGGCCAGCACCTCCCGCTGCACCGTGGTTCTGCCGGCGGCGAGGTCGAAAGTACCCGCATTGGATAAGCGAAGATCCTGGCCGAAGGTGAACTGGTTACGTTTGGCGTGGCCGCCGAAATCGTCATGGTTATCGAGCACTAGAACTTTCTTGTCCCAGCCGTGCCGCTTCTGGTAGAGGTAGGCAGCAGTCAATCCGCTGATTCCACCGCCAACCACGATCAGGTCGTAGGCTTCCTGGATGTCCAGAGGAGAAGGAGTTCCTGACCAGAACTTGCCATCCCGGATGCTGTGTCCCGTACTGTAAGCGCGGGGGTAGCCGCTGCCCCGCATTCCGGTCAGCGCGGGTGGATAGTCCCTAAGGCCAACAGGCGGAGGCTCTTGGAGCGATGCCCAGGCGAGATGTGGACAGGCAAGCGCGGCTCCTGACGTGATCGCGACGCCGTTGAGGAAATCCCTGCGGGTGATTTTACGGTCCATGCCAAGCTGACGATCATCTTCAATTGCCATATCAGTCCTTCGCGATAACCAGGTACACGGAAAACGCTTATCGAACGACAGCCTTCAGGGGCAGCCGCTTCATTGCAGCTGAAGAGCGTTGAGAACACAAAAACCATTTTTGTGCAAAGCGCAAAAGTTTATCCACTCAAGTGTTGGGGCTCAACCTCGTCCCGCGCAGAGGGTGAGCTTTTCAAGCCGGAACAAGGCTTGAGCGGATCACCCCCTGTATGGAAGCTGGGCAAGACGGCGCGATTAGTAAATGAACCTCGCGCCAAACTGGATCTGACGCTCGGCCGTTTGAGTGGCGGTGCTGAGACCGAAGCTGCTACTGCCGATTACACCGCTGGGCGTATTGAACGTGGCGTGGTTGAAGATGTTGAAGAACTCTGAGCGAAATTCCATTCTGAGCCATTCCGTCAATTGGGTGTTCTTGATGAGTGAGAAGTCGGCGTTCCACCAGTTTGGCCCCACTAGTGTATTGCGCCCGAGCGTTCCAGGAGTTATCTGTACGGTGTTGCCATTGGCAGCAAGGGTCGTTTCACTGCTGAAGTAATTGCCGGAGTTTTGAATCACATCGCTGGAAAGAAACTGCGGTACCCCGCGTGCGCTTACCGTAGGAGCCTTGACCTGGTTGGGCCGCACTCCTGCGCCGTTCAGGCTGTCATAGCCGTATTGCAGCGTTCCGTAGGGCTCTGTAATCGTGAACGGAAAGCCGGTCTGGGCGCTGAAAATACCCAGTGTCTGCCAACCGCTGCTTAGGGTCGTCGGAATAAATTTCCAATGCCCAGCCACGTTGTAACTGAAGTTGGCTACAAACCGCTGGCCCACGTTATAGCTAGCCCGCGCATATTCACACTTGATGCAGGTTGGGTTATTGAGGCTGACAGCTCCATTGGTGCCCGAAGCGCTCCACACTGCGTCTGAATCGGTCATATCTTTCGACCAGGTATATGAGGACTGGTATTGCAGACCGTGCAGCGGCGATATCTTGCGCATTTGCACCTGTAGCGCGTTGTAGTGGAACAGACCCTGGTTGTAAAAGAGCTGGACCTCGCCCAGCCCCGGGGTTACCGCCGTGAACGGTGCATACTCTGCTTCCGGCGAGTTGTAGGCATTGGGATAGCCCGTGTTGTAAAGATTATTGCTGTTGTTGGTTACATACGACATCTGCAGCGCCATGTCACCGGGGATCTGCTGTTCGAGCGTCAGATTGCCGGTCAGCGTGTAGCCATTCTTAAGGCGGTCTGAAGGCCAGTCGCCAGCGATGGAGCCGATCTCTGCCGCGATCGGCGCCAGGTTAACAGGAGTTCTTGCCGGGATCTTTGTGGTGTCGCCGTTGGGAGGCATCACTGCGCCGGTGCTGCTGGTGAGTGCCGGCAAGGTCACGGGGAGCGGGGTCAACGAGTAAGTTGGGTTGTTGAGCACACTCAGGCTGGCCATGGGCAGGTTGACGGCGGCCTGATCGGGATAGACGGTGGGGATGGAGTTGGTGAAGACAGCAAAGCCGCCGCGAACCACTGTTTTGGCAGTGGCGCGATAAGCGATCCCAAGGCGGGGGGCGAAGTTCGCCTTTTGCGGGGTATACAAAGGATCGGGATTCAACACGAAGTGGCCGTAAAGATCGCCCTGATCGATGATGCCACCAAGACGCTTTCTGATCTCGTAGGGCACGGATGAATACTCATAGCGCAGCCCCAGGTTGACTGTGAGCCTGGGGGTGAAGCGCACATCGTCTTGCAGGTAGGTGGCAAGATGCCACTCACGAAGCCCCCAGTGCGTACCCCCCCCGCCCGCCGGACCAAAGCCGGGAAGAGTGGTCGCACGGTTGTAGGTGATCGGCGTGCCCTCCATCATGCTGATAAGACCGCTGGGGCTGGGCGAACCAGCGGCAATGGCCGGTCCTCCATCGGTCGAGATGAGCGTCTGCGTCAGGGCAGTGTTGGCATTGAATGTGTACACGCCGTTTGGGCCGGCGCTGGTGACGCCAAATCCATTGTCCTGACCGTAGCGGTATTCAATGCCCATGTTCAGGTTGTGCTTTCCTTTGGTCCAGGTGATCTTGTCAGAAGGGTCGTAATAGGTTTCTACGTATTTGGTGATGAACGTGTCAGGGCCCCAGGTAGATAAGCTGCCGTCAGAGAAGGTGGTCTGCGTGTAGGCCTGCGAAGGCGGCAGGTTCGCTTCGATCTGCCGGTTGGCCGTAAACAGGGCGAGGTTGATGAGGTTGGGAGAAAAAAGATGCGTTTCACTCACTGCGAAGTTGCGAGGATTGTTCATCTGGGTCGCCGAAAAGGAAGGATCCTCAATGGCCGCCACTGCGTCGGTTTCTTTTGATTCGTTATTGATGTAAGAAGCACGGCCGAACAGAAAATCGTTTTCTGAAATGTGATGATCGATGCGGACCGAAAATTGATTGACATCGGGCGGTTGCTTGAATTGCGTGGTGTAAGTGTTGGCGCCGTAGATACCATTCGGATTGTTGGCCTGCGGATATTTGGCCAGGATGCCCGCCGCTACCGAGTTGAGGGGCACGTGGTAGTTGTAGCCATTGATGCTGACCAGGCCGGAGCGCTCGTCTGCGGTGGGAACGTTCATGGTTGTCGGTTCGCCCAGGCGCTGACGAAAGCCGGCATATTCCCCGAAGAAGAAGGTCTTGTTGCGAATGATGGGGCCGCCAATGGTCACGCCGAACTCGTTGCGCTGGAAAGGGGCAGGACCGGTGGTCGAAAAATAATTGCTGGCATCGAGCGCGGCATTGCGGACGAAGTCGAACGCGGAGCCGTGAAATTGATTGGTGCCTGACTTGCTGACCATCTGGGTGATGGTGCCGCCGCCGCGGCCGTACTCGGCAGTGTAATTGGCCTGCTGTACCTTGAACTCCGCGATGGCATCCAGGTTGAAGTTCCAAAACTGGATGGTGCCCATTTCTTCATCGGTAGCGTCGGATCCATCGAGGGTGGCGACCTCCGTTTCGCCGCGGTTGCCATTGCCGATCCATTGCGGCGACAACCAACCCATCGATCCGTTGTTGTCCTGAGCCATGCCAGGTTGCAGCATGACCAGGTTCTGAATGCTGCGGCCGTTGAGCGGCAAGGTCTGTACCTGCTGCTCTGATACCAGCCCTGCCAGCGACGGATCAGTGGTATTGAGCAGCGGCGGGGCGGCGGTCACAATGGCGGTATCGCTTTGTCCGCCAGGAACGAGCTTGAAGTCAATGTTGCGGGTCTGGCTCACGTCGAGCGTGACCGCATCGATGTGCGAGGTGGAAAAGCCTTGCGACTGGGCAGTGACGTTGTATTTCCCCACGCCCAGGTTGGAAATGGTAAACGTGCCGGCCCCAGTGGTGACCACTGCTTTGGAAATCTGCGTATCCACATTAGTGGCGCTGACAGTCGCCCCTCCCACCACGGCGCCACTGGAGTCTTCCACGGTCCCAATGATGGAGCCAGTTGCCTGAGACCAGAGTGCCTGGGGGGCATAAACCGCGATCACGAGAAGAAGAATAGTGTTTATGCAAACACTTACAATTTCGCGCATCGATGACGTGTGAAAGGTGGCGGTGATCATGGAGTTCCCTCCCAAAATTGTGTTGTCTAGAAGGCCTGTGGTAGTCGAAAGTGCGGGAGCCCAAAAAAACAAACGGTTCAGGGCTGCGATACACATGCGATGCGCGCTTCAATCGAGTGATTGCACATCGAGTGATGGGTCTGCATGGATCGACGAAGATCCAGTGCGGCTACACCGACCAGCCTGGATTCTATCTAAAGGCTTTCAGCTGCTGTAGAGTGCCTGGTACCTTCTGCGACGCGGAGAGGCGACCTGAGTATAAGGCGTCCAGCAGATACCAGGTGCTGCCCTGGCGCTGACCACCGGCAGAAGCACCGGA
>CAZZVD010000232.1:0-8759 GCA_964657465.1 uncultured Acetobacteraceae bacterium | reverse complement strand
TCGCGGATCAGCCTTTTTCTGCAGACTCGGGGACAACTGCGGCGGCGGCCTGGAAGCCGATCTTGGAGTGCATGCCGTCGCAAAAGGGCTTGTTGGCAGAGGCGCCGCAACGGCAGAGCGAGACAGCGGGCTTACCTGTGGTATCGATGATTTTGCCGTCGTAGTCGACCAGCTTGATTGGACCCTCTACGCGAAATGGTCCATTGGGACGGACCGTGATCGTAACTTCCCCTTCAGCCATGCAGTGCTCCATTCAGTGATTTAAGTCAGTGATGTAAGTTTCAATCCGAGTCTAGCAGCCACACCGGGCTCGCTAGTCGCTGTCGAGGTTTTGGGTCGCCTTCGGTTCGTCCTGCGGCGGTTTAGGCTGAGGATCCTGCACATCGCCCGGAGTGCCGGTGGTGGAACCCGGGACGGGGCCGTTCTTGATATTTGAACTCTTGCCGACTTTCTGGCCCTGCCAGCCCGTGGTACTGACATTCTGGGCGGTGCTCCCGGTTTCGCAACCAACAGCCATGCCACACGAGGCAAGCAGCAAAAGGACAGCAGCTCTGTACATGAGTTCTCCTTGAAGCGATCTTAGAGCATTTTTCGGCCTAGGTGGAGAAGGTCGCGAGAACAGGCTATTTGGCAGGCGCCGCGGTGCCGTATTTGGATTTTGGGGGGAAAGGCCGCGGGCTGATAAGCCGGGCACAATAGGACTGGGCAGAGGGGACCACTGCATGATGCGGGCAACACTTGCTGGAAGCTGCGGGGAAAACGGCCGACCCGTTTTCCCCGCTGAAGCTGACTACAGACTACAGAACCTGAACGTTCTCTGCCTGCCAACCCTTAGGGCCTTTGGTTACGTTGAACTGAACCGCCTGGCCTTCTTGAAGAGTGCGGAAGCCGTTTGCCTGAATCGCTGTGTGGTGCACGAAAACGTCCTCACCATTTGCACGGCTCAAGAAGCCGAACCCCTTGGCATCGTTGAACCACTTCACTGTACCTTGTTCCATTGTTTCTTCCTTAGTAACGAGATGACGCTGAATTCAATCGGGGTATCTGCAGGTAGTGCGGACTCCTAGAGCAGAACGAGCTGAGAACCAAAATCGTATTCGACGCTCTTTTAGGATATACCGCAGATGCGACAAGTGCAATCAGAAATTTTTGTCGCGCAACCCGACTGTTCATTCGTACTTTAGAGATTCTACCGGGTCCATGCGCGCGGCGCGAATGGCGGGCACGGTGCCAAAGGCGACTCCTACGGCGCAGGAAACCAGAATGGCAACCACCGCCGAGATCCAGGAAACCTGCAGGCGGTAATCGGTGAAGAAAGCGATGGATAGGGGCAGCAACATGGCGAGCACCGTGCCCACCACCCCGCCGCTGAGCGAGATCAGCACCGCCTCGGCAAGAAACTGGAGCTGGATTTCGCGGAAGGTGGCTCCCAAAGCCTTGCGGATACCGATTTCGCGGATGCGGGAGCGCACGGTGGCGAGCATGATGTTCATGATGCCCACCCCGCTGACCAGGAGGGTGACCAGCGAGAAAAGCAGCAGAATGATGCTGAAAGCGGTTGCAGTTTTGCCGGCCATGGACAGCACCTCGGCCAGATTGCCGACTTCGTACACAGATTCAGACCGGTGTCTCGATTTGATCGTGCTTTTGATGGCATCGGTGGCCCAGGGCACACCACTGGGATCTGCCATGGAGAAGTAAATCTGGTTGACGGCATCGGTTCCGGTGAAATAGCGGGCCACGGTGTAGGGGATGAGCACGGTTTCATCTACTATTTCCGACTGGCCGAAGGTCTCGAAGCGCTCGCGGAACACGCCGACTATCACAAAAGGCACGTTGGAGATGGCGAGGGTTTTGCCGACTGCCTCACTCAGATTGCCGTACTGCGTAAGGGCAAACTTCTCGGTCACGAGAGCGGCCTTGCTGTGGCTTAAAGAATCCTGTTCATCGAAGAAGCGCCCGGAAATCAGGTAAAGGCGGCGTATGTCGGCGTACTCCGGGCTGACCCCGAGAATCAGGACATCTCGTTCTTTGCCGCCGCCGCTGGTAAAAAACTGATGCAGGTTCAGCACCGGGGAGGCGGCCTGGATGCCAGGGATCTGTTGCTGCACGGCCCGCATATCGTCGACAGTGAGATAGTCCCGCACCGAGGCGGAGCTGGCGTCGGTGAGGCCCGCGTATTCCGCCCATATGAGGTTGGTGCCGATGTTCTGGATGGAGGTCAGCACGTATCGCCGGCCAGACAGACCGATAGTGACCACCAGGATGAGCGATGCAGTGCCGATGACCATGCCCAGCGCTGTCAGGGCGAAGCGGACCTGGTTCAAGCGGAAGGAATCGATGGCCAGCATAACGATTTCGCGCAAGGCGATGCTTTGCGTGCCGCGACCTGTGATGGAGGGATTCATCGGTTGCCCAAAAAGACCAGCGTGACCCCAAGGGAAACGAGCACCACGCCGAGCCAGCGCCGGGGGCTTACCCGTTCACGCAAAAAGAATACCGCTCCCAGCGCTCCGGCGACGTAGCTGAGCGCGGTGACGGGCACGACGAAGCTTACGTTGAGGAACGAGAGGGCGCCCAGCAGGGAGAAGAAGGCAAGGGCCATCAAGCCTACGCCGGCCCACATCCAGCCTACGTGCAGGGCGCGGAGGATGACATGGACGATCGCGCGCGGGCGAAAATCGCTTACCTCGCCAACGGCTTTCATAGCGCGAGAAACGCAGAGCTCGCCGCCGGTACCGGCGACGACGATGAGCATAAAGAGAATGACTTCGACCAAACTAGGTGCGCTCCGGGCTTTGCGGGTCAGTCTGGCCGACGACAAACACGCCCAGGCAGATGACCGCAATCCCCAACCAGCGCAACGGAGAGACGGGTTCCCCCAGCATGAGGAAGCCGAGCAGCGCCGATACGCCGTAACCCACCGACGAAGCAGGCTGTACGTAGCTGTAGTCAGCCCAGGAGAGCACCAATACATTGGCAACAAAGAAGGTGAGCAAGGACGCGATGCCGAGCCAGAGAGGCACTGTACTGAGAACAGAGCCAATGGTGTGCATAGCCGCGGCCGCCGGCCAAAGGGAAAGCTTGCCGGCCTGTTTCATGCCCTTGCTCAGCAGTACATTGCCCAGCGGCCCGGCGATGACCATCACGGCGATCAGCAGGAATGTTTTTAGTTGAAGCGATTTGTGAGCCGTCATGCGGGTTGGGCCGTCAAACCTTTATTGTACTAGCCGGAAAGCGGGGATCTGGGCGCCGTCCTGAGTGGTACAGCATCTCACCGGGGACGAGTGTCTACCGCGTGAAAGTGAAAGAAATGAGGGTGAGTAAAGTTTTCTTTTCGTGCGGCGTGCGACAGAGACAACCGATATAACTATATTTTGGGCAGAAACGCAGCTCTGCTTCCTATGAGGTATACGCAACTTGTGTGGCATTGCTGGTTTTACCCAAAGGGGCTGGACACCCGACGCAGGCCGGATTAGCGCGGCGACAGCGACCCTGGGCCATCGCGGACCAGATCAGCAAGGGGTGTTTTCCTCTCGATTGTGTTCGCTGGGGGCGGCCCGGCTCAAGATCCTGGACCTCGCGGCCGGCTCTCAACCCATGACATCGAGCGATGGCGATACTGTCATCGTGTTCAATGGTGAGATTTACAACCACCTGGCACTGCGCCCGGAGCTCGAAAGCCTGGGCTACGTATTCAAGACCCATTGCGACACCGAGACGGTGCTGTACGCGTTCCTGGCATGGGATGTGGCGTGCTTTGCCCGGATGCGCGGCATGTTTGCCGTGGCGCTGTGGCGCAAATCGACCAGGCGCCTGATTCTGGCGCGCGATCGCATGGGGATCAAGCCGCTGTACCTGGCGAGGTATGGCGAGGACCTGCTCTTCGGTTCTGAGCTGAAGACGATCCTGATCCACCCTGAAGTCGAGCGTCGCTTGAGCATGGAAGGGCTGGACTGCTACCTGTCGCTGAATTATGTTCCCTGCCCGTGGACACTGGTGAATGGGGTAGAGAAGCTGCCTCCCGGCTGCTGGTTTGAATGGCAGGATGGGCGGACGCGGACAGAAGCGTGGTGGCAGTTACCGAAAGCCGCCCCGCAGCAGCGCGACCTTGCCAGCGCACAGGAAGAGTTGGATGGGCTGCTGCAGCAGTCGGTGGGTGAGCACCTGTTGGCGGATGTTCCTCTGGGCGTGTGGCTCAGTGGCGGTATCGATTCTTCAACCATCCTGCACTACGCTGCCAACGCGGGAGGCTCCCGCCTGAAGACCTTTTCCATTTCATTCAAGGGCCGCAGCTTTGACGAGACGGAACACATTCAGCAAGTGGTGTCGCACTACGGAACAGAACATGAACAACTCGATCTGAACCCGCAGGAAGATTTGCAGGGAGCGATTGAGCAGTTCGCGTATTACTCGGATGAACCAAGCGCCGATGCCGGGGCGTTGCCTGTCTGGTTTCTTTCGCGCATGTGCAAGACGCATGCGACGGTGGCGCTGAGTGGTGAAGGCGCCGATGAAATTTTTGGTGGGTACCTGACCTACCGTGCCAACCAACTTGCCCGCACGGCTCGACGGTTGCCTGCCAGCGCCCTAAGGCTGGCACTCAAGGGCTTGCGGCACTGGCCGGTTTCCGACGAAAAGATCAGTCTTGAGTACAAACTCAAGCGCTTTCTGGAGGGCAGCCTGCTGCCACCAGAACAGGCGCACATTCACTGGAACGGCACGTTTTCTGAAACTGCCAAGGCCTCTTTACTGCGGCGGCCGTTGCCCCACGCCATGGGAGACATTCTGGCGGAGCTTGCGAGCGGCCTCGAAAGCGGCGATGGGCTGCAACCGTTCCTGGCATTTGACCAGCAGTATTACCTTGCGGATGACATCCTGGTGAAGTCGGATCGCATGAGCATGGCCCATTCGGTCGAAGTACGGCCACCGTTTCTGGATCACCGTATTGTTGAGTTTGCCGCAACCCTGCCGGACGCGCTGAAGGTGCACGGATCCCGGCAGAAAGTCATTCTCAAAGAATTGATGAAGAGCAAGCTACCGTCATCGATACTGAACCGCAAGAAGGTGGGCTTTGATATCCCCGCGCATGAGTGGCTTCGCGGATCGCTACGCCCGCTTCTGGTTGCGACCCTGAAAGAAGGAATTTCTGAGCACGCTGAACTGTTCCGCGCTGAAACAATCGAAAACTACTTGCGGCTTCACCTGGAGAGGCGCGCCAACCTGGGATACCACCTATGGGGCTTAATGATTCTGTTTCTGTGGCTGAAGCAATGGCGCATACAGTCGACGCCGGCCTCCACACGGACGCTTCCGGTGATGGTAACCGCAGGAGCTGGCATACCTACCTAGCGGTTTTGCTGTTGTTCGCCGCGGCCGTTTACCTGGCCTGCCTTGTTTCGCCACCCTCGCTGATGGATGACGTGGACGCCGTGCAGGGGCAGATCGCGCGCAACATGCTCGACTCTGGCGACTGGGTGACCGCGCGGCTCAACGGGATTATCTATCTCGAAAAATCGCCTTTGATTTATTGGCTGATGGCTATCAGCTACAAGGTGTTCGGCCCCTATGACTGGGCGGCGCGCATCCCCATGGCGCTTTCCTGCATTGGGCTGGCGTGGCTTACCGCGGCATTCGGACGATGGGCGTTTGGCAAGCTGGCCGGGTTCTATGCTGGCCTTTGCATTGCCACCTGCATCGGGCTGTTTCTCTTTACCCGCATCCTGATCCCCGATGTGATGCTTACCCTTACCATCGCGGTGACGATGTGGGCTTTTCTGCGGGTACTCGATCCAGAGGAGGCGCATCCGCGCGCCTGGGCCTATACGCTGGCTGCCAGCCTGGGTGTGGGTTTGTTGTTGAAGAGCCTGATTGCCCTGGTGTTCCCCCTCGGGGCCGCCATCCTGTACCTGCTGATCACTCGCCAGCTTTTTTCCTTAGGGACCTGGAAGCGTTTTTATCCGTGGTCCAGCCTGGGGATTGTGTTGCTCATCTCCGTTCCGTGGCATGTACTGGCCACACTGCAGAACCCGCCTGCGTTTGCGTTTACCCTGCACAGCGGTCCCGGCATGTATCACGGGTTTCTGTGGTTTTACTTCATCAATGAGCAGTTGCTGCGCTTTCTCAACCTGCGCTACCCGCGCGATTATGCGACGGTGCCCCGGCTGTACTTCTGGCTGTTCCATTTGATTTGGCTGTTTCCCTGGAGCGTGTACTTCCCTGCGATTTTCCAGCTTTCGTACAAGCCTCTGGATCGTGCAGGCAAGACCCGCTTGCTGGCTGCTTGCTGGACTGGATTTCTGCTGCTCTTTTTTACCTTCTCCACGACGCAGGAGTATTACTCGATGCCCTGCTACCCGGCACTTGCTTTATTGCTGGGCTCGGCTATGGCGGCGGGCGGCAAGCGCATTCGCTGGGGCACCCGTGCCCTCACGGTCATCACCGGCCTTGCCGCATTGGCCGCGATTGCCATCCTGATTGCGGTACGGCACGTGCCGACGCCCGGGGATATTACGACGGCACTCAGCAAGCATCCCACGGCCTACAAGCTATCGCTGGGCCACATGGAAGACCTCACGATCAGTTCGTTTGCGTACCTGCGATTTCCGTTGGCAATGGCGGCGATTGCTTTTCTGATTGGCGTTGCGGGCACGATCCGAGCGAACAGCAGGCGCATGTACCCGGCGTTCCTTGCCGTCGCGGTGATGATGGTTGTGTTCTTCCAGGCGGCCCGTTTGGCCATGGTGACCTTTGATCCGTTTTTGTCTTCGCGGCCGCTGGCACGAGCCATTATGGAGGCGCCGCCGGGGTCGATCATCGTGGATAGCCAGTACTACACCTATTCTTCTATCGCCTTTTACACCCAGCGCAGAGAGCTGCTGCTGAATGGGCGCTGGAACAATCTTGAATATGGGTCCTATGCACCCGGGGCGCCCATCGTGTTTATCAGCGATGCTGACTTTCAGCGGCTTTGGCAGACACCGGCCCGCTATTACCTAGTGACGAAGCTTACGGCGGTTTCCCGGTTGACGCAGTTGGTGGGGGAAACGCGGTTGCACGTGGTGGCCGAGGGCGGCGGAAAGATCGTCTATACCAATCTTCCGGTCGTGCCTCCGACCCATGGGCAGGGCGTGCAAACCCCTGCTAAACTTGGGGTTGGTCCCATTGTTCCCGTCGCGCACAACAGGCTCATCACTGCAACCGGTGAATAACATACTCAACCTTTAGGGAGACATTATGAAAATTGCCGTACTCGGTGGTGATGGTTATTGTGGCTGGGCCACTGCACTTTACCTGTCGCAGCGTGGTCACTCCGTAGCGATTATCGACAACTTTGTTCGCCGGCTTTGGGATCACGAGTTGGGCGTACAAACGCTGACGCCGATCCGACCATTAAGCGATCGGTTGCGGGTTTGGCACGAGCTGACGGGCAAGCAGATTGAGCTGTTTGTTGGTGATGTGACCGATTATGAGTTTCTTGCTTCTACCATCAAAGCCTTTGAGCCAGAAGCCGTGATTCACTTTGCGGAACAGCGTTCGGCGCCGTACTCGATGATCGATCGCAATCATGCTGTGGGCACGCAGGTGAATAATGTGGTCGGCACGCTGAACCTGCTTTTCGCGCTGCGCGAACTGCAGCCAGATTGTCACCTGGTCAAGCTGGGGACGATGGGCGAATACGGCACGCCCAACATCGATATCGAAGAGGGCTACATCACGATCGAGCACAACGGTCGCAAGGATGTGCTGCCGTATCCTAAGCAGCCGGGCTCGTTCTACCACCTGTCGAAAGTGCATGACAGCCATAACATGATGTTCGCTTGCAAGATCTGGGGCACGCGGGCGACCGATCTGAACCAGGGTGTTGTGTATGGCACGATGACGGACGAAGTGGCGCTGGATGAAGCACTCATCAATCGTTTCGATTATGACGAGGTGTTTGGTACGGTACTCAATCGCTTCTGCGCACAGGCGGCGATTGGTCATCCGCTCACGGTGTACGGTAAAGGCGGCCAGACGCGTGGGTTTCTGGACATTCGCGATACGGTTCGCTGTGTTGAGCTTGCTTGTCTGAACCCTGCTGCTCGTGGTGAATTTCGCGTGTTCAATCAATTTACTGAGCAGTTTTCTGTATTGGATTTAGCGAACCTGGTGCAGAAGTGCGGCAAGTCGGCGGGATTGACGGTTGAGATCGATCACCTTCCGGACCCCAGGGTGGAATCGGAGCAGCACTATTTCAACGCTAAACATTCCAAGCTTATTGATCTTGGGCTGCAGCCTCATTTTCTTTCCGAGTCGTTGCTGGATTCTTTGATCGATATTGCTGTTCGGTATCGTGACCGCATCGATACCGGGTTGTTTATGCCCCGAGTGCACTGGCGCCAGACCAAGAGTGACCGGCGGGTGGAGAAGGCTGTCCTGGCCAAGACGGCGTTGTAGGTTTTTGGTGGTAGTGGGGAGACGGTCGTTGACTGCGGTTTCGCTTCGCGTTATTGACTGGCGGTGACTGCCGGGGGGAAGTGCAGATCCCTCGGCTTCGCTCAGAGATGACAATAGGGGAGAGGCTGAACGGTGCCGTGGCTCTCATTGTGTTTACCCGCGGTGTTCAACCGCTCGTGTTTACCACTGTACTGTGTGCCGGGATTTTGTAGTCACCTCTCATCCGGTAAATATTAGAGCGAGAGAGAGTTGCTGGTTGGGGTCGGTGAATTCCCACATCTCCCGACTGGAAAACGTCGTGAGATATGGGGCACCCCAAG
>CAZZVD010000231.1:0-8803 GCA_964657465.1 uncultured Acetobacteraceae bacterium | reverse complement strand
GCTCAACGACACTCAAACCTGACCCAGAATCAGTCTTGGTGAGAAATCCGGGTTAATCCCTGGACGGGTGCCCCATGCTCGCCGATTCCGGCGTGCGTGGGTTGAAGAGACAGGGCGAAGCCCATCAAAAGCCTTCTCTCCTTTTCCCACGATCCCGAACTTTTCCTCGCTTTCCCCCGGCTTGGTTTCTCTCATTACCCGGCAGGTCCGTAAAGAGACATTTTGAAGGGCTTCGCCCTGACTTTTTCAACCCACGCACGCCGGAGTCGGCGAGCATGGGGCACCCGTCCAGGGATCAAGGCATTGCGCTCGCAGCGAACATAGGTGGTGAGACACCCGTCCGTGATAGTTGTAAGTATCGGGGAGAGGATACTCATTGCGAAAGCGGCCCATCTTCTCGAAACACGCTCAGGTGCATGGACCAACCCGCTTCCTCCTTCTCGTCCCGCTCTTGCTGGTGACGCTGACCACACTCGCTCAGACTTCAGCACAAGCGGCGCTCGAGGCTTCCCTTGCCGGAACACCCGCTGTTGGGTTCGTCACCTCACTCGACAGCGGTCGCAGAATCGCCTCCGTCGGCAACCCTGACCTGCATAGCACGCCCGGTTCCCTGCTCAAGCCGCTGTTCCTTGCAGCTGCCCTGCAGCGCGGTTACCTCTCACCGCAGACCACCGTTTTCTGCAGGCGCGACCTCACGATCGTGGCCGATCACCGCTCCTGGCATCTCGCTTGTACCCATCCGCAGATCACCGCCTCATTTGAAGCGAGTGATGCGCTCGCCTACTCCTGCAATACCTTCTTCGCTGCGCTGGCGGCACGCATCCCGCCGCGCCAGGCTGAGGCCATCCTGCAGCATAGTGGTTTCCCAGTGGCCGCTCCGCAGACGGTAGAGCAGACCCAACTACTCGTACTGGGCCTCTCGGGGATCCTGGTCACCCCACTGCAGGTAGCAGGCGCCTATCGCACGCTCGCTCAGGATTGGCAACAGTCACCGGCACTGCAGCCGGTTCGGCAAGGCCTGCTCAATTCGGTAGCCTACGGCATGGCGCACAATGCCGCCGTCCCGCAACAAGAGGTCCTCGGCAAAACAGGGACCGCGAGTGATCGCGAACACGGTCCCAGCCATGGATGGTTTGTCGGCCTGGGCTCGTTCCACCGCCAGGCGGTTGTCGTCGTGATCTATTTGCCGGCCGGCAACGGAGCCGACGCCGCCCGTCTCGCCCAACCCTTCTTCACCGCCGGTTCGGCGGCCCAGTGATCCGCCGCTGCCTGCTCCTCTGTCTGCTGATCTGCCCCGCCGCCTTTGCGGCGAGCACCCCGGAAGGTGCGCGCACACTCACGATCCGCCTCGGGAGCACCCGCAACCTCCGCTCCATCACCATCACTCCCTTGGACCGAAACACTCCACCCATTCCCCGTGCCCTCGAATGGCAGCCGCAGGCGATTAAGCCACTGACACTGAGCGGTAATTACCGGCTGGCTGCCTCCTCCGGCTGGCAGGTGACGGCGGCTGGGATCTGGAATATCTCCTGGCAACGGGACGGCTTTCGCATCCTGCTCACCTTGCCCAGCGAACGCTACGTGATTGCAGCCCTCGGCGGCGAAGCCGCGCCCGATGAACCGCTGACTTCCTTGAAAGCCATGGCAATCACAATCCGCACCTTCGCTCTCGAGAACGCCGGCCGGCATAGCGCCCAAGGATTCGGATTATGCGACAGCACCCATTGCCAGGCTCTCCGCTTCGCTGCGGTGCGGCCCGAGGTCGAGCGCGCCGTGCGCGAAACTGCAGGCGAAACCTTGTGGTTCCATGGCCATCGCGCGAGCGTGTATTACACCCAGCACTGCGGCGGCGAAAGTGAGTCGGCCAGTGCTGTCTGGCCTCGCGCGCAAGCCAGCTATCTCCCCGGCCACAAGCTGGATCCTTATTGCCTGCGCCGTTCGTCCGCAGCCTGGCATGCAAGTCTTCCGCTGAACCAGCTCAGCAACATTCTGCGCGACCAGAATTGGCGCACCCCGGCACAGATTGAGAAGGTACAGGTCACCACCCGCACGCAGAGCGGCCGTGCGGAACAAGTAGAGATCACCGGTCGCGGCGCCCGCGCCACCCTGTCCGCCAGTAGTCTCCGCTTCGCGGTAGATCGGGCAGTGGGCTGGAACCAGATGCGCAGTGATTGGTACACCACGCAGGTGGTTGGCGGGAACCTGGAAGTTGCCGGGAAAGGATATGGCCACGGAGTGGGTCTTTGTCAGACCGGCGCCTGGCAGATGGCGGCGGAAGGACACAGCGATACCGAGATCCTCAACTTTTATTTCCCCGGCCTGATCCCAGCCATCTCACCGCCTGCTCAGCGATGGCACTCCACCCAGGCGGCAGGATGGACCTTGTTCAGTACAGGATCACCCGCCGATCTGGTAAAGCAGGGCAACGCAGCCTGGGCAAAGGCGCAGAGCCTCTTGCCCGGCGGCGCCGCTCAGGCCAAACCCGTAGTGCAGGAACTGCCGAACTCCGAGCTATTCCGCCAGTGGTCGCACCAACCCGGCTGGATGCTGGCCTCCACTCGGGGAAACCTGGTTCTTCTGCAACCCAGCGCAACGCATCTCACGGGAACCGCTATAGAAATCCTGCTATTGCACGAGTTCCTGCATGTGCTGGTGGAGCAGCAGGCCAGCGATAAAGCTCCACTATGGTTACGAGAAGGTCTGCCGGAGCTGCTTGCAGATCCCCAGCTGCAGCCATTACTTGACCTCTCGGCCGCCCAGGTGGAAACTGCCATCGCCTACCCACAGGATGCCGAGATCTCGCGCCACGCCCACCAGGTAGCCGGGAGCATGGTCGCTCAACTGCGCTCCCGTTATGGCCCCACTGCTCTCCGGCGCTTTCTTCACGACGGCGTGCCCGCAGACCCGCACTAAGGACCCGTGGTGAGCCAGTAAAGCTGCTTCACTTTGTAGCCCTTCTTCATAGGAGGCGGATCGAGCTTGCCCCACGCCGCCCGGTTCCAGGTAACTGCCTGCAAACCGTCGTGGGCTGGCTGAAATACCATCGCCGGCTCGGCAGGCTTTCCCTCCATGGCATCGAAGGTCACGGTGACCTGGGCCCCCGACTCAGCCCAATGGCCAAACAGCGTCTCAGTCCCATTGCCCCAGTCTTCTGTAACCGTCGCGGTGCCATCACGACCCAGGCTCAGGTTCATCGAGGGACCCGCCCTGCCGCCGTCATGCACGTGCGACATGTACACGCCCGTGAACCGGGAATGAACGTTAGTACTTTCCGCAGAGGTAGCGGTCGCTCCCGCCAAGACCCATGCGCAGCCCAGGAATATATACAACAAGCAGGATGCAGATTTCATCGTTACGTCCTTAAACCCGAGACCAGGTGAGCTGGAGCAAATCGGCGATTCTCTTCCGTGGTAGGCAAATTATGGCATCAAAGCTTTCCCTGTAAATTCCCTGAATCCCGTTTTAATCAAACCTGCACGTTCGTTTAGGAACGCGTCTCCATCTTCGTGTTCCATTGCTGCAGCTAAAATGCATTTACGTCTAAACCGCTAAACACAGGACCCCGAAACGTATGCTACGAACAAAATTACGGACCACCTGCCTGCTCGGTCTGCTGGCTGCCCCCGCACCGCTGCTGCGCGCCGCAGATTGCGCCGCCCTCAAAAATCTCCGTCTGCCCGAAACCACCATCACCTCGGCAGAAGAGATCACGTCCGGTGATTTTGAAAACGCCGCTCTCGCTAAGCCAGTGCACGGGGTGCCACCGTTCTGCCGGGTCACCGGCAAGCTGACCCCATCCACGGACTCAGACATCCGCTTTGAAGTATGGTTGCCGGCCAGCAGCTGGAACCAGCGCTTTCTCGGCGTGGGTAATGGCGGCTTCGCCGGCTCCATCGGCTATAGCAGCCTGGCCGGCAACCTGCGCCGGGGCTTTGCCACCGCAGGTTCCGATGCAGGTCATCAAGCCGACGCGGAAGATGCGCGCTGGGCGCTCGGCCACCCTGAGAAGATCAAGGACTTTGGCTGGCGCGCCGTACACCTCACCACCGAGCGTTCCAAGGACATCGTCAACGCCTATTACGGCGCCAGGCCCAACCGGGCCTACTTCGATTCCTGCTCCGATGGTGGCCGCGAAGCGCTCATGGAAGCGCAGCGGTTCCCGGAGGACTACGACGGCATTCTCGCCGGCGCACCGGCAAACGCCTGGACACACATGTTGACTGCGGGCGTCGACGTAGCCAAGGTAACGATGGCCGATCCCAGCGCTTACATCTCGGCCACGAAACTGCCCGCGATCCAACGAGCGGCGCTGGCGGCGTGTGATCAGGCAGACGGTGTCAAAGACGGTTTCATCAACGATCCGGCAAAATGTCATTTCGATCCGGGCGTGCTGCAATGCAAAGCCGGCGATTCGCCCAACTGCCTCACCGCGCCACAAGTGGTCGCCTTGAAGAAGTACTACGCGGGCGGCAGCGATGGAAACGGCCACCCGCTCTTTCCCGGATTCGCGATGGGTGATGAGGCCGGCGCATGGGGCACATGGATCATCGGGAAGGGCCCGGGCGGCGGTTCCGGCATGAACTATCAGCGCAACTACTTCCGCTACATGGTGATGAACGACCCAAAGCTTAACGTACTCGCCGCCGACGTTTCCACCTTGCTGCAGCAAGCCACGAAGATGACCGCTCAGGATCTGGATGCGACGAATGCTGACCTGGGCGCCTTCAAGGCGCGCGGCGGCAAGCTGATCCTTTATCACGGCTGGAACGATCCGGCGATCTCGCCCTGGAACAGCATCGCCTACTACGGCAGCGTGCAGAAAGCCATGAGCCCGGCGGTGGCCTCATCCTTCGTGCGCCTCTACATGGCGCCCGGCATGGAGCACTGTGCCGGCGGCCCCGGCCCCGCGGCTTTCGGGCAACTGGGCATCCCCACCACCGGCGGACCTAAATTTGGAGTCTTCGATGCGCTTGTGGACTGGGTGGAAAAGGACGTGCCGGCCGGGCAGGTGGTCGCCACCAAATACGCAACCGGCGAGGGCGCGCCTCGGGTCCTTATGACACGGCCACTGTGTCCTTATCCCGCAATCGCCCGCTACAAAGGAACTGGCGACACCAACGCGGCATCCAGCTTTGCCTGTCGCAAAGACTAAGGGGCGTACCCAATGTCGGCTGAGGGATCATGCGGCGCCGATGCAGCCGGCGCCGGTGCCGTCGCACCGTCCACCGGTGCTTTCGCAGCCGCGGCTCTGGCTGCTGCCGCCGCCTGTAGCGGATCAGGGGTCACCGGCAACGCCGCAGTGTTCACCACGTCGGGATCATCCCGCAATTTGAGATAGAGCGTCCCACTCGGACGAGGCACGATCAGTGTGTTGTCGCCGAACCCTTCTGGTACTGTCACTGACTTGGTCAGTTGCGCATCGGAGCCCACCTGCTGCAACAGGAACAGGTCGGCACCCAGGAGTTTGCATTGGGCGGCCCGCTCGGCGCACTGCAATTCTTTCAATTGCGGCACCCGCACCAGCGTAACCAGCGGCAACCACTCACCCTGCACACCCTCGGCGCTCACCGGGCGAAAACGAATCGGACCGAAGGCTGAGCCGCCAAACGCCTTGGCAGGATCCAAGGTCACCAGCGCTGTCCGCCGATCCTGCAGAACAATGCCGCCCTCACCCACCCGCAACACCGTCGAGAAGGAATCATCGTTGCTCGCGATCTCAATCTTCTGGTCCCGCGGAAAAGTCTCGGGCGCCTGCACAAAGAAGGTGAGCCTGGCGTGTTCCGGCAGTTCATCCGGACTGGCCAGCTGAACCAGCGAGGCCGGCCCTTCGAGATGCACGCTCTTGTTCAACAGGGTCACGCTGGGCCGCGCCGGACGCACGGTAGCGTCGAGCGTAAGCTCACGACCGTCCTTCAGCGTAACCTTGACCGCAGCCCTCTCGTCCTGGTGGAAACTGGACCCGGCCGCCTCTGGCGCCTTGAAGAACAACGCGTCCTCGTTATTGGTATGCGTCAACGGGGTCGCAGGGGTGAACGCAACATTGTTCACCGTCATACTCGCAAGTTCGTCCAGGCGCGTACCCCGAAGCAGTCCCTGGTGGTCGCCGGCATAGATGGTGAAGCTGTCCAGCCGGCTGCCCTCTGAATACGTGTGCAATGGTAATTGGTCCGGTTTCTCCAAACCCACCTGCCTGATCTGCAGGTTCACCGTCCCGGCATCTTCATCTGACAGCGGTACGTCCACCTGTATCTGGTTCGGCTTCACGGGTTTCCAGGTAGCATCGAGCGTTCTGCCGGCCGCGTCCTTCACCGTGACTCCATCGACGCAGGCTGCGTCTACCGCCGAATCCAGGTGCACCGTATCGTTCCGGCCCACGATCAATGCGTGCTGATCTGAAGAAACCAACGTCCAGTGCTCCGGGTGCGCGCTCACCAGGTGAAAGCTTGGTCCGTGGAATGGCTCAAAACCCCAAAACCCATCCAACGTGCCTGTGGCGGCGGGGGGAAGGTTCTGCGCTTGCAGGGCTTTGGCATCGACGGTGAATCCGCCCTTCAACGCATCCAGAGTGGCGGGTACTTCGATTGGCTTACCGCTCTTGTTTTGCACGCGCAACACGAAATTGTGTGCATACCCGGTGGCAAACAGGTAGGGCGCGCCGACCACCGGCAACAGCAACGGTTCCTTTTGCGCACACAGCGGCGTCTTCGGGTCCACTGCATGCATGATGGGCAATTCCGCAGGCTTCACGGGCGGCAGCCCCACCACTAATACTGATTGGGGCTTGTGAAACGATGGAGGATTGTTCAGCTTGAGCGCCAGAGTATCCCCTTTGGGTATGGCGAGCGCGGGCAGGTACTGATAGTCGGCAGTGTGAAAGCTGTCCAGAATTTTTGCCATGTCGAGCACCGTACCGACATAGACGCTGTAGTACCCGCCGCCGGCCGGCTGCGTATACGACATCTGCGCAAGCATGTCACCCGCCGAACCCGAAGTAAGCTGTTGCACCACGCTGGCGCTGCGCCCGTTATCCAGAACCAGGCTGTCGGGGTTTTGTATCAGGCACGGTCCCTGCTGTTCGGTGGGCTTATCGAAGCATTGCTGATCCACGCGGATATTCAAGCTGCGCGCCAGCAACTTGGTCTTCTCTTCCACTGCTTTCGGATCGCCGCTATCCACCGATCGTACGCCGGCGAGATAGGTGTCGAGCCGAGCCCGATCCAGGCTAGCCTGCTGAAGGTCCTGCGAAGCCCGGACGAATGCTCCCGGACGCCCGCGCACGGCATTGCGCAGCGTAGAAAAGTCCCCACCCGTTTCTGGCGCCAGAAAAAGAAGCGCCTGCTGCGCGCCGGGAGGAACCATGACAAAGATCCCTTCGTCGCGCACTTTTTTGTTCCACGTATCGGCTTTGGTAAACCAGTTGTCGGGCGGGGGGTTGACCGAACCACGCAAAAACGCGACTACCAGGACATAGCGTGCGCCGCTCTCCTGGGCGAGGTCGGGATGCACCCATAAGCGATCGCCCGCTGCCAGGCTGGCCACGCTGCCGATTGGCAGCACCTGACCATTGCGCGTGACCCGCACATCGATGCGAGGACCATCGAGGTCAAATGCGGGGGCACTTTCTGCCACGGCAGACGGTACAACTACAAGAACCAGGCAGTACAAAAGTAACCAAAAGTGTCGCATACTTCATTATAGAAACTTTTGCTCACCCGGTCTGTCGGGGACTTGGCAATCATGGTGCGTTGCCTGGCGCATTCCCTTCGCCCTTTAGTAACTCCCTTCCTGTCAGGTGTTTAGAACATGTCGCAGAAACAAACCCGCTCTGTCAAAAATCAAACAAAATGAGTTATTCAAGCCTCGCCCTCCGGTTCACTTCGCCATAACCGGCACTGCGGCAACGTGTTTTTCCCAGGCCAACTGAAGGGTCCCTTTCTTGCCGCCGCCACTGCTGATCGTGTACTTCAACACCTCGACGGGAGCGGGAGGCTTGCTCATCTCCATTTTCACTCTCCCCAAATCCCTGGAAGCGTCGTACTCAGTCCCCCACTGGCCGGTCTGCTTGTTGATCACCAGTTCCCACGCATCCGGGTCCTTCACATTCACGTACAACGTGTAATCGCCCTTGGGCACGGTGAGGCTGCCAAGGTTCACGTCGGCAGTCACGTGAAGCGCGGTCGCATCGTTTGCCCCAGCCCGCCAGATAGGCGCCGTCGGATCCTGCATGACACGTCCGCCTTCACCAAAAATCTGCCGCCCGCGCACCGACGGCGCGCAGTATTTGATCGTCAGCATCGCATCACCGATTTTGCCGCTGGCTGTTTCCACCGGGCTCGTTTGTGCGGAAGCCGACCCCACCATCACCAGTAATCCTGCTACTGCCAAAACAAACTTCATGCTCATCCTCCTTTTAACCAACACAGCCCTTGTACGTTAGCGGACGCGTCGTTCCCCGCGCAACCGAGTGGCGGCGTGATTGAAGCCCTGCTGAAAGAATGCGGGTTGTAACCCACTTGTTCTTGAACCAGAGTTGCCCGGGAAAGAGTCACCGGTGAGCACCTGTGAATTCCCACATCCGTTTGTGTTCGGATTGACCACCAACGTAGGACCCACACCAATGCGCCGGGCTTTTACCCTCTTGTTCTTCAACCAGAGTTGGCAGGGAAAGAGTCACCGGTGAGCACCTGTGAATTCCCACATCCGTTTGTGTTCGGATTGACCACCAACATTGGACCCACACCAATGCGCCGGGTGCCCCATATCTCACGACGTTTTCCAGTCGGGAGATGTGGGAGGGCTTTTA
>CAZZVD010000230.1:0-8815 GCA_964657465.1 uncultured Acetobacteraceae bacterium | reverse complement strand
ATACCGAGGTTTTTGCGAACACCGATGACCAACCTCCCTTCCACCAGGATGGGCGCCGCAGCGCTCAAGAGTGGGGATTATTTCGTCTGGCCCGCATCTTCGGGCTACACTAACCACGGTGGATAAGGTCCCAATCAGGCCCTCATTAGAATAAAATTGTCTGACCAAAAGCGAATTTGGCGCACGGTGCTCCCAATAGCGCTGCTCGTGCTGGTGATAGGAACCACGCTCGGCGGAGCGTGGCATCATCATGCCATTTCCTCCCCGGACGCCTGCCCGATTTGCCACCTGAGCCACGATGCCATCGAGCCAACCGTGGCCGGCAGTCGAATGTATAACCTGGTTCCCTCAGGACCAGGACCAGAACCGGAACAGTCCAGCTTTGTCCTGAACGTCGCCACCGGGCACATTCCCGCGCGCGCGCCCCCCGCATAACAGTCCCTTCTTTTACGTGCCGCTCGCGGCGCTTAAATCCGTGCACCTGTTTCTTAAGAAGGTTGACCTGCCATGCGTTTTCCGCGTCTGCGGTTACTATCCCTTATCGTCACCATAATGGTTTCATGCATCGCCGTGGCCCAAGGGCCACCCGCCCCGGCGCCTTCACCCCCGGCGCAGGCTCTGGCGCAGAATCCGGCCTCGGTGAACATTTCGCTCGAGGACGCCATCCAGATGGCGCTTCGGCACAACCACAATATCCTTGCTGCGCGCAGCAACGTCCAGCAGAGCGAAGCCGAAGAGATCACTGCAAATCTCCGGCCCAACCCGGTGATTTTGAGCGACTGGCAGTTCTTGCCGATCTTCCAGCCCAGTCAATTCAGTGAGGATTACCTCGACAACACAGCGCAGTTCGACCTGGGTGTCAGCTACCTGTTCGAGCGCGGCAAAAAGCGGCAGCACCGCTTGCGAGCGGCAAGGGATGTGACTGCGCAGAGCCGGTCATTGGTCGCCGACAATGAGCGCAGTCTCGCCTTCAGCGTGGCCAGCGGCTTTATCAACGTGGAACTCGCCGAATCCACACTCGAGGCTGCCCAACAGGATCTCAAGAGCTTCCAGAACACGGTCGAGATCGGCCAAGCGCGCTACAACGCGGGCGACATCGGAGAAGGCGATCTGCTCAAAATAAAGCTGCAAGTGCTGCAGTTTCAGACGGACGTGTCCGCGGCCAGGCTTGCCCGCGTGCAGGGCCTCTCAGATCTCCGCCAGTTGCTGGGCTACGAATCGATCGCGGGAGACTATGACGTAGCCGGGGCGTTCGACTACCACCCGATCAAGGGCAACCTGGACGATTTTCGGTTATCCGCCCTGCAAAACAGGCCCGATCTGCGCGCAGCACAGCAGGGAATTATCGCGGCCACCAGCCAGCACGCATTGCAACAGGCCATCGCCAAGCGAGATATTACTGGCGAAATCAACTACACCCACATCGGCTATCTCAACGACGTTTCGCTCTTTGGGCAGATGCAGTTGCCGGTATTCGACCGCAACCAGGGAGAAATTGCCCGGGCCGCCTACGCCATCACCCAGGCACAGGAGCAGCAGAGATTCGCCAACGGACAGGTGCTGACGGACGTGCGTGACGCCTTTGAGAATCTGCACACCAATGACGAGGTGGTGGGCCTGTATCGCTCCGGCTATCTGGACCAGGCGCAACAGTCCCGCGACATCAGCGAGTATGCCTACCGGCATGGCGCCGCCAGCCTGCTCGATTATCTCGACGCGGAGCGCAGCTACCGGGCCACACAACTCGCCTACCGGCAGGCACTCGCTTCGTACCTGCTCGCGATCGAACAGCTTCGCCAGGCTGTAGGAACCAGGAGCCTGCCATGACGACTCGAAGGATGACTTTCACCAGGGGCGCGCTCGCACTCGCCTTTATCTTAATGGTCACGGCCTGCAGCGAGAACGATCGAAAACGGGCAGGCCAGATGACATCTTTTTCGGCTGACACCGGGACTTCTGCAAATGCCCAGCTGTTTGTCATCCCGCAGGACCAGTTGTCGCATGTTCAGATAATCACCATTCATCCCACTACGTTGACGCGTACGCTACGTCTAACCGGGACCGTGGCTTACAACGCTTTCAATACCACGCCGGTGATCACCCAGGTGGGGGGACCGGTCAGCCGGATTTTGCTGGTGCCCGGGCAGCACGTAAAAGCCGGCCAGCCCATGCTGGACGTGAGCAGCCCCGACTATTCCCAATTGCTCGACGCCTACTTGAAGGCAGCGGATTCCTTCCGCCTGGCGGACAAGAATTGGGTCCGCGCACAGGACTTGTATCAGCACCACGCGATTGCCCAACGTGACCTGGAGCAGGCCGAATCCGACCGTAACCAAGCGGAAGCGGACCGCAACGCGGCGGAACAGGGCATGAAGATTCTCGGCATCAAGAATCCTGGTGATCTGGCGAAAGCCCCCAGCTCCGCGATGATTCCGGTGCTTGCTCCGATCGAGGGAGAGGTGGTCGAGCGCCTGGTGTCGCCAGGCCAGGTAGTACAGGCCGGACAAACCCAGGCCTTCACCATCTCAGACCTGGGCACGGTGTGGGTTCTGGCGAACGTGTACCAGGGCGACCTGGCCGCGGTGCGCACGGGCGACGACGTGGTGGTTGAGACGGACGCCTACCCGGGCAGCTTCCATGGACGTATCTCTTATGTCTCCCCCGCGCTTGACCCAAACACCAGGACACTGCAGGCGCGCATCGTCGTCGAGAATCCCGGCGAGAAGTTGAAGAGGGATATGTATTGCACGGTTACGGTAACGGCAGGCACGATCGCCAACGCGATTGCGGTGCCGGACTCGTCGGTGCTGCGCGACGACAACAACCAGCCGTTTGTCTATGTGGCCAGCGGCGCCACCCAGTTTGGCAGGCGCGACGTGGAGATCGGCCAAAGCCTCGGCGGAAAGACGCAGATAGTGCGCGGTCTTTCTTCGGGAGAGAGGGTTGTGGGCGATGGCAGCTTGTTTCTTCAGTTTGCTAACTCGCTGCAACACTGAGAAGGCGGCCATCCCATGATTCATCACATCATTCATCTTGCGTTACGCCAACGGGTTCTGGTCCTGCTGCTGGTCGCGTTCATCGCTGTCGGGGGAGCGATCTCGTTCCAGCACATGCCTGTGGACGCCTACCCGGATCTTTCTCCTCCGATGGTTCAAGTCATCACCCAATGGCCCGGCCACGCAGCGGAAGAGATCGAGCGCCTGGTCACTGTTCCTACGGAAGTGGAAATGAATGGCGTGCCGAAGATGGCCGTCATGCGCTCGATATCTTTGTACGGATTATCCGTTGTCATCATGACCTTCGAGGAAGGCACAGATGACTACTTCGGCCGCCAGGTAGTGTTCCAGCGCCTAAGTGAGGTCACGTATCCGACGGGCGTAACGCCGACCCTAGCGCCCCTTGCGAGCCCATCCGGGCTGGTCTATCGCTATGTGCTCGAGAGCCCTGACCGCACGCCGCAGGAGCTGAAGGTGTACGAGGACTGGGTCATAGCGCGTGAATACAAGCAGGTGCCCGGAGTAGCGGACGATTCCGGGTTAGGGGGCACGGTCATGCAGTATCAGATCCTGATCGACCCTGCGCGCCTCTATGCTTACCACATCGCCGTGCCTACCGTGCTGCAGCAGCTATCGGTAAATAACTCCAATGCCGGCGGCGGGTTTTATTCCCAGGGTGGCCAGTTTTATTATGTTCGCGGCATCGGCCTGGTGCGCGATACACGAGACATCGGCGACATCATCGTGGGCACACAGAATGGTGTACCGGTGCGTATCCGCGACATTGGTGATGTTACGATCGGCGGCGCACCGCGGCTGGGTGAGTTCGGCTTCAATAACAAGGATGATGCGGTTGAAGGCGTCATCATGATGCGTCGCGGCGAGCAGACCCAAAACGTGCTCACGGGAGTGGAAGAGAAATCTCGCCACTTGAATGAGAATATTCTGCCTGCCGACATTAAGGTGAAACCCTATTACGACCGCAGCGATCTGGTGCAACTCACCATCGACACCGTGGAACACAACATGGTGGTGGGCATGGCGCTGGTGCTTATCGTGCTGATGGCTTTTCTGGTGAGCGTACGCGCCGCGGTTATCGTGGCTCTTACGATTCCGCTGGCCCTGCTGTTTTCCTTTATTTTTCTGCATGCGCGCGGGGTTGCGGCGAACCTGCTTTCAATCGGCGCCATCGATTTTGGCATTCTCATCGACGGTACCCTGGTGATGGTGGAGAATGTATTCCGCGAACTAGGCGAGCGCGAGGGCCAAACCTACGATCTGCAAGAGGTGATACTGGCAGCAGCCAAGGATGTGGACCGCCCCATCTTTTATTCTGTTGCCGTAATCATCGCGGGCTATCTGCCCATCTACGCACTTGGCGGCCCGTCGGGAAAGCTATTCAAGCCGATGGCCGACACGGTATCGATCGCACTTATCGGCGCCCTGATTCTGACCCTTACGTTTGTGCCCGTCATGTGCGCGTACTGGTTCAAGCGGGGTGTGCACGAACGCGAGAACAAGCCGTTTGAGTGGCTTCGGAAGCAGTATGCGGTTCAGCTCGACTGGTGCCTGGACCACCCCAAAGCAACAGTGATTGTGGCTACGTTGATTTTCGCGGCAACCCTGCTCCTGATTCCTTTTATCGGTGGGGAGTTTATGCCTCACCTGGACGAGGGCGCCATGTGGGTGCGCGCGACCATGCCGTATACCATCTCGTTCGAGGAAGCGAGCAGGTTCTCGCCCCAGGTGCGCAGGATTTTGATGGCGTATCCGATGGTGACCGACGTTGGCTCAGAGCTGGGCCGTCCCGACGACGGCACCGATCCGACGGGGTTTTTTAATGATGAGTTTTACGTGGGGCTGAAGCCATACAACGACGCCGCCTGGCACAGCGGCAGCATCCACAACAAAGCTCAGTTGGAAGCAGACATCCAGAAGCGGCTTGTCGCGTTTCCGGGAGTCATCTTTAACTACACGCAGCCTGCTGAAGACGCGGTCGACGAGGCGTTGACGGGGTTGAAGAGTGCGTTGGCGGTCAAGATTTATGGCCCTGACCTGAACGTCCTGCAGAGTCAGGCGCTCGAAATCAAGCGCCGTCTTTCGCAGGTGCCGGGCTTTAGCGAGTTGACGGTGGTACGCGAGTTAGGTCAACCCAGCTTGCTGATTGACGTTGATCGCGACAAGATCGCCCGCTACGGGATTAATGTTGCCGACGTGGAAGCGGTGGTGCAGGCGGCTGTTGGCGGGCAAGCCGCCACCCAGGTAATTCAAGGCGAGAAGCTGTTCGACCTGGTGGTGCGCATGAAGCCGGAGTTTCGCGAGAATGCGCAGCAGATTGGCAACCTGCTGGTGGGTACGCCGTCGGGTCAGCAAATTCCATTGAATCAGTTGTCGAACATACACGAGGCCGGCGGCGCGTCGTTTATCTATCGGGAAAACAACTCCCGTTACATTGGGGTTCAGTACAGCATCGAGGGACGCGACCTGCAAAGCACTGTGCTTGCCGGGCAAAAAGCCATCGCGAGCCTGGAGAAAGGGTTGCCCACCGGGTACCGGATAGCGTGGGGCGGCGAGTACAGCGAATTTATTGAAGCCAAACACCAGATTGAGTTCATCGGCCCGCTTGCTCTGCTTATCATTTTCATGATCCTCTTTGCGCTCTATGGCAATTTCAAGTTTCCCATAACGATTGCCCTGGGTGTCCTGCTGACCGAGCCCGTTGGGGCCCTGATCGCCCTTAAGCTGACGCACACGCCGTTCAGCGTTTCGTCGGCGCTCGGCTTGCTGGCGCTCATGGGCGTTTCGGTCGAAACTGCCGTCATTCTCGTCTCGTTCATCAACAAGCTGCGGCTGGAGAATAAAGATATCCGGACGGCTACCCGGGAGGCGTCGCTGTTGCGATTGCGGCCGATTGTGATGACCGCCATGGTGGCGTGCCTGGGGCTTCTGCCCGCGGCCCTTTCCACCGGGATCGGGTCCGACACGCAAAAGCCTTTTGCCATCGTCATTGTCGCCGGGCTGATATCGCGGCTCTTCCTTGGCTTCTTCGTCAACCCGGTGCTGTACGAAATGGTCGCCCGCGATGGCGACGTCTTGCAGGTCTGATGGGACAAGGGACGACGGGAAATGGCACATCTCGCAAAGAACGGGGGGATCCGGGGCATCGTGCGTGGTTTTAAAACAGAGTCGTAGTAACACCGTCTGACCGCGCAAAGCGAGGGATGCGAGAGGGATGGGGGAATGACGAAGTAATCACCGTATGAATGCGAATCACCTCGTTTGTACCCGTCCTTTAGGAGCAAGTGAGACGTGCTCGTTTAGGATCACTTCGTCTGTCCTTGCATTCCCTCTCATCGAATCACCTCGCATGTTGGAACGAAGTCTTTTGTTAAATAAAGCATAATTCGGCCGAGAGTAAAGAATATTTTGGCCGCGCCACACATTACGCGCCGCTGGGAGTCAGCCGATGAGCTACGCGAATTCCACATGGACTGAAATGAACTGAGCCTCGACGAGTGACTCGGCGATTTAGCGTAAAACGACAGTACTGAGCGGCTACCTGGCGCGAATCATAATGAATGGACAGACGGCAATCCGAGCAATGCTCGAATTCCGGTGAGCAAAGCCACTGTTATCCCACCGCCTTCTTTATCAAGTCAGCAACAACTTCCTCGCCGTGCGCATCGAGCTGCGCCATTGCAAAGGCCGTAGGCCACATGGCCCCTTCGTCCAATCTAGCTTTGTCGCTGAATCCGAGAGTCGCATATCTCGCCTTATATTTATGCGCGCCTTGAAAGAAACATACGACGTTGCCATCTTTGGCGTAGGCCGGCATTCCGTACCAGGTCCGAGGCGTAAGCATGGGTGCAACTCGTTTGATCAATGCATGAAGAAGTTCCGCCATCATGCGATCAGACTCAGGCATCTCGGAGATCTTTGCGAGCACGTCGTCTTCAGCTTCCTTCGCGTTTGCGCCTTGACGCTGCTGATTTCTCAGCTCCTTTGCTCGATCCTTCATAGCGCGACGCTCGTCGTCTGTGAAGCCCGCCTGTTTGGGCGAGCGCCGAATAGCTTCCCCGTCATTTGTCGCTTTCATCGGTTCCCCCGACATTGCTCAGGAAGTTGAGTCTTCCACGTACAGAGCCTCATACATTGCCGGTCGTTGACAGTATGCCAGACGGCGATAAACCTGGGAAGATAGCTTGCCCACTAGCGCGTCTCTCCGACTCGGCGAAGATATGCTTTACTCCCGGCCAAGATATGCTTTATTTCACATCTTTGGCCGTCGCGATCACGATTCGTAGCGCGATGCCGGAGATCCAGGACATCCATGATAGGTAACAGTCAAGGGGAAGCGGAGATTCCCCACGACTTGGCGGAAGGTGTTCTCCCGACGGGTGAAGCGCTTGTGTAGCGAACTGTCCTCGATCCTCTAACAAGACCAACGCAGAAGCAGCGGGGCCAGACATCCATTTGCGGGAACAACGCTGTGCCAGCGTTGGCCGCGAAGATTGAGTGAGTGCGAACCGGCCGACCTCGAAACAGACGATAGGGTGTATAGGGTGCCGAAGCTCCCGTGCACAGTCCCGGATAACGCGAGGACCGGCCGGTGGATCGCTGACAGATCGAAGCGGTAATATCTCTGCCGCTAAGCGGCTTTGGTCATCGAAGCTCGCCTTCTTGCTTTTGTCTTCGTGGCGTTTTCTAGTGGCGGTGGTGGGGTCAGAACCTGAAAGGGTTGACCGCTTTTGTCCACAGCCAGCAGGTAGGCCACCAGCTTTCGAGCCACTTGCAAAGTGGCCCGATTGGGATGGCCCAGCGCCAATTCTTTGGCATGCAGGGTGGCTAACTGCGGATTCCAGCACGGAGCCAGCTGGGCCGCTTCGATCAGCACTGTCTGCAGCCAGGCGTTTCTTTGTTTGGAGATTGGCCCACGTTGCTCTTTGCCGGCCGAGGATCGAAACGCCGAGGTTAAGCCACAGTAGCTGACCGCATCCCCAATCGAGGAAAAGCGTTGCGGATCGGCTACCTCCAATGCCCAGGTCAGCGCCGTGATCGCACCCACACCGCGAATACTCTGCAGCCGCTCGACGCGCTGTTGTAACGCTGGCTCGCGAAGCAACTTCTTGACGATCTGCTTCTGTGTCGACTCGAACATCTCCATCGTGCTGCGGCTCATCCGAAGAAGGTCTTTCACCGACTCCGGCACCTCCTCCAGGCTGCCCATCAACTCGGTAAAGTATTTCTTGCCGTGCAGCTTGGTCTTGTGGAAAGAGGTTCCGCTCTCCATCAACAGACCAGCCATCCTGTTCTGCATGCGCACCGACTGATGCACCACCAGGTTGCGATATCGCAGCAGCCGTCTGAGATCGCGCATCTCCGGCGCCAGCACATAGCAGGTGGCCAACAGGTCGCAGCGCAGAAGGTCCGCGATGGTCCTGGCATCGATGGTATCGCTTTTCTTCTTGCCCGCCGTGATGGCCTTCATGCTGGCCGGATGACCCATCACCAGTTTCTCTGCATAGGGCTTCAGGGTGTCGTAGATCCAGGCACTGAACAGCGTCGCTTCCATTGCCCCAGACCATGACTCCCGCAAGCCTTCCGCCCAACTGCGAAGCGCTAATCGCGTCGCCGGCAGCTTGCCCTCTCGAACGATTCGGCCGTCGCCTGTCTTTATGCAGTAGCTGATGGTTTTCTTGTGTACGTCCAATCCGATATAGTGGATAACATTCATGGGGTTCTCCTGGTTGAGATTTCTGAGCCAGCTGCTCGAAACAGCCGGTCTCAGCATCGTAATCTCGAGGAGAACCCTTCTTCAT
>CAZZVD010000229.1:0-8871 GCA_964657465.1 uncultured Acetobacteraceae bacterium | reverse complement strand
CGTGCCGGGTGCCCCATATCTCACGGCGCTTTTCAGCCGGGAGATGTGGGAGGGTTTTTACCCTCTGACTTCCTCCCAATGTGTTTGACGGGGAGAGGGGTGCCGGTTGGTGTCGAGTTCCCACATTGGGGACGTCAAAGGACCGAGGCCTCCGCTGATGCATGGCCCGCTACCGGTCTTGGAACTGCCCGTCCCCGCTCGAAATAGGAGCTTCCCGATGCTTCCTACGCTGACGGTGACCTGTGTAACCCGGCGGCTGCACCGACGGCGACGGGAGGAGCGCGTTGCCCGTTGCCGCGCTGATTTCGCATGCTAGACTTACGCGAAGTTTGGGGATCTTCTGCTCAATTGTTGAATCGACCGGTGAATCGGCGCTCATTTCTGGCTCTTGGTACAGGCACAGCAGCCTCCATGGCCTCGGGGAAACTCTGGGGGCTTGGGTCCATGCCCATGCCCGTGGCAAACGGCGGCGTGGAAGAGAAGCTGGATGCGTTTACCGCGGACTACATGAAGGCCATGAACGCGCCTGGGATGACCCAGGCGCTCACTGATTCGGCCTCCACGCTGCGCATCGCCAGCTATGGTCTGTCGAATATCGACCTGAAAATGCCGGTCACGACTGACCAGCTCTTTCAAATCGGTTCCATCACGAAATCGTTCGTTGCGCTCACCGTGCTGCAATTGCGGGAGGAAGGCAAACTCGATCTGCATCGGCCCGTGATTGAGTACCTGCCATGGTTGCCGATCACCATGCCGTTCGGGCCCATCACCATTCACCACCTCCTGACGCACACGTCTGGGCTCCCCGATGCTTCCGGTATCTTTTTTGCCAACCCGGAGGCGCGGCATATTCAGGGCTTCGTGCCCGGAGCTCATTTTCACTATTGCAATCTGGGCTTCGACATCCTGGGGCAGGTCATTGAGAAGCTGGATGGCAAACCCTGGCGCGCGTGCGTGCAGGCCCGCATCCTGACGCCAATGGGGATGTCCTCGACGGCGCCGGTGATCACCCTGGCTTCGAGCGCCCGCAGTGCTGTGGGCTACCAGCCGTATTTCGATGATCAGGTCTATCCCCGGCAGGGCCGGCTTGCGCCCAGACCGCCGGAGATTGTGGACGGCCCGGCGGGCAGCATCGCGGCGCCTCCCGCGGATATGGCGCGCTATTTGCGGATGCTGCTGAACAGTGGGCAACGGCCCGGCGGCCGCATTGTTTCTGAACAGAGCTTTACTCTTCTGAGCACGCCGTACATCAAAGCTGCCGAGTTTGGCGCAGACGCTTCATACGGGTACGGCATTGCTGTGGACGTAGTGGATGGTCACAAAACGCTGATCCATACCGGCGGGATGAATTGCTTTGCTTCCTCGATTCACGTCGATCTCGACGGGGGGTATGCTGCCTTTGCTTCGATCAACGCGATGCAGGGGTATCGGCCGACGGCTATTACGAAGTACGCGGTGCAGTTGTTGCGCACAGAAAAAGCGAAACCCCTGCCGGCGCCCGAGCCTTTGAAGGATCCTACGGACGTGGACGATGCGCACGACTACGCCGGCGCCTATCGGTCCACGGATGGCAGGGAGCTGGTGTTTAAAGCGGACGGCAAGAAGCTGTTGCTGGTCCATGGCAGTGAAACCCACGGCAGCGAGGAAGTTCTGTTGCAGCGCAATGCAGGGGATGCCTTCCTCTCTACGCGGCAGGACCTCTTCGGAGAATTTGGCATTTTGTTTGACCGCGCCAAGCCCGTGGCCGGTTCTCCCTCTTCCCCGCAAGTAGTGGAGGTAAGCTACGGGCCGGATTGGTATGTAAACGAGAGCTATCGCGGAGATCGCGAGTTCAAAACGCCGGCGGAATTTGTGCCGCTCATCGGCCGCTATCGCGGTGGAGATGGCGATGATGCGCGCGTGTTTGTACGCAAGGGCCAGTTGTGGCTGGGTGACTCGCAACTGACCCAGGTGGGCTCTTACCTGTTTCGTATCGGCGAGGAGGCCTGGTCGCCGGATACGGTCGAGTTTTCAACCATTGCGGAGGGGCGCGCCCGGGTCGTGCGCGTCATCGATGACGATTGCTTCCGCATCGAAATTGGCTCATGAACAGCATCTTTCGCCGTCCCGTGCTTTACTGATTTGCGGGAGCGTCTAAGGCTTATGATCCCTGTGCGTAAGTTGATGTTCACTTGTTTCGCTGTCCCCGTACTCGCGACCACCTGCGTCTTTGCGCAGGCTACCGCGCCGGCGGCACATCCGACCAGTACCCCTTACTCCGGTGACTTGAGCATTTTTGAGGAGCCTGGACGTGACCAGCGGTTGCAGATTGATCGGGTGATGGACCTGCTACACCTGAAGCCAGGGGTCACGGTAGCGGATCTGGGCGCTGGTGGGGGATGGTTCAGTGTGCGGGCGGCGCGCCGGGTGAGTCCGGGCGGCCGGGTGATTGCCGAGGATATCAATCGTAAGGCAGTCGACTCTATCGAGAAGCGCGCGAAGCGCGAACACCTGACGAATATCGAGGCCATTCTTGGGACGCCGGATGACCCACGGCTCACCCCGGACTCGCTGGATGCGGCCCTTATGTTGAAGGTCTATCACGAGATTGAACATCCGCGGTTAGTGCTGGCTAACCTGCATGCCGCGCTCAAACCGGGCGCCCGTTTCGGCATCATCGACAAGAATGGCACCGGCGCCGATCATGGCCTCAACGAGGCGGTCCTCCGTGCAGAGGTTGAGCACGCAGGATTTCGCCAGGTTGAGCGCTATGACTTTACCAAGGCGGATGGTCAGGACTACTTCTTGATATTCCAGAAGCGTTAGGGCGCTCTCGCGAGTTAGCGGTTGAGCCCGCGGACTGCGTCGCCCACTGCACTGGCAGCCTGACCGGCGGTGTCCTTTAATCCGCCAACGACCTGATCGCCAAGGCCCTCGCCCGCCAACCGGTCGTTCCCGGTAACATTGCCGACACCTTCTTTGATCCTGCCCAGAACTGATCCGCCGGTGCCGGTCGCGCGCTGTTTCGCGCCCCACAGGGAAGCCTGGTCCGCTGCATCGTCAAGATCATCATTACCAGTCGCGTACTGGGGCCCACCGTTCTGATTCAATACCAGCAACGCCGCAAGTCCAACACCCACACCTGCCACAATCCATCCAAGAGCTTTCATTGTCGTTTCTCCTGTTTCCCTTGGATGCAGTTCAGGAACTTCAAGCAGGATCAAATCGCAAATGATGTGAACGCCTGGGCGATGCGCGCTGCTTCTGCTTCACGCTTGGCTTTGCTGAGTAGCTCATGGCCTGCGCCCTTTACTGTCAGCAGCTCACACCGTGCCGGGATTTGCTGCAGGGCTGACTGCATCTCGTCGATGGAGCCGAAGCCATCCCGGGTTCCGTGGACAAACAGAGCGGGTGTTTGCAGGTGGGGGAAGTGAGCGGTCCGCAGGTCGGTGGGCCGTTGTGGTGGGTGCAAGGGATAGGACAGCAGGAGAAGTCCGCTGACCAGCCCTGGATGTTCGGCAGCCAGCATCGAGGCTTGCCTTCCGCCGTAGGAGTGGCCGCCCAGGAACACGCGGCCTGCGGTGCGCCGCTGCAGGGCGGCGACCGCTGCCCGCAGACCCTCGCGGTCACGGTCGGCGGAGCCTCGCGGGGGTGGGCCTTGCGGCCGC
The DNA here is from genome assembly GCA_964657465.1 of uncultured Acetobacteraceae bacterium. Classification (GTDB taxonomy): domain Bacteria; phylum Acidobacteriota; class Terriglobia; order Terriglobales; family Acidobacteriaceae; genus PALSA-350. The sequence goes on along the minus strand of CAZZVD010000229.1, from coordinate 5,224 downwards.
TGCTGGCGGAAGTAAAGGTCGTAGCGCAGTACGGCCAGGCCGGTAGCAGCGAATGCCTGCGCCAGGGCGATGAGCAGGGGAGAGTCACTGTTTGAGCCTGCTCCGTGGGTCAGCAGCAGGCAGTCGCCCCCGGGTTTGAGGGTGCCGTGGAGCAGGCCGTTCACTGGGGTTTCGCCAGAAGTATCCACAAACGCGATTGCGCCGTTCATGCAACCCACCTCTCCTATCTTCTACAATCGATTTATATGACCACACCTATCCAGAAAATACCTGTGCGCCGCATTACTGGCGAAGACACCAACCTCGGGGAGTACAGCGGCAAGGTTCTGCTCATCGTGAATGTCGCCTCGAAGTGCGGGCTGACGAAGCAGTATGAATCGTTGGAGAAGCTTTATCGCCAGTATCGCGACCGTGGTTTGGTGGTGGCCGGTTTTCCTGCCAATGATTTCAAGGCGCAGGAGCCGGGGAGCAATGCTGAGATTGCTAATTTTTGCACCAGCAATTTTGGCGTGGATTTTCCTTTGTTTGAGAAGATCACGGTGGTGGGAGAGGGTAAGCATCCTCTGTATCGCGAGCTCATTGCGGCTCAGCCTACGGCGACCAGCACGGGGCCCGTGCCGTTTGCTGAGGATCTCAGGAAGTATGGGATTGAGACCAACGAAGCGCCTGAGTTGCTTTGGAATTTCGAGAAGTTTGTCGTGGACCGGTCGGGGAATGTGGTCGCCCGTTTTGCGCCTGACACCACTGCTGAGGATCCGGCGTTACTGAAGGTGGTCGAAGCGGAATTAGCCAGGGGTTAGCGTCGGTCTTTACTTTTGTGCCCTGAACGGTGGTTGACTGGGGAGAGTTGCGGGTTGGGTCCTGTGAATTCCCACATCTCCCGACTGGAAAACGTCGTGAGATATGGGGCACCCTGGTCCGTTGGGATTTCCGAGTTTGGAGTTTGTGTTTTGGGTTAGAGGTGAGGACCCTGACGTCACCACCGCGGCGGGTGCCCCATATCTCACGGCGCTTTTCAGCCGGGAGATGTGGGAGGGTTTTTACCCTCTTGTTCCCGCAACAGTATCTGACCGACAAGAATGCTAGCGGGCCACGGCTAGTTCCTCTTCGAGCAGCTGCTTTTGAAATAAATCGGCGTAATAACCGTTTTGGGCTAGTAGTTCGTCGTGGTTGCCTATTTCCACGATGCGTCCGCTGACCAGGACGGCGATCTGGTCGGCATGACGGACGGTTGAAATGCGATGCGAGATGAAGATGGTGGTGCGGCCCTGCATCACTCTCTGCAACTCGCCCAGGATTTGCTCCTCGGTGTAAGTGTCTACACTGGCCAGGGCGTCATCCAGTATCAAAATTCTCGGGTCGCGAATGACCGCCCTCGCGATGGCCGTGCGCTGTTTCTGGCCGCCCGAGAGCGTGATGCCACGCTCACCCACCATGGTCGCAAGGCCGGCAGGGAACTCCTCGAATTCGCGGCGGATGTGTGCCGCTTCGGCTGCGGCCATTACCTCGGCATCGCTGGCGTGCGGTGCGCCGAAGGCGATGTTCCCCCGTATGGTCTGGCTGAAGAGAAAAGTCTCCTGCGGCACGAAGCCGATGTTGCTGCGCAACGAGGCGAGCGGGTAATCGCGGATAGGGCGGTCGTCGATCAGCACCGTGCCCGGAGCCGCGTCGTACACCCGGGGAATCAGGTTGATGAGCGTCGATTTACCGGAGCCTGTGGGGCCGACGATGGCGAGGCTGGTGCCGGCTGGAATCTTCAAAGACAACCCGTGGAGCACCTCGGCGCGATCCTTATCCGATCCTCCATAGGAGAAGGTCAGGTTACGAAATTCGATGTCGCCGCGAAGCGTCAGATCCGTCGCCAGCGCGGGATCGGCCGTCGCGTCGTCGATGGTGGGCTTTTCTGCCAGCAACTCATCGATGCGCACCACGGAAGCCGTGCCCCGCTGCCACAGGTTGACCACCCAGCCCAGCGCGATGACTGGCCAGGTCAGCATGACCATGTAAGTGTTGAAGGCGACAAAGTCACCGATGCTGATGCGATGCGAGAGTACTTCGTGACCCCCCACCAGCAGCGTCACCGCCAGCGCCAAACCGAGAATGAACTCGAGCGTCGGCCACAGCATCCCCATCAGCTGTACCAGGCGCAGGCCGCGACGAATATTCTCCTGGTTGGATTTTTCGAAGGCGGCGATTTGCGCTTCTTCCTGGGCGAAGGCACGCACCAGCCGCGCGCCGGAAAAGTTTTCCTGCGCCTGCGCGGAAATCTCCGAGTACATTGCCTGGATCCGCTCGAAGCGTTCATGAATCTTGCGCCCCAGGGACTGGACCAGGATGCTGGCTAACGGCAGGGGCACCAGCGCGACCAGGGTCAACCAGGGGCTGATGCGCAAGAGGAAATACAGAGCTCCCAGCGAGAACAGGACCGTGTTGGCGCTGTACATGATCGCTGGGCCGAGCAGCATGCGCACTGCGTTCAGATCGTTGGTCATGCGGGCCATGATGTCGCCCGTACGATGCTGCTGGAAGTAAGCGGCCGGCTGGCGCTCCAGGTGCTGAAACAGATCGTTGCGCAGATCGAACTCGATCTCGCGCGAGATGCCAATGATGATCCACCGGGTGAGGAAGAGGAAAACACCTTTGGCGGCAGAGATCGCCACCAGCAGACCGGCGTAGAGAAGAATTTTTTGCCGCGTGACCCCGTGGTTCAGGTCGTCAATGGCTACGCGCAGCACCTGGGGGAAAAAGATCCAGATGATGTTCGAGACGACGACCGCCAGCCCACCCCATACGAAGTCACGGGAATAGCGCCGCAGATAGGGGAACAGTGGCCGGAGGGGGGCAAACATGCTCTTCCTATTCTAGCGGGAACTCAGGTGGGTGTTCGCAGCAGCAGGTAAGCGCCTGCCAGGCCAAACAGCAGGTCGGGCGACCAGGCGGCCAGGAGGGTTGGCAGAAGGTTCACATCGCCTAGTGCCTGAAAGGTCTCCGTCACTACGATGTAGGCGATGGCCAGGCCAATGGCGGCGGCAATGCCGGTCAACGAACCTCGCTTGCCCATCGAGAGCGCGAACGGGATGGCCAGCACGGCCATGACCAGCGTGATGAGCGGGTAGGCGAGTTTGAGGTTGAGCTGGATGCTCAGGTGCTTGGTGTCAAACCCACTCTGGCCGAGATCGCGAATGTAGCGCTTCAGTTCGCCAAAGCTCATTTCCTGCGATTGCAGTGCTTCTTTTTTGAAGTACTGCGGCTGCTCGACAATCTCAGGAAAGCTTTCCACGCTGAATTGCTTGTAGCTGCTGACGGCTTCGCCGTCGAAGCGGCGTTCCCAGCCGTGCTCAAAGACCCATTGTTGCAGTTGGGGCTCCCAATGCACGGAGGAGGCGAAGATACGGCGGGACAGGGCGAAGTTCTCAGGATTGAACTCGAACACCGTGAGATTAGCGAACCGGTCTTCCGCCTGGTCGAAAAATTGGTAGTAGTAGATGCGTCCTGGCAGGCCCGGTTCCTGCTTGCCGAAGATCCACTTCTGGTCGGGTCTGAGAAACGTCTGCGCGGGCCGTCCTTTGATAACACTGCGCAGGGCTTCCTGCCGGCGATTCGCGGTGGGCAGATACGATTCGTCAAACAGGAAGAGCGAAACGGCGATCATGGCTGAGACCACCAGGATGGGCGTCATGACCCGATACAGGCTGATGCCGGTCGCCTTCATGGCGGTGAATTCGTTGGTGCGGGTGAGCACGCCAAACGTCACCAGTACGGCTACCAATACGCCCAGCGGCGTGATGTTGTAGAACATGTTGGGCGTGAGATTGATCAGGTAGGCGCCCACCGTGACCAGCGGGGTGCGATTGCGGATGATGTCGCCCAGCAGCTCAAAGAAGGTGAACACCAGCAACAAGAGAACGAAGCTGACCAGCACCATGACGAAGGTGCTGAGAAACTCGCGAAGCACATAGCCATCGAGGATGAGGGGGAAGCGGCTACGTTCATGGTGCTCGGTCTCGACGGGTTCGGCGGCTGTTGCTTTGGGGCGGAACAGCTCCAGATTTTTCAGGCGGCCGGCGATTGCCCCAAACTGTGCTCCGGTTACGCCGCCCACGGCCATTTGCCGCAGCAGTACCAAGCCGCACAGGGCGAACAAAATATTGGCGGCCCACACCCCTGCGAATACAGGAACTTTGCCTTCCCTGGCCAGGGAGACGCCGGTGAGCGATAGCGAGTAGTAGATAAATACCAGCGCGATGGTTACGACGAAGCCGGTGCTCTTGCCCCCGCGGCGCGAGGAGAGGCCGAGCGGTATGCCGATCAGCATCAGAACCAGGCAAGCGGCGGGGTAGGCGAAGCGCTTGTTTAGTTCAATGAGGAACGGCCGGCCACCAGGGCGTTGCGCGCGCACGTACAAGTCGTGGTTGCTCATCGCGAGGATGGGCGCATCGACCCGCCCGATATGGGAATCTTCCTGCGTGCCGATGGTGAGCGGCAGCTCCGTCTCCTGAAACGTCGAGACCTGGTACTGTGGCGACCCGTTGGTGGTCTCCATCTCGTGCTCAGTCCCGCCACGCAAGCGCATGAGCAGCGTGTTCGGCCCGCCGTTAGTGACCACAGCTTCTTCCGCGGTAGTGATCCTGGGCGCGGCGGGGTCCCGCAAATCGGCCAGGAAGATGCGCTGCCAACGGGCTGAGCCGGTGCCGGCGCGAATATCCTGCACGTACAGGACATAGTTTTTGAAATCTTCGTAGAAGACGCGGGGCTGGATCTCGAACGAGGCCTGCTGGTTCTTCAGCGTGTCTTTCAGCCGCAGCAGGGCCTTGGTCGCCTCCGGCGCAACATAGAGAGAATTCGCCAGCGAAACGCCCCACGCCAGGATGGCGACGACCGAGACGATGCGGACGAAATACCACACGCCCACGCCGGCAGCCCGCATCGCGGTGATCTCGCTGTCGGCAGAGAGACGGCTAAGGCCGAGCAACACGCCCACCAGCACTGCCATGGGTACCGTCAACGTCAGCGTATTGGGCAACAGGAAGACGAAGACCTTGGCAACACCGCCGAGCGAGGCGCTGTTGCGTGCCGCCATCTCCAGCAGTTCGCCAATGTTTTTCATGAAGAGAATGAAGGTAAACAGCGCACCGCCGAGCAGTGCGTGCGACAACACTTCATTCCATACATAGCGGGTGAACAGGCGCACAGGGTTGAACCGGTTGGACTGCTGTCAGTCTAG
>CAZZVD010000228.1:0-8878 GCA_964657465.1 uncultured Acetobacteraceae bacterium | reverse complement strand
CTGATGACCCAGAAACACTCATCCCGCGCCAAACCTTCCCCGCCCCGCCCATCCCTTCACGCAAAAACACAGCACCAGGCTCAACAACACTCCAACTTGACGCAGAATCAGTTGTGGTGAGAAATCCGGGCTAGCCGCGGACGAGGGTGCTAAATGCAGCAGGCGATTCCATCACGAACGGCTCTGCGCGTTGGCCTACGCCGCGCTGCGCACCAGTTGCACGATGTGCCGTTGGTCTTTGAAGACCCGTTGGCCGTGATGATTCTCGGCAAGTCGTACGCGGAAGAACTGCGCCGAACCCCCACCCGGGAGGATCGCCCCTTCTCCATCGCCCTACGCGCGTTTTTGGTGGCCCGCAGCCGCTATGCAGAAGATAATCTGCGGCGGGCGGTGGTCTCGGGCGTGCAGCAGTACGTGCTGCTGGGTGCTGGTCTTGACACCTTCGCCCACAGAAACCCTTTCCCGCATTTGCGCGTGTTCGAGGTAGACCACCCCGCCACGCAGCAATGGAAGCGCGCACTCCTGCAAGACAGCAGCATGCCCATTCCCGATTGCGTGACGTACGCGCCGGTCGACTTTGAGACACAGTCACTGTCCGAACAACTGGCTGGCGCCGGCTTCAACGACCGCGCGCCGGCCTATTTTGCATGCCTCGGCGTGGTTCCCTACCTCACGCTCGAAGCGTTTCGCTCCACCGTCGCGTTTGTCGCCGCTCACCCTATCGGAACGGGGCTCACCTTCGACTACGGACAGCCCCGGTCTGTTCTCTCCCCTACGGAGCAGTGGATGCAGGCATCGCTGGCCTCCCGGGTGGCCAAAGCCGGCGAACCTTTCCAGCTCTTCCTGACACCGCAGCAAGTAGCGGCGGAACTGCGCTGCTTTGGCCAGATCGAAGACCTGGGATCGGCCGAGATCAATGCCCGGTATTTCAGCAATCGGGCAGATCAATTGGCCGTGCGCGGCGCAGCGGGCCGTCTTCTCTGCGCCTGGCGCTAGCGGCGGCATCACGCACGACGACTACTCGTATTTAAGCGACTCCACCGGGTCGAGTTGTGCCGCGCGCGTCGCCGGCAAAGTGCCAAACACCACGCCGACCAGGGTCGCCGCAGCCAGCGCGATGATTGCTGAAAGCCCGGAGATGGGAATGCGGTAAGAAGTAAACAGCCGAACCGAGTAGGGCAAGGCCAGACCCAGGATCGTACCCACCACGCCCCCGCTCAGCGAAATAAACACCGCCTCGATCAGGAACTGTAGCTTGATCTCCCGATACGTGGCGCCGAGCGCTTTGCGAATCCCAATCTCCCGAATGCGCGAGCGCACATTCGCCAGCATGATATTCATGATGCCGATGCCACCCACCGCGAGCGTGACGGAAGACACCAGCAGCAGCACCAGCGTGAGCGCATTGGCAATCAAGGAGGCCGTATTCAGCAGCTCTGTGAGCGTTTGCGTTTGATACACCGAGTTCGGTTGGTGCCGCGATTGGATCACCCGCTGAATCTCTTTCGCGGCCAGTTCGACGTCGCCCCGGTCGCGCACAGAGAAAAAGATCTCTTTGATCGTGTCTGTCCCAGTGAAGTAGCGGGCAACCGAGTACGGAATGAGAATCGTCTGGTCAGCGACCTCTGTTTGTCCTAACGTGTCCACCGCTTCCTTGAATGTGCCAATCACGGTGAAGGGAATGCCCTTGATTTGAAACGTCTGATTTACGGCTGATGCAGTTCCAAATTTTTGCCGCGCAAATGGCTCCGTCACCACCGCGACCTTGGCATGGCTGGCGTCATCTTCTTCGTCGAAAAAGCGACCATTGATCAGGATCAGATTACGCACCTGCCGGTACTGTGGTGACACGCCCAGCACCAGGATGTCTTTCACCACGCCATTGCCGAAGCTGATGCGCGGTTGCATCTGCAGCATGGGCGAGGAGTAGGCCACGGCCGGCACCTGCTCCAGCACAGCCGTCTCGTCCTCACGCTTCAGGTAGTCATTGCGGAAGTCATGCTGTGCGTTCGATCCTGGGCCGCCGCCCGAGTACTCGACCGCAACCATGTTGCTGCCGATGGCCTCGATCAGATGCAGGATGTATTGCTTGCCGGTGAGCCCTACGGTGACCACAAGAATCAGAGAAGCAGACCCAATGACCATGCCCAACGACGTGAGCATCACGCGCACCTTGTTGGTGCGAAAGCTATCGACCGCCAGGCTGATGATCTCGCTCAGCAGCATAGTGCGCTTTGCGCTGGCGAGGGTACGTTCGAACGACTTGCGGCTGGCAGTGCGGGCTGCGGTCATTGTCTGAAGGTCCGTTCTCTCCCGGCGGCGAGAGCGCCTTCAATCATGGTAAATGTTTCGGCTAAAGTTCTGCCCAGGAGGGCTAAGCGGTCCTATCGAACAGCGGCTGCAGGCCCAAGCCCGCTCACCACGGAAGCCCGCGAAGCTGCCAGGCGGTGCCCTAGACGGATCATGGGGATCTCAATGAGGTAGCGGCTCAGGCATGCGCAGGACAAGATAGCGAACACGTTCCACGGAGCCTGCTGCAGGTAATGGAACGGTCCGCGTCCCATCTCTGAGGCCATCGGCGGCAGAAAGATCATTTGCCACAGGTAGATGCTGTAGGAAAGCGTTCCCAGCCAGCGCAGTGGCCGCCACTCCAGAACACGGCCGAGCACGCTCTGCGGCTGCAGCACGGTGCTTAATACCAGGGCTGGTAGAAGGATTGCGGAGAGGGGCGTAAGCTCGGGGCGATTGCTGGCTTGCGCAACCATCAAGACCAGCGAAATCGGCAACCACCATTGCGAGAAGCGAACTCGCTGCACGGCCTGCCGGATCTCCGGGAGGTACAGGGCAGCCAGGCACCCCCAAAGCAGGGTGTCCGTCCGAAACAGCAAGTTCATTGGCAGGGGGATGACGCCGATCAGCGCGGGGAAGTATCCCAGGCTGACTTTACACGTGTACGCCCCCGCACAAAGAAAAAAAGCCACCCTGCCTGATTGTCTGGGCTTCAATGCCAGCAGGACGATAGGCCAGGTGAGATAGAACTGCTCTTCGATGGCGAGGGTCCAAAAATGTGCGGTGTAGTAGCCACCGTGCCAATCCATGCCGAGCGGCATGAAGTCGCGGTAGAACAACAGGCAACTTGGCACATTGAGATAATTCGGGCGAATGACACCCAGCAATCCCAGCAAACAGGTAGTTGCCAGCACTACGTAATAGGGAGGCACGATGCGGAAGAAACGGCGCGAGTAGAAGCGCCGCAGATCGATGTCGCTGGTGAGCGCAAATTCCTGCAGAAGCATACCGCATATCAGAAACCCGCTGATCGCGAAGAAAGTGTCGACGCCGAGAAAACCGCGTGAAGAAATCTTCCCCAATAGGGAGTCTTCGGCGAAGAATTGGGCCCGCCCGTGAAAAAGCACAACCGCAGCCACAGAGAGTGCACGCCACCCGTCGAGGGTTGGCAGGTAATGCTTTTGCCGGCTCACGCTGTTCCGTTGCTCATGTTCGTTCACCGTCCGAAGTGAGAGGCGTTTGCGCACAAAACCCACATCACGTGGGGCAGCTAAATGGGTGGGGCCACTCTGCCGTCCGACGCAGGTTCTTCCGCGTTCCGCGCTTTGTTTTAACGGTTATCGGCGAGAAATCAGGCTTGAGTGACTTAAGGAGGCGAAGTGTATCAGCAGTGATCATGCAGACTAACCCCAAAGAGGTTACTTAGTCTGCCTATGTGATTGCGGTGGGCGCCTCAGGGTTGCTAGTACGAGCTAACCGCTTACTTGCAAATGTCTTTTAGATCTGTTCTCACGACGTCAGATAACGTCGATCTATCGTCCGATTGGTGCTTACCTATCTCACGCCACACCTGGAGAGCATGGAGGGGAATCAGGAGTCGCGCTCGTTCGCTCCCTGTTGAGCTTTTGCGCCCTTTTTACTTTTTGTTCCAGATTTTGCTGTTCCAGTCCTGCTACTACAAGTCCTGATGCTACAGGTCCTGCTGCTACGTGTCGTGCTCATCCGGGTTGTGCTTCTCTATGTGGTGCTCCCTGCTTTGCTCCTTTGGCCTCTCAGAGCGCCAGGCCGGGGCGTTTCGCTGGTTGTAAAAACCGCGCCAACATGCCGATAGTCTGACCCACAGATCCTGCTCGGCAGGTTTACCGGGGGCGCGGGGAATGGAAGAAGTCCTTCTTAACTGGGATATGACAAGCATGCTTGAGCAGCTAGGGGATGACCGTACGTTGCTCGAAGAGGTGCTTGCCATTTTTCTCCGCGACGCGCCGGAACACCTGGCGGCCCTGGGCTTTGCCATTGAGCAGGAAAACGCGGAAGAGGTGGAGACCATCGCGCACACAATGAAGGGGGAACTGGGATACCTGGGCGTTCCGAAGATAGCGCAAAAGGCACGGGAGCTCGAGCAGATGGGACACACCCGAAGCCTTGGCGAGGCTAAGCCAGTGTTCCGGCGCTTTGAAGCCGAGCTATGCGCGTTGCTCCGCTCTGTCCGCGCCACTCAGCAATAAGTTCGTCTTCCAGCCGCCTGGTCTGGTTCAGCCGCAAAGAATCTGCCATCGGGGCACGCCCAAAGAGCTGGTAATCTAAGGGCGTCACGTCCGCGGAGGGATGTGTGAGTGGTTGAAACAGGCGGTCTTGAAAACCGCTTTACCTTAACAGGTAACGGGGGTTCGAATCCCTCTCCCTCCGCCACTAAGAAAGCCAGAGTTAATTTTTGCAAGTTGACGTGACCCTTGTTGGACGAGTCACGCTGGAAAATCTGCGTAGGTCAGCCTTGGTGAGCCGTGACAACAGCGGAAAAAGCCTGATCGATCCCCACCAACAGGCATGGCAAGAGTTCACCTTCTCAAATCACAACAGAGTTCTTGATAGCGCACGAACTCGACTGTGCCCTCCTCTGCCGCTATGCCCCTTGCCAGCAGCAGGGTCGACCCGATCGCCAGCTCGAGCTGGTTGCAGGTTGGCAAGCATTTGCTGTGGTGAATGCCCATGTTCTCGGTTCAACAACTCCGGGCCACTGCGAAACATCTGAACCGCTTATGCCTCAGTCACTCCTAACGCCCTATGCGTCAGCAGCCCTCAAACTTCCTAACCGTGTGTGCATGGCGCCGATGACGCGAGGACGCGCAGACAACCCTGGCCATGTACCACCGCCGTTGGCAGTCGACTACTACGCGCAGCGCGCGACTGCAGGACTGATTATTACCGAGGGAACGCACATCAGTCCTCGGGCCAACGGCTGGGAAAACGTCCCCGGCATCTACACGCCGGAACAGGTTGCAGGCTGGCGAACTGTCACCCAGGCTGTCCATGCCGGCGGAGGAAAGATCTTCTGCCAACTCTGGCATCAAGGTCGTATTTCGCACCCTGATCTGCTGCAAGGCCGATTGCCCATCGCGCCCTCAGCGATTACCGCGAAAGGAGTGAATGCGTATATCCGCGGCGGCTATGAGCCATCGCCGATCCCACAAGGCGCTACTTTGGACGAGATCCGGGACATCGTTGGAGAGTTTCGTCATGCGGCCGACTGCGCCCAACAAGCCGGCTTCGACGGAGTTGAGATTCACGGTGCAAATGGATACCTGGTGCACCAGTTCCTCTCCGGCCAGTCGAACGCTCGCACGGATGCATACGGCGGCACACACGAAAACAAGACGCGCTTCCTGTTCGAAGTTCTGGATGCGATCGGCGAGGTGCTGCCGCCAGGGAAAATAGCACTGCGGCTCTCCCCTTCCATGAATGACATGCAAGGCCTGACGATCGATCCGGAGTTGAACGCCACCTTTGACTATCTCGTTCCGCGGCTCAGTGCTTATAACCTGGCCTATCTGCACTTCCTCAATCCCATGAAGCCGGTCGACGAAGTACCCTGGGCCCACGCGGACGTTGCAGCGCACTTTCGCCCGATGTACCAGGGCACTCTGATGATCAACAGCGGCTTCACGTTCGAAACCGGGAACAGGGTGATCGAAGAGGGGTTGGCGGATCTCGTCTCCTTTGGCCGGCCATTCATCGCCAATCCCGACCTCGTGAAGCGCTTCCGCGAAGGCCTTCCGCTCGCCGAGCCAAATCCAAAAACGTTTTATACTCCAGGGCCGGAGGGATACATCAGCTATCCGTTCGCAGATGAAGGAACCGGAGAGCGGACGCGCGCGCAAACCATCACGGTTGCTTAATGGTCGGCGCCTGACCTAGTGGTCACGCTTCCTGTCATGCGCATCACCCTGGATACGGTTCGTTTGGTTTGACGACGCGAATGCGGTGATCAGTGAACTTGTAATGCGCGCCCGGCAACTCAATCTTCGGCATATGGCAGGAGACGCACTTTTCTTTGGAGACGGGGCACGCTTTTGCCCCTGGTTTAGGCGTACCTGAGACGGCGCCCGCGTGGCAGGATAAACACTGCCTGTCGAAGTTGACCTCTCTTGGTTTAGCGAAGTCCTGGTGTGGATTGTGGCAAGCCAGGCAGCCGATGCGCGGGTCATCCGGATCGAAGCATTTGCTGCCGGTAAGCCGGTAGGGCTGAAAGCGCACGTTCGCGATGCTCGGGTTGGGCTGCGCGGCAATCTGCTCCCACGTTCGGTGACACTGGCCACAGAAGTTCGCCGACTGCTCGGCCGACATGCCTCGCAGCTTTTTGAGCTCTGGCGCAGCCGGAGGCGGCGGCGTGCGTTCCATCGCCACAAGGTGTTCCTCTGTGCCCGCATGACAATGCGCGCATTGCACCCCCGGCTTTAGGGTATCGAGGGTCAACGCTCTGCCGTGAACAGCGTTGGTTGCGTGGCAGCCGAAGCAGCTTAGCTTTTCATCCTGGTGGATCACGCGACCTGCGGCATCATTGATATCCGCAGGGGTTGTGCCTTCGTAGCCCATGGTGAGATCAAGGCCTTGCAATTCGCGAAACCAGCTCACCCGGCTCTCATACAATGCTCCATCCTTCTCCAAAATATACGTTTGCCCCAGGGCTGAGCTGGCGCCCATCGTAAAGCGAATGGGAAGTGTGACCGTGGTTGTTCCATCTGTAACCGAATACTCGCTCTTGTCGCCCTTGCGCTCAATGCGGTAGCTGTAGGCGCCGACGGTGGCCGTCAGCAAGGGATGGCTGGAGAGAACAATGGAGTCTGCCACCGTTTCCAGGGCGCGCGCCATGTAGGTGGTCGGCTGCGTAAGCGCTTCGACATGGCACTTGGCGCATGCCGCCGTGAGGGTGGTGGTTGTCTGTGTGGCCTGCGCCCGGGTTCGCGGGGGGAGCATCCAACAGCAAACGCCGAGGCAGAAGGCGATGCCCGCCAGCGTCTTCTGCCACCCCGGCTTCATACGGCCCCACCCACGATAGAGCCTCCTCGTCCGTCAATAAGAACCAAAAAGAACTGGAGACCGCCGCGACTCTGCGTACGGCCGCGCGACAGGTGGGCGCCTGAAGCCCGGTATTTTGGACGGAGGGAAACGTTTTAAGTTGCATCCCTGCTTTTCAAAAAAAGGGAAGCGTCGTAAAAAGCACCGCTTCTGTTTCGTTTAATGAAAACGGGTTGGTAGGTACTTTAGGCTCGTCTATGTACCGAAATGCTAAAGATCGGCGACGAAGAGTACACCCAAGTTCATTACGGAGCCGGGTTTTTGATGTCCGCCCTTACCACCGCGCCGGGTGCCCCATATCTCACGACGGCTTCTTGTCGGGAGATGTGGGCGGGTTCTCACCCTCTTGTTCCTCAACCAGAACCAGCGGGAAAGAGCTACCGGCGAGCCGCAGGCAATTCCCACATCTCCCGACTGGAAATCGTCGTGAGATATGGAGCACCCAAATTCATTACGGAGCCGGGGATTTGATGTCCGCCCGGCCACGCAAACCTCGAATTGCCACTCAACAGGTGGCCGCGGGTTATGCCGCCATGGATGAACGCCGGACAATCAAAGCGTTCCTCCGTCTATAACCCAACCGGCAAGTGAACGAGGATAGTTGCCGTGCGGCCTCGCCCGCGGTGGGGTAATAAATTTTCGCACCCGCTTCAATGGATCTCGCGAATCTTTATATTCCGGAACCACACGGGAAACCCGTGATCCTGCAGCAGGATGTACCCGCTTGCGCTTTGACCATAGCTCGGAAACACGTGGTACTTGCTCTCCGCGAGAATCGCCTTGAACGCTGGCGAATCGCGGTCGTATTCCAGCACCTTCACGCCGTTCAACCAATGCTCGCCATGCTTGCCGTGCACCACGATGCGGGCCGTATTCCACTCTCCCACCGGCCTGATCGGCTTATCAGTTGAGGCGGGGATCATGTCGTACAGCGATGCCACCGTGCGGTCGCCGTTCCTGCCTCGCTTCGCATCCGGATGCAGCGCGTCGTCCAGTACCTGATACTCAAAGCCGATGGGCGAACCGTGTCCGTTCTTCCAGGGCATCAGGTCCAGGTCCACGAAGTACATGATCCCGGAGTTCGCTCCGGGTGACGTCTTAAAATCCACAGACAATTCAAAGTCTGAGTAGGTGCGGGTCGTGACGATGTCGCCGCCGTTGCCAGACTCCTCGCCACCCGTCTCGGTAACAGTGATTGTGCCATCCCGGACCGCCCAGCCGGTGCTGGGGAAGCCACCGCCGCGAGCACTGCGCCAGCCATGGGTCGTCTTGCCGTCGAAGAGCAGCTGCCAGCCCTGGGCTTTCTCCTCGGTGGTCAGCGTGTTTACCTTCTGTGCAGAAGCAAAGGATGCGGCAAGCAACAAACTCAGGGCACAAAGGGCTACATGTCTTTTCATATTCTGCTGCCTTCCGTCAAAGATCTTGTTGGGTTGAGATGCGGACTGGCGAAGGATGCACTGGTTGCTCGCCTGAGCCACTTCCATTCTAGAGGGCATGTGGCTCTAGAGGGCATGTG
>CAZZVD010000227.1:0-8970 GCA_964657465.1 uncultured Acetobacteraceae bacterium | reverse complement strand
CTCAACGACACTCAAACCTGACGCAAAATCAGTCGTGGTGAGAAATGCGGGCTAGGGTGCCCCATATCTCACGACGTTTTCCAGTCGGGACCGGATTTCCTGTTACGCAGCGTCGGACACACCCACGCGTGCGGTTTTCATCAAGGAAAACCGCATGAAACTCGCCAACGCCACCACCTTCGACAGGAAATTCGGGGAGATGTGGGAATTCACTGCTCTCAATCGGTAACTCTCTCACACTCGAAACTTTCATGGAACCAACTACGCCGCACCTGATCGTCTCTTTGACGCAGTCCCGCACGGAAGCCGAACCACCCAGCCCGGTACACTGGAATCATGGCGTTACTGCGCAATCTGGGCACCACTCTGGAAATGATCAAATGGGAGCACTCCATCTTCGCTCTCCCGTTTGCTCTTTCCGGAGCCGTGCTCGCGGCCTCCGGCTGGCCTGACTGGCGGAAGCTGTTCTGGATCGTCGTCTGCATGGTGACCGCGCGCTCGGCGGCCATGGCGTTCAACCGCTGGGCAGACGCCGCGCTCGACGCAGCAAACCCGCGTACCGCCACGCGCGCTATCCCCGCAGGCCTGCTCAGCCGCCGCTTCGTCGCCGGCTTCACCGCGATCATGTCCCTGGCTTTCGTTCTGGCAGCAGCCCAACTCAACCGGGAAACGCTGATACTCTCCCCCATCGTTCTGATAGTTCTGTTGCTTTACTCGTACACCAAGCGGTTCACCCGCTGGTCGCACCTGGTTTTAGGCCTGGCTCTCGGCATGGCGCCCGCTGCTGCCTGGATCGCTATTCGCGGCAGTTTGGACGCGCGCATCGTGGTGCTCACAGTTGCCGTGCTCTTCTGGGTGGGAGGATTCGACGTACTCTACGCTTGCCAGGACATGGCGCACGACCGCGAGGCTGGCCTCAATAGCATTCCCCAAACATGGGGCATTCCGGCGGCGTTTTGGATTGCCCGCGCCATGCACCTCATCATGCTGGCTCTGCTCTTCTGGCTGGTCAGATTATTCGCCCTGAATGCCATCGCATGGACGGGCGTCGTCGCGGTGGGCATCCTGCTTCTTTACGAACACCTCATCGTGTCTCCTACCGACATGCGTCGCCTGAACGCCGCTTTTTTCACTCTGAACGGGATCATCTCCATGGTGTTCTTCCTCTTTGTGGCTGCTGCGGTGCTTGTCGGCCACGCAATCAGCCGCTAAAAGCAAAACGCGCCCGTTGCCGGACGCGTTTTGCTTGATCGGATGAAGAGGCCTGGCTCTAAGCCGTTCTTGCCTTTTCACGTTCGGAGAGCTTATGAGCATCGATCTTTTCGTTCACGCTGTTGCTGACTTCGTCCACTTTGGCGCGAATGCCTGAACGCGTGTCGTTTGCTTCATGCTCCGCTTCCCGTTGGTGGCGATCGGCAGTCGTCGCGGCCGCGTCTTTAGCATTTCCCCAGGTTTCCTTGGCCGCGCCCTTAACCTGGTCGGCTACTCCCTGGTTAGCAAGCTTTTGATCCCCGAAGGCTTCACCAATCGCCTGCTTCACTTTGCCTACTACCTGATCTGCTTTTCCGGCTACTTCATCTTTGTTCATGGTCTCTCCTCTGCCCGCCATTCCTCGAGCACGTACAACTTAAGATGCCGAGCCTGGCATCAAGGCCACCCGCCGAGCGAAAATAAACGCCGAATAGCGTCACACTAAATCGCGCGCCGGCCGCCAATCAGCTGTATGACCAGTACCACCAGGGCGATGATCAGCAGAATGTGGACATAGGCTCCAAGCACATGGAAACCCACAAACCCGAGGAGCCAAAGTACCAACAAAACAACAAAAATTGTCCAAAGCATAGTGTCTGTCTCCTTACGCTAAAGTCTTGCTACGCTGTACTTTGGTGCCTTGTGAGTGAAACTGGTTGCCGTATGATCAAAAAATAATGCACGTCGACGGAGCTACATGCGCATCGCAATTCAAGGGGAGATAGGCTCGTTTAGCCATCAAGCGGCGCTTGCTATGGAAACCCAGGCGACGATCGTGCCCTGTTCGCTATCTCCTGAGGTCTTTTTAAAGGTAGAGAACGGGGAGGTCGACGCGGCCGTCATCCCTATCGAGAACTCGCTGGCTGGCTCGGTGGTCGAGCATTTCGATCTCCTGTTCCAGTCGGATGTCCTGATTGAGCGGGAATCCCTCCTCCGCATTCGCCATAACCTCATTGGCGTGCCGGGCAGCTCGCTCGCGGGCATCCAGCAGGTGTTCTCGCACCCCGTAGCCCTGGCACAGTGCCGAAAGTTCTTCGCCCAGTACCCACTAATGACGACAGCTGCTTTCTACGACACTGCCGGGAGCGTCAAACACATCATGAGCCTGGGCGATCGCCGGGCAGCAGCCGTCGCCAGCGAGCAGGCCGCGGCAGCATACGAAGGAGAGCTGCTGGCCACCGGCATAGAAGACAACGCAGCCAATTTCACCCGGTTCTTCCTGATTCGCAATCGTGCCCGCGTCCAGCAGGCCCCCGATCCTGACAAGGTCAGCCTGGCGTTTACCGTCGCGAATGAGCCGGGAACCCTGGTTGCCGCACTGCAGGTCTTCGCCGAGCACCATACCAATTTATGCAAGGTGGAGTCGCGGCCAGTGCAGGGGCAGCCCTGGCAATACGTGTTTTACGTGGACTACCAGGTAACGCATGCAGACGACACCAGCGCCGCCCTGCACCAGCTGCGCCGGCAATGCATCCAGGTAAAGGAGTTGGGCCATTACCGGGCAGCAACGCCGCTCGCCTGATTACCTGACCTCGAGAACTGAACGGATTGCGGTCACACCGGGCATTGCGATCTTTCCAGCCGATGAAGAGAGCACAGGAAGGCTGAAAACCACTGGTGGGTTCCCGATTTGCGACTTTTCAAAACCTGCAGCATCTTATAGTCGATAATCTGATAGAAGGATACTCATGGCGAGCGATTTTCTTAGCATCATCAATCCATCCGACCCCAACCGGCGGGACTCCGGCAGCGCCCAGGGGCGCGTTTTGCCGATTCTTCCGGTTCGTAGCACGGTGTTGTTTCCTCATGCCGTACTGCCCTTGACCGTGGGACGGGAAAGCTCGATCCAACTCATCCAATCGCTGGGAGAACAGAAAACCATCGTAGTGGTCGCCCAACGGGACGAGCGGCTCGACAGCCCGCAACCCAGCGACCTGTATTCCGTCGGCACCCTGGCCACGGTTCACAAAGTCGTAAAAATGCCCAACCAGAGCCTCTTCGTGTTTACCGAAGGGACCGAGCGGGTCAAATTGGGAGAGTTCTCTCAGCTCGAACCGTTCATGACAGCTACCGTCGATCACCTGCCCGAGATCGATCCAGGCAAGAGCGCTGAGCTCGAAGCACTGCAGCGCAATGTGATGGCGCAGTTCCAGCAAATTGTCACCACCTCGCCCACCCTCTCCGATGAGCTGCAGACCATTGCGCTCAACATCGAAGACCCCGGCCGGTTGGTCGACTTCATCGCGTCTTCGCTGCCGTTCCTGGCCACGACCGATAAGCAGGAACTGCTCGAGACGCCCGACGTGATGCTCCGCATGGAGCGCATCAACAAGCACCTCGCGAAAGAAGCCGAAGTCCAGCAACTGCGGAACAAGATCCAGACCGAAGTGCAGGACCAGGTGCAGCAATCACAGCGCGATTACTACCTCCGCGAACAGCTTAAAGCGATCCAGAAGGAGATCGGCGAGCAGGACGAGGGGCAGAAGGACATTGAAGAGCTGCGCCAGAAGATCGAAGCAGCCGGTATGCCAGAAGATGTGAAGAAAGAGGCCACCAAGGAACTCGGTCGCCTGGCACGCATGTCTCCCATGGCCGCCGACTACTCACTCACCCGCAACTACGTGGAGTGGCTGGCCGTGTTGCCGTGGGCCAAATCCACGGGCGCGGAGGTCGATATTGCCAAGGCGAAGGAGATCCTCGACGAAGATCACTACGATCTGAAGCGGGTGAAGGATCGCATTCTGGACTACCTGAGTGTGCGCCGCCTCAAGCCCGACATGAAGGGACCGATTCTCTGCTTCGTCGGACCTCCAGGCGTGGGTAAAACTTCACTCGGCCGCAGCATCGCGCGTGCCCTGGGACGTAAATTTCAGCGCATCTCCCTCGGTGGTATGCACGACGAGGCCGAGATCCGCGGCCATCGCCGTACTTACATCGGAGCTCTGCCCGGGCAGATCATGCAGGCGCTGCGCCGCGCAGAAACCAACGACCCCGTCTTCATGCTGGACGAGATCGATAAGCTGGGCCGCGATTTCCGTGGAGATCCCGCGTCGGCGCTGCTCGAAACGCTGGATCCGGAGCAGAACAACACGTTCCGGGACAACTACCTGGATGTGCCGTTCGACTTGTCCAAGGTGCTGTTCATCTGCACCGCGAACATGCTCGATCCCATCCCGGAGCCACTGCGCGATCGTATGGAGATCATTGACCTGTCGGGCTATACCGAGGAGGAGAAGACGCACATCGCGTTCCGCTACCTCATCCCCCGGCAGATCAAGGAGAACGGCATTGAGCCCAAGGAAGGGGGCCAGCCGGAAATCGAGTTCCCTGAAGAGGGCGTACGTTACATCGTTCGCCACTACACCCGCGAAGCCGGTGTGCGCAAACTCGAGCAGCTCATCGGGACGGTCTGCCGCAAGCAGGCACGGCGGATCGCGGAAGGGAAGACCGGTACGCTGGTCGTCGATCGTGCGGTCATCCAGGAATTTCTGGGTGGCATCAAGGTACGCGTCGATACCGAACTGGCTGAGCGCACCAAGCGCCCTGGCGTAGCTGTCGGGCTTGCCTGGACACCGGCTGGCGGCGACGTGCTCTTCATCGAAGCCAATCGCATGAAAGGCAAGGGCGGCTTCAAGATGACGGGACAGATTGGCGAAGTCATGCAGGAATCCATGCAGGCTGCGCTGACCTGGGTTCGTTCCAACGCAGCGTCCCTCGGCCTGGAGCAGGACTTCACGAAGGATCTGGACATTCACATCCACGTTCCTGCTGGAGCCATTCCCAAGGACGGGCCTTCGGCCGGCGTTACCATGGCAACCACCCTGGTTTCGCTCATGACCGATACCCCTGTGCATCCGCTGACTGCGATGACGGGTGAGATTACGCTCAGCGGGAATGTCCTGCCGATCGGCGGCGTCAAGGAGAAGTTCCTGGCGGCCAAGCGTGCCGGCGTGCTCGATGTGATCTTCCCGGCAGAGAACCGGCAGAACGTGGAAGAGGACCTTACCGCAGATCAGATTGCCGGCGTGCGTATTCACTATGCGAGCTGCATTGAAGATGTGCTGAAGGTGGCTCTCCCGAAGACAGCGATCGAGGAGAAGAAAGACGAAGTGCTGCGCGAAGCGATCATCGAGCACGCAGAGGTTTGATCCTGCGGCACTCCCAAGAAGAAAGGCCCGCTAACCAGCGGGCCTTTTTCTTTTTTATCTCTACCAATTTTGTCATCCCGAGAGTTTGTGACTTTATCGAGTTTTGAAAAATCCGACACTCGATACAAACGGGTTATACCTAGACTTTGTCTAAAGTAGCCAAAAAAGTCACAACCTCCGAGCGCAGCCGAGGGATCTGCTGTGCGCCTTTCTCGCTCCACAAATCTTTAAAAGGCCTCCAGCATCGGCCAAGCCGAGGAACCTCCTCCCCACCATCACGCCTCCCCTGCAACCATTCCCCAGAACCTCGCCCCACCGCTGCGCTAGAATCGCAATGGCAACAGAGGAGTTAAGCCCATATCGCCGCATCCAAACCCGGCCGTGCTGAGTCTCATCTGCAAGGACAACCATGATCGTTGATTTTGCGGAACGGGCGCATAACCACAACTGGGATCTGGATCCGGTGGTTCGCTCGCTCCTGGATACCGACTTCTACAAACTGCTCATGCTCCAGTTCATCTGGAAGCATTTTCCCACCACGCAGGTTTCGTTCAGTCTGAGCAATCGCTCCACCTCGCAGCGCCTGGCCGACATCGTAGACCGCAACGAGGTCCTGCAGCAATTGGAGCATGTGCGCAGTCTGCGCTTTCTCAAGTCAGAGCTGATCTGGCTCGCCGGGAACACCTTCTTCGGCCGGCGCGGCATTTTTGAGCCGGACTTCATCGACTGGCTGGCGCATGGTTTCCGCCTCTCCAGCTACCGCCTGACCATACGAGACGGCCAATTCCACCTGGACTTTGACGGGCTCTGGACCGAAGCCACAATGTGGGAGATCTACGGCCTCTCCATCATCAACGAGCTTAAATCGCGCGCCGCCTTCCGTGGCATGAGCGAGTTCGAGCTGGATATTCTCTACGCCCAGGCAAAAGCTAAGTTATGGGGCAAGGTAGAGCGCCTGACGGGTATTCCCGAGCTGCGCGTGGCGGACTTTGGTACCCGCCGCCGCCACAGCTTTCTTTGGCAGGAATACGTGGTGATGGCCATGAACACCGCGTTAGGTGAGCATTTTACCGGCACCTCCAACACTTACCTGGCTTACAAACACAACCTCGAGGCGGTCGGCACCAACGCCCACGAACTGCCCATGGCTTTGGCGGCAATGGCCACCAGCGATGCTGAACTCAAAAGCTCGCAGTACCACATTCTCGAGTTGTGGCAGAGCACCTATGGTCAGGACATCCGCATCATGCTGCCCGATACGTACGGCACCACGCAGTTCCTGGCCGATGCGCCGGATTGGGCGGCAGACTGGACAGGCCAGCGTATTGACAGCAAGGATCCTTACATCGCCGGAGACGAATACATCGCCTGGCTCAGGCAACGAGGGCGCGACCCGGTGCAGAAGCTGCTGATCGCCTCCGATGCTGTCGATGTGGAAGACATCCTCGGCCTGCATGCCTACTTCATGGGGACCATGGCGCCAGGTCTTACGCCGAAGGACTTTCAAAGTGCTGCTGACCTGAATGATCCGGAGAAGTGGACTCCAGGAAGACGCATTCGCTTCAGTGCTGGTTGGGGTACCCTGCTGACCAACGATTTTCGCGGTTGTCATCCCAATGGGGACCAGAAGTTCCATCCGGCGAGCCTCGTCTGCAAGATGACCGAGGCGGACGGCCGCCCCGCGGTCAAGCTCTCAGACAACTACTCCAAGGCGACCGGGCTGCGATCAGAAATTGCGCGCTATCGCCGCGTGTTTGGTACTGCGGGTGTGGCGAACATTCCCGTCATCGTCTGACTGCTGTGCCGGGTGACGCCCACCCCATTCCAAGCCCAGCCACGTCTAACCTCATGGCAAGGGTAGGTCGTTCGCCCTTCGGCTATGCTTCTTCCATGCGGGTCACCGTTCTGTTTTTCGGAGTATTGAAAGAGATGTTGGCGAGCGAGAGCCAGAAGCTCGACCTGGCTCCAGGGGCGACCGTGGATACCGTCCTCGATCACTATCATGCCCTGTTGCCCCAGCAATCGAAGGTGTGGTCCGCCCTGGCGATTGCCGTCAATCGTACCTACGCTGCTCGGGGCGCAGCTCTGCAGGATGGCGATGAAGTGGCGTTGCTGCCGCCTGTCAGCGGAGGATCCCCGGCCCCGACCGTCTCGCTGGTACACAGCCCTATCGATGCAGAGTCAATAATGGCGTCCGTGAAACAGGGCGAAGACGGGGCGGTTGTGCTCTTCGATGGCATCGTGCGCAACAACACCCGCGGCCGCAAGACGCTTTATCTCCTCTACGAAGCCTACGAAGAAATGGCTTTGCAGCAAATGCAGGCGCTCGCGACCGAGGCGATGGCCAGGCACAACGTTCGCGAGGTCATCCTGGTGCATCGCCTGGGGCGGCTGGAGGTTGGCGAGACGAGTGTGCTGATTGCCGTCGCCTCGGCGCACCGCGCCCAGGCGTTTGAAGCCTGCCGATGGCTGATTGACACGCTTAAAAAGACCGTACCCATCTGGAAGAAAGAGCACTTCGTCGATGGAGCGGTGTGGGCCGACGGCGAGCCGTTTCCTCCGGATTTGGCGCAGAAGGGAACCGGCGGCCATGAGCCCACTGCTTAGGACGCTGTGCATCGCGGGGCTTTCGCTTTCTCCATGCAACCTGCTCGCCCAGGCACCCACGATCAGTGTCAACGTACGCCTGGTTAATGTATTCGTGAATGTTACCGATCCGCAGGGCGCGCCTGTCCCTGGCCTTACCCGTGAGGACTTCGCGCTCAGCGAAGATGGGCATCCGCAAAAGATTGCCGTATTTGAACGCCAGTCGGAACTCCCTCTGGAGATCGTTTTGGCGATTGATGCAAGCGAAAGCGTGCATAAGGACTCGGCTCTTGAGCACGATGCGGCCCGGCGTTTTGTGCACTCTTTGTTGCGGCCAGTGGATCATCTCGATCTCATGGAATTTTCGGATAACGTGCGTGAAATGGTGTTCTTTACGAACAATCCATCGCGCGTCGATCGTGGATTGAATGAAATCGGCCGGGGTGCGGCAACGGCGCTGTATGCCGGCGTTTATCTCGCCTCGCAGAGCCTGGCGCCGCGTTCCGGTCGCAAGGTGCTGGTCATCATCTCCGATGGCGGGAACACGGTAAAGGGAACGACTTACGAGCAGGCGTTGGAGCAAGCGCAACGGGGGGAAGTGATGGTTTACCCCATCATCGATGTGCCGGTGAGCGCGAGTGCCGGTCGTGATCTGGCAGGCGAGCACGCGTTGATCACGTTAGCGCAGGAAACCGGGGGCAAGTACTACTACGCGGATGCCACCTCCCTCGACAAGACGTTTGCGCAACTGTCGGAAGATCTGCGCACGCAGTATTTGCTGGGTTACTACCCTACCAACCGTCTGGGCAGCAGCTTCCGCACCATCTCGGTAAAACTAAAAACGCCCACCGACGGCTATTCTGTACGCAGCCGCCCGGGGTATTATCCCGCTCCGCAGCCCTGAGCCGCGGAAGCGATTCCACCCCTTGTAACCCTCCCCCTCTTGCTGCGCCCCCACTTGTCATCGCTACCCCACTTGTCATCG
>CAZZVD010000226.1:5828-8993 GCA_964657465.1 uncultured Acetobacteraceae bacterium | reverse complement strand
GGAATTCACAGGTCTTACTCGGTAACTCTTTCCATTGTCACCGGCGCCAATCTTAAGTAATTAAGATAAGTCCCTAAGTCAGTTTTTATTATTAGGATACTGTCTCAGAAAACGTCACTTTCATTTCGGTTCGGCTGATTATGGCAAAACTTTAACAATATCGATACGAATCTTCCCTGAGCGCCGCTTTTTGGTGGCGGATTGTTAGCCACTAGGATAACTTTTTCGTGAAGAGACGCTCAATTCCCTCATTAAGAGCGGCGTGAAAAGTGCGGCGTGGAAGCTTCGCAGCTCCTGAGAGCCGCCCTGAAGCAAGTCCACATTGCGGAAGTACAGGGCGCTCATGCGCGGCTAATCCGCACCTGGCATAGCTCCAAAGTATCACGTGCATTTCAATCCAGGACGATGTTCTTGACCACGCCTCGGCACCGGTCGCGAACCATCATTTTGAAAAACGGGGGAATCCTTGCAAAGACCTATTCACTCTCCCCAATCTGTTCAGGGGAACGTTGTTTCGCCTCTGCAAGTCTGTGTCTCACCGGTCCTGCTTCGCCGACTGCTTCTGTCGGCACGCGGAGTGTTCTTCTGCTTGCTGCTTGTTGCCTGTAGCGCTGCTCTCGCGCAGGTGAATGTTTACACACGCAGCAATGACAATGCGCGCACCGGCGCCAATTTGCAGGAAACACTGCTCACCCCGGCGAACGTAAATGCGGACAACTTCGGAAAGCTTTACACCGTCAAGACGGATGGCCACATCTATGCGCAGCCCTTGTATGTGTCGAACCTGACGATTGCTGGTGGCACCCACAATGTCGTCTATGTCGCGAGCATGTTGAATACCGTATATGCGATCGATGCCGATACGGGCGCGACGTTGTGGACGAACAATTTCGGCTCGCCCATCATCCCTAAAGATGTGGAGACGGACGGCAACATCGACTGGGCGACTCGCCTTGGCATTTTGGGCACGCCGGTCATCGATCCCGCGACCAACATCATGTATTTCGTTTCCGGTTCCCAGCCAGCGGATGGTTCGCAACAATTCGGTTTCAATCTGAATGCCATCGACATCATCACGGGGCAACCGGTCAACGGGAGCCCGGTGAACATTGCGGCGACTTACTCGACGGCTGATCTGACGGCGCCGTTAGTCTTCAACGCGAAGATTCACAATCCAAGACCAGGCCTGGCTCTGGCCAACGGCAACGTGTATATCGCGTTCGCCTCGCATGAGGACCAGAATAACTATCATGGTTTCGTCATGGCCTACAACGCCTCTACGCTGGCACAGACTGCCGTGTATTCCGACACCACGGTTGGCTACGAGGGGGGCATTTGGAACGCCGGCCAGGCGCCTGCGGTCGACGCTGCCGGCAACTTGTACATCTCGACCGGGAATGGCAGTTTCGGCCCTACGGCCAACAACCTGGTGCAAACCGGCAACAGCTTCATCAAGCTTTCGCCTACCCTGCAACTGCTCGATTACTTCACTCCCACCGATAGCGCGAAAATGAACTCGGGCGATCAGGATCTGGGATCTAGCGGGTTGCTGCTAATCCCGAACACCAATTACGTGGTGGGTGGTGGTAAACAAGGTGTGCTCTACCTTGTCGACACCACCGACATGGGCCAGTTCAGTAGCTCCAGCGACCAGGTGAAGCAGGAGTTTCAGGCGGTCTACGGCAAAGGGACCAGCCACATCCACGGTGGCCTGGTGTACTTCAACAGCGATACCAACGGTCCCACGCTCTTCAATTGGGGAGAGAACGACGTACTCCGGGGTTTCACGTACAACGGCACGATCAACACCACGCCCTTCGCTATGGGTAACGTCACGGCGCCAGTGACCAACAATGACGGGGCCATGCCCGGCGGGTTCCTTTCGATTTCCGCTAACGGGAAAACGAACGGCATCGTCTGGGCGTCTACGCCCTACAACGGCGATGCGGTGCACTATACCGTGCAGGGTGTGATGTATGCGTACGACGCGGACACGCTGAAGCTGTTGTGGTCCGACAAGACCAACGATGCCCGGGATGAAGTGGGCACGTTCGCCAAGTATGTGCCGCCCACCATCGCCAATGGCAAAGTCTTCATGGCTACATTTGGCGCGAACGGCACCAGCGATGGCACTGGCGCACTGCTGGTGTATGGCCTGCTCAAACAACCATTGACGGTGACGGTTGCCGATGCGAGCAGCAAAACGGGAGCTGCTCTCCCGGCATTCACCGGGACGGTGACCGGACTCGTCAGCGGTGATACGGTGCGCACTACAATCAACGTCACTTACAGCACAACGGCCACTGCGGCATCGCCCGCGGGCACTTATCCGATTACAGCAACCGTGACGGGTACATCCGCTGCAAACTACCAGGTGACGGTCAAGGCCGGCACCCTGACGATCACAGCGCCGGCGGTACTCACCGTGACGGCCAGCGATGCGACGCGCCCCTTCGGCGCGGCGAACCCCGTCTTTACTGGAACCATCACGGGCGCGGCCAGCGGGGACACGTTTACGGAAACCTTCTCCACCACCGCCACGCCGGCCAGCAACGTCGGTACTTATCCGATCGTGCCCACAGCGACCGGCGCCAACGGCGCCAATTACACGATCACGCCGGTGAATGGAACCTTGACGGTGACTGCGGCCGCGACTACTACGTCGTTGACTGCGCCAGGCAGCGCCGCGCCTGGAGCCAGCACCCCACTGACCGCAACCGTGACCTCCACTGCGGGCACACCCAGCGGAACTGTGACCTTCTATAGCGGCGCGACTGCACTTGGCACGGGTACGTTGAACGCCGCCGGCGTGGCTGTGCTCAGCACCACGGGTCTGCCCACCGGGACTGATGCGGTGACGGCTGCTTATGCCGCTTCCGGCAACTATGCCGCCAGCACCTCCACCGCCGCTAATGTTGTTGTCAGCCAGGCAGCACAAACCATCAATTTTCCAGCCATCGCTTCCCGTGTTTACGGGAGTGCCCCATTCCCGGTGACGGCGACGTCCAGCCTGGGGAGCACCTACCCCGTCAGCATCGCTGTGCAATCAGGTCCGGCCACCATCAATGGCGGTGTGGTGACCACTACGGCGGTGGGTACGGTGGTGTTGCTGGCCACCCAGGCCGGCGATTCGGCCCATGCCTCGGCCAATGCCACGCAGAGCTT
>CAZZVD010000226.1:0-5728 GCA_964657465.1 uncultured Acetobacteraceae bacterium | reverse complement strand
GTGGCTGCGCCAGATTACCAGGTGGTGGCCAATCCGGCTGCTCTCACCATCGTGAAAGGGAGTAGCGGCAGCACCACCATCACCTTCACACCAACCGGCGGGTACAACGGTACCATCGCGTTGACATGCACTAATCTGCCGACTAACACAACCTGTGCTTTTGATCAGAGCCAGGTGACCATTGACGGCAAGACAACCTCGGTCACCACTGGCCTCACCATCAAGACGACAGCGCAAGCCGCGAGCAACGGTCAGCCCTCGCTCGGTCCTCTCTACCGGTCGATGCTGGCCCTGGCTTTCTGGTGCCCTGGCGGCTTTGCCGGATTGGCCGTGATGTTCGGCAAACGCAAGCGAGCCACCCTGCAGCGCACGGTTATGATCTGCCTGTTAATGCTGGGCAGCGGCGCACTGGCGCTGACCTTATCGGGGTGCGGTGGCGGCTCTATGGCGGCCCCCAACTCTGCGAAGCCACCTTCGACCACTCAAGTAGCTGTGGTATCCACGGGAACGTCCGGGGCAACAGTTACCACCAAAACCATGATGCTCAGCTTAACGGTGACCAACTAACGCAGTGGTTCGCTTTATCCCGAGCAACATGGCCTCGCCCTTGGGCGAGGTCATGTTGCAGTAAAACCGCGGATGAGTTTAGTGGCCATCGCAGGCGCTGCGCCGGAGCAGGCTGCATTTTCCTTTCTTCATTAGAAGGATCGATAAACAAAGCCACCACCCTACCCTTTGTCATCCTGACCGAAGCGGAGTGGTGGCTTCGCTTCGGTCGGGATGACAGAGGGGCGAGTGGCTCCACTCCGCTTCCCGATGCTCTCGATTGCAGCGCAACTGGTAGCGGTTGAAAAGCATCCGCAACAGAAGCCGTCGTGAAACTAGAAGGCCACTCATCCGGTAAACTCTCTATATGTCTTCCGAGTTGGCATGCACCCACGGTTGAGCGCGATTGACCTGTCGCTCGTAGCACTTTACCTGGCGGGGATCACCCTCTTCGGGCTGCAATTCCGCAGCAAAGATCGCTCGCTGAAAAACTACTTCCTGGCCGATCGAACCATTCCCTGGTGGGCGATTGCGCTCTCGATCGTGGCCGCGGAAACCAGCACCCTGACGATCATCAGCGTCCCTGGACTCGCCTACTCCGGAGACTGGAGCTTTCTGCAGATCGTACTTGGCTACCTGTTAGGCCGCATCCTGGTATGCGTCCTCTTTCTACCGCGCTACTTTCGCGGCGAACTCCTGACAGCCTACGAAGTCATCGGCCAGCGCTTTGGCCCTCGTCTGCACAAGCTCACCGCATTTCTTTTCCTGTTCCTCCGCGCCGCGGCCGAAGGCGTGCGTGTGTTTGCGGTTTCGATCGTGGTGGGGATCGCCATCGGTACCCGCGATGTAATCTCCATTGCAATCATCTGCACACTCACGCTGATCTACACCCTTGAGGGCGGCATGGCCGCTGTCATCTGGACCGACGTTGTGCAAATGATGCTGTACGTGGCGGGCACCCTGGTCAGTGTATTCATGCTGGGTCACCGAATACCTGGTGGCTGGTCGACGATCCACACTCTGGCTGCGGGAGCCGGTAAACTCACTATCTTCCACTTCGCGCTCAACCTCACCACAACCTATACGTTCTGGGCGGGACTGATTGGCGGCTGCTTCCTCACCATGGCCACGCACGGCACAGATCAGTTGCTGGTGCAGCGCCTGCTGGCGGCGAAGAATCTTAGGGAATCGCGCATCGCGCTGCTGAGCAGCGGCTTCGTCGTCCTCGTCCAGTTCGTTTTGTTTCTCGCCATTGGCACGGGGCTCTACTACTTCTACGGGAATGCCGCGCACAGCGCCGCCGCAGCAAATCCTGATCGCGTGTTTCCTTCGTTCATCGTCGCCGAAATGCCGCATGGCATCGCCGGATTGATGGTAGCCGCGATCCTGGCGGCAGCCATGTCAAACCTGAGTGCCGCGGTCAACTCGCTCAGCTCCAGCAGCATGGTGGACTTGTACCTTACCTGGAAGCCGGAAACCGGCGAACGAGAGCGCGCACGCCTATCCCGCGCTATGACGTTCTTCTGGGCCATCGTCCTCTTCGTACTCGCGCTGCTGTCTCGCGGCGGCGGCCACGTGGTGGAAGTCGGCCTGTCGATCGCATCGGTCGCTTACGGAGCCCTGCTGGGCGTCTTCCTGCTCGGCACATTGACCACAACAGCCACGGAAAGCGGCGCCATGGCCGGCATGGTCGGCGGCTTGCTCGCCAATATACTGCTTTGGAAGCAACAGCGACCGTTACCGATCGTGCTGGGGAATTTGCATTTAGTCTTACCCAAAATTGCATGGACGTGGTTTGTGCTGATCGGGTCTTTGCTGACATTCTTTCTGGGCTGGACCATGAGCCGGCTCCTATCCCTGCGTAAACCCTATGAGAGCCACTGAACCCATGATGCGCCGCCCTATCCGATTCGTGCTACTGCTGTTGCTTGCTGTGCCATGCCTCCCGGCCAAACTGATGGCGCAAGACCCGGGCCTGCAGCAGATCGACCGCATCGTCGAGGACGCCATCGCCGCGCATAAATTTCCTGGCGCGGTGGTGATTGCGGGCCATGACGGTCACATTGTGTTTCATCGCGCTTACGGTCACCGCTCGTTGCAGCCGGTAGCTGAGCCCATGACAGAAGACACCGTCTTCGATATGGCCTCACTTACCAAGGTGCTGGCGACTGCGCCGGCCGTCATGCAGTTATACGAGCAGGGGCGATTCCAGCTGAACGATCCGGTGGCCTTGTACCTGCCGGAGTTCGCCGCCAACGGCAAGCAGGACATCACCATTCGCCAACTGCTCACCCACTACTCCGGCTTGCCCGCCGACGTTTCGCTCACGGATGCATGGCAGGGCAAGGAAGAAGGTTTGCGCCGCGCCATGACGTCGACGCCCATCAGTGCGCCCGGAGCGCAGTTTCGCTACAGCGACATTAACTTCATCACACTCGGCGCGCTGGTGGAGAAGCTCTCCGGTTTGCCACTGGATCAATATGAGCAGAAGTACATGGCTGAGCCGCTCGGGGTGCACATGCGCTTTCTCCCACCGGAAAGCTGGCGGCCCCGCATCGCACCCACGCAGTACGACAACGGGGTGATGCTGCGTGGGATCGTGCACGACCCGACCTCGCGCCGCATGGGCGGCGTCGCTGGCCATGCGGGCCTCTTCAGCACCGCGGAGGATGTCGCCAGGTACGCGCAGAACCTGCTCGATCGACTGGCCGGGCGGCCGAGCAGCTTTCCTTTGCAGCCACTGACCCTGGCAAAGATGACCACGCCGGGTCAGCCGCCGAACGGAACGGCGGTGCGCGGACTGGGCTGGGATATCGACTCACCCTTCTCCAGCAACCGCGGCGAGCTCTTTCCGGTGGGTTCCTTTGGCCACACCGGTTTCACGGGCACCTCCATCTGGATGGACCCGACCAGCGACACCTACGTTGTCTTCCTGTCGAACGCCGTGTATCCAAATGGACCAACTGGCGTCAACGGAGTCCGGGGCGGCGTCGCCAACGTGGTGGCTCGGTGGGTCAAATTGCAGCCAGACCATGGCGCGCTTATCGCCCGCCTTACCGGCTACAACGAAGCGATGGCCGGCGAGCGCCGCCGGCAAGACCGCAATGGAAGCGTCTCCACCGGCATTGATGTGCTGGAAGGGGATCACTTTGCGGAACTGGCAAAGCTGGCAGCGCAGCATGCTGGTGCGCTGCATGTCGGGCTTCTGACAAATCAAACCGGCGTCGATCAGCAGGGCCGCCGCACCATCGATGTGCTGCTGCAGGACGCGCCTCGTGCAGTGCCGGGTTTGCAACTGAAACTGCTCTTCAGCCCGGAGCACGGGATTGCCGGCGTGCTGGATAAGGAGGGAATCTCCAACAGTAAGGATCCCTCCACTGGCCTCACGGTCGTGAGTCTCTTCGGCGCCACGCCGGCGCAGCTCCATCCCTCGCTCGAAACGTTGCGCGGACTCGACGCGGTGATCATCGATCTCTCCGATGCCGGCGTCCGCTTCTACACGTATGAAGCGCTGGTGCGCTATTTTCTCGAAGCTGCTGCCCAGACACGCACAGAGATCATCGTGCTCGACCGCCCGAACTTAGTGGGAGGCGCGCAGGTACAAGGCCCGGTCTCCGATGTTGGCAAAGACAGTTACGTGAATGCGGCGCCGCTGCCCGTGCGCCATGGCATGACCCTGGGCGAACTCGCCCGCTACTTCAACGGTGAATTTTCCTTGCATGCTCCGCTGACCGTGGTGGCAATGACCGGTTGGCAGCGCGGGGACTACTTCGATGCCACAGGGCTTACCTGGGTGAATCCCTCGCCGAACCTGCGCAGTCTTCGCCAGGCCGTGCTGTACCCGGGTACCGGGTTGATCGAGACGACCAATCTCTCGGTAGGCCGGGGAACCGATACGCCTTTCGAATACGTGGGCGCGCCCTGGATCGATGGAGTCGCCCTGGCCCGCACCCTGAACGCGCGCTCGTTGCCCGGGGTGCGGTTCGTTCCGGTCGAGTTCACGCCGCACGCGCCCTATCCTTATGCCGGTGAGCGATGCCACGGCATCGAGCTGATCGTCTCTGATCGCGACGTTGTCGACTCACCGGAACTGGGCCTTGAGATCGCCACCGCCGTTCACAAGCTCAACGGAGACAAATTCCAGTTAGAAAAAATCGATCGCCTCTTGGCGAACGAAACTGTACTCGAGGGATTGAAAGCCGGTCGCGATCCGCAAAGGATGGCGGAGGATTGGCAGACGCAGCTGCACGCGTTCGAAGTAAAACGCCAACCGTACCTGCTGTATTGAAATCCCTGGCCGTAACGACTGACGGGTGCCCCACATCTCGCTCGTATTTCGCGAGATGTGGGATTCCACCAACCTCGGGCCTCAGTCTGAAAGGTGTAGACGATTCTCATTCGGGACCTGTTGCCAGGAGATCTCGCCGAGCCTTGCAGCTAACCCGCACTTCTCACGCCCTCTCCGTAACGACTGACGGGTGCCCCACATCTCGCTTGTATTTCGCGAGATGTGGGATTCCACCAAAGTCGGGCCTCAGTCTGAAAGGTGTAAATGATTCTCATTCGAGACCTGTTGCCGGGGGAGAGTGGCTGGTGGACTGTTGTGGAATCCCACATCTCGCGAAATACGAGCGAGATGTGGGGCACCCGTCAGTCGTTACGGAACAGGGCAAATCCGGGCTAAGCTGGACACAGCGATGACCTGGTTCTCGGCAATAACGCCGCTCATGCTGATGCTCGCGCTGCTCACCGGCAGACCGACCCACGCCGAGGAAGCGTCCTGCCAATCCTGCCATGCAGCGCAAGTGGAGTCATTCCACAAGACAGCCCACTTCCTCACTTCGAGCGAGCCCAGCTCCCAATCCATTCTCGGCAGCTTTGCCCCTGGGCAGAACATCCTGCATACGTCCAACCCGAACCTGCACTTCGAGATGGAAAGCAAACAGAGCGGGTTCTTCCAGACCGCCATCGCCGGCGTACCCCCGAACACACACCCGCGCAGCGAACGCTTCGGCCTGGTGGTTGGTTCCGGAGACAAAGGACAGACCTATCTGTTCTGGGATGAGGATCAACTCTTTCAACTACCGGTTTCGTACTGGACAACACTAGGCTGGGTGAACAGCCCTGGCTATCGAGATGGCTTCGCCGATTTCGAGCGCCCCATCATTCCCCGATGCCTGGA
>CAZZVD010000225.1:4960-9073 GCA_964657465.1 uncultured Acetobacteraceae bacterium | reverse complement strand
CTCCACAAATTTCTACAGAGCTCCAGCATCGGACACGCAGAGGAACCATTCTTTCGGCAGGAATGGCAGGAGAGTCACTCCTGGCTCGGGATGACAAAGGGGCTCGGATCGGCGCGCAAAAGCCGCTCACTCCCTCCTCCGCTGCTGCAGCTTTCAGACCCCGTCAGGAAAACCGCCCCGGCCAGGCGATTACAATAGTTAGATGGAGATGTGGCGCCGCGCCCCTGGGGTCCTGGATTGAGGAGGCTGTTGCGCCTGGTTGGCTACGTGCGGCCCTACTGGCTGCAAGGGCTATCATCCGTAATTCTGATGGCCGTTGTGGGTCTGCTGGACGCTTTTCGGCTGCTGCTGGTCGGCCCTATCTTCGACCGTGTCCTCAACCCCAACGCCCCAAATCGAAGCATTTCTCTCTTCGGCCCGCGCTTCACAAGCATCAGCCTGCAACAACTCGTCCCCTCGCATTTTCAAAATCCGTGGACCATCGTTGCGTTTGCCCTGGTGTCCTCCACACTGATCAAGGGGATCTGCGACTACTGCGGTACTTACCTGGTGAACTACGCCGGGTTCGGTATGATTACCGACCTCCGGGACGACCTGTACGACGCCATCCTGCGCCGGTCCGTTTCCTTTTTCCAGCAGCACTCCACCGGCACCATCGTCTCTACCTTGATTAACGACATCGAGCGCGTGCAGTTCGCCATGTCCTCCGTGCTGGCCGAACTGCTGCAACAGATCTTTACCCTCATCTTCACGGCCTGCGTGGTCGTCGCACTGGGCGGCAAGCTGGCCTGGGTGCTGATGCTCTTCATCCCCGTCGTCCTGCTATCGGCGCGCCGCATCGGCCGCAAAGTGCGGCAAACCACACGCCGCGGCCAGGACAAACTCGCGGAGATCCAGAACATCCTCCACGAGACCATCACCGGCAACCGCATCGTGAAAGCATTCAACATGGAGCGTTGGGAGATGACGCGGTTCAAGCACGCGGCGCGCCGACTCTTCGATGCCAACCTTCGCTCTGTGCGAGCCCAGGCGATCAGCTCTCCCCTCATGGATGCCATTGGTGCGATCGCCGTCGCCCTGCTGTTGTGGGTGGGCCGCAACAGCATACGCAGCCACGCGCTGACTGCCGGTACCTTCTTTGCCTTCATCATTGCCGTGTTCAAGCTTTACGATCCAGTGCGCAAGTTCGCGCTCTTCTATAACAACTTTCAGCAGGCACTCGGCGCGTCGTCTGAAATCTTCCGGTTCATGGACACGCAGGATGAAGTGAAAGAAAAGCCCGCCGCGCGCGTGCTGGACGAATTTCGTCAAGAAATACGCATCGAAAATGTCTGCTTTGATTACAACAATGAAGAGGGCGAACGGCAGGTACTGCGGGACGTAAACCTGGTGGTTCCGCGCGGCGAAGTGGTCGCGTTAGTCGGCCCCAGCGGCGCCGGCAAGTCAACGCTGGTAAACCTGATCCCGCGCTTCTTCGACGTGACTGCGGGCAGCATCCGCATCGATGGTTACGACCTGCGCGATGTCAGCCTGTCCTCTTTGCGCCGGCAAATCGGCAACGTCACCCAGGAGACCATCCTCTTCAACGACACGGTGCGCAACAACATCGCCTATGGCGAGGCCGGCATTCCCTTGAGCCAGGTCATCGCCTCCGCGCAAACCGCCCGGGCGCATGAGTTTATCGAACGCCTTCCCGAGAAATACGACACAGTCATTGGTGAGAAAGGCTTTCGCCTGTCCGGTGGCGAGCGCCAGCGGATCGCCATCGCTCGCGCACTGCTTAAGAACGCGCCCATCCTCATTCTCGATGAAGCCACGTCGGCGCTAGATTCTGAGAGCGAAGCGCTGGTACAGGCGGCACTGTCGAACCTGATTGCCGGCCGCACCGTTTTTGTCATTGCTCATCGGCTCTCCACCGTGCGACGTGCTTCGCGCATCGCTGTGATCGAGGATGGCCGTATTACCGCCATCGGTCCGCATGAAGAGCTGCTTCACATCTCACCCACCTACCAGCGGCTCTACAAGCTGCAATTCATGGATCCCACGGCGTTCTCTGGCGGAGACGCGACGCCACTCCCGGAGATGGCGGCGGAGGTGAAGCTGTGAGCCATCCCGTTTATTCCATGACTGGGTTCGCCCGCATCAGTGGCCGCGTCGGCGACAGCTTGTCCTGGACGCTTTCCCTGAAAAGCGTCAATCATCGCTTCCTCGATCTTCACATGCGTATGCCCGCGGGGGCGGAACCCCTGGAAATGCGCCTGCGCCGCCTCTTCAAAGAAAAAATTCTGCGTGGCCACCTCGAAGTCACCCTGTCTATCGACAACGGGCAGCGTGCCAGTGCTCACTATGACCACGAACTGCTCCAGGCCTATGTTGCCGCCTTCCGCGCCGCAGCCAGTGAGAGTTCTTTATCGCAGCAGCCCGACCTGAATGCGCTTTTCCGGCTGCCGGGGGTCCTGACAGGAGAGACTCGCTACACAGACAAAGAAATCAACGCACTGGAAGAAGACGTAGTTGCCCAAACTGGCCGGCTGGTCGATGCGCTCAATGGGATGCGTGGCCAGGAAGGCGCAGCCCTCGCCTTTGAGTTGGGCGCCACCATGGACCGGCTGGACCATGCCGTGGCCCAGGTCGGCCACCTGCGGCAAGACATCCAGAAGGCCTATTTCGAGCGTATCAGCCAAAGATTGACGACTCTGCTGAATGGCAGCGCGGGCATCGACAGGGACCGCGTGCTGCAGGAAGCCGCGCTGCTTGCCGAGCGCAGCGATGTGGAGGAAGAAGTCACGCGACTGCGCACGCACATCCAGCATTTCCACTCGCTGTTGCAGGCGGGCGGGGAAATGGGCAAAAAGCTGGACTTTCTGCTGCAGGAGATGAATCGAGAGGCCAACACACTGCTTTCAAAGACTGGTGGCGTTAGTGGGAATGGGCAGCGCATTACTGATTTGGGCCTCGGGATGAAATCGGAGATCGAAAAAGCGCGCGAACAGGTGCAGAATCTTGAATAGCACTTGTGCGCTACACCAGCGATGGCTGACAGCTGTATGATTTAGGGACAACATCTTGGCAGGCATTTTGTTCATCATCTCGGCTCCCTCCGGCTCTGGTAAATCGACGTTGGTGAACCACCTGCGTTCGCTGGTGGCGAACCTCGAATTCTCTGTGTCCTACACCACGCGTGCCCGGAGAGGGTCTGAGCAGCCAGGCCGCGAATACCACTACACGTCCCGCGACCACTTCGAAGCGATGATCGGCCGCGGTGAGTTCCTCGAGCATGCTTCGGTGTTCGGCAACTACTACGGTACGGCTTGCCAATCGCTCTTCGATGCTCAGGCTGCGGGCAAGGACCTGCTGCTCGACATCGATGTGCAGGGCGCCGGGCAGGTGCGCGAGAAGATGCCGGACGCGGTCAGCATCTTTGTACTCCCGCCCAACCCGGACGAGCTGAAGGCACGCCTGCGGAATCGCAGTCTGGCCGAGGGCAGCCTGGACGAAGAGGAAATCGCTCGCCGCCTGGCGAAGGCCAAGGGTGAGATCCAGGCTTACCGGCAATACCGCTACATTTTGGTCAACGATGTTCTTGATTATGCGGTGGAATCACTGAAAGCAATCGTGATTGCAGAAAGGGCGATACGCGCGCAAGCGCCGATAGACCCTGAGACTGCACGGATGATGCAGATCGCCGAACGATGCAGACAAGCGAATTCGATCGACCGCCTGGAACCCGTACTCTCCTCATTCGGTCTGGTGGACATGCATGCTACTCGCGCCTGATCCCACGGCGTGACACTTTGCAGGAGGCAAGATGACGTCCGATGGAATGGATAACAACTTCCGTTACGTGGTCATGGCGGCTCGCCGTGCCCGTCAGCTGCAGAACGGCTCACAGCCATTGATCGATACACGGTCCAGCAAAGCCTGCCGCGTGGCCCAGGAAGAAATTGCCGCCGGCAAGGTCAAAGCCGCCTCCCCTCGAACGGAGGCCATGGACTTAAGCGCCGAGCCGCAAAACGACCCCGAATACTAGCTTAAGCGTGAAGCTTTCCGGTTGTTTATGTGGGGAGTGACGAACCTCAGCAACAACCACAATGCCCTAATTCCTGGACGGGT
>CAZZVD010000225.1:0-4860 GCA_964657465.1 uncultured Acetobacteraceae bacterium | reverse complement strand
CGGGTTGCACCGGTGTTACACAACTGCCACCGCCCCCTTTCCTAGCGAACCTGAGTACCTGTTTTCCGCAGCTTTCGAAGGCATAATTTCAGCCCAACCCATCGTACAATCACGCTATGAAGGTCACGGTCGGTGTCTCCGGAGGCATTGCCGCCTATAAAGCGGCAGAGTTGGTGCGAGCCCTGCAACGGCAAGCGCTCGACGTCCACGTAGTCATGACCGAAGCAGCCCAGAAGTTCATCACTCCATTGACTTTCGGCAGCCTGACCGGGCATAAGGTCATCACCGGTCTTTGGCCATCCAGCACCGCTTCAGGCGACTTCGACGCTTCCATTGAGCACATTGCAGAAGCCCAGTCGACCGACGCCCTGGTAGTCGCCCCAGCCACCGCCAACATCCTGGCAAAGTTTGCCCATGGGCTGGCCGACGACTTTCTCACCACGCTCTTCCTCGCGACCCATGCTCCCGTAACCGTCGCTCCGGCGATGAACGTCAACATGTGGGAGCATCCCGCGACCCGCGCCAACCTGGAACTGCTGGAGAGCCGTGGTGTGCGTATCGTGCCGCCCGAAAAAGGGCCTCTTGCCTGCGGTATGACCGGTAGTGGTCGCCTGGCAGAGCCGGAAGCCATTGTCGAGGCGGTTCTGGGCCAATTGCACCGTCGCAACGATCTGGCTGGAGAAACCATTCTGGTCACCGCAGCGGGCACCCGGGAGGCAATCGACCCTGTCCGCTTCCTGGGAAATCGTTCGAGTGGCAAGATGGGCTATGCCGTGGCTGAAGAAGCACAGCGCCGTGGCGCCCGCGTCGTGCTCGTCAGCGGACCCTCTGCCCTGCGCCCGCCCGCGAATTGCGAGTTCATCTCGATCGTGACCGCGGAGGAAATGCGCCGTGCCGTCCTCAGCCGTCTCGATCAAGCCACGATCGTGATCAAGGCCGCTGCCGTCGCCGATTATCGGCCTAAGGTCCTGGCAGAGCAGAAGATGAAGCGGACAGGCCCGATCACCATTGAGTTCGAACCCACCGCAGACATCCTGCGTGAGGTCGTGCTCTCGAAGCGGCCAGAAACCCTGGTTATCGGCTTTGCTGCAGAAACCGAAAACCTCATCGAGCAGGGGCGAGACAAGCTGCTGCGCAAGGGCGCCGACGCTATCGTGCTGAACGACGTCTCTCGTCCAGGGCTGGGTTTCGATTCGGATAATAACGCGGCGACGTTCCTCACTCCGCGCACCGCGATCGAGCTGCCCGCCATGACCAAGCATGAGTTGGCCGGACGCATTCTGGACGAGATCATAACGCTGCGGCGCCCGGCTTCGCTCGTTGCCGAGACCGGCCTGGTCTCAAAGCTGCAGCATTAGCAATAAGCCCGGGTTGGCGATCAGCTACCTTTGCAGACCTGGGCATGTAATCTAGAGAAATCCGGTTCAGCATGCCGCTCGATCCCCAGGTACAGCAAGCCATTTCCGCGCACCTGCAATTTCTGCGCGACTTGGGCATCTACGACTTCTATCGCCGGGATGTTCCCGAACTCGGCATCCATGCGGACGACGCGGTCGCGGCTTTGCCGCCTACCGCAGTGCCCGAGCCGCATTTCCCCGAGCCGCATATTCAGGAGCCTGCCATTCCCCCACGCAAACCCGCACCTCCCCAGCCATCGATCGGATCGTTTGTCGCACCAGAGAGCCGGCCCGAAGCGCTGCGCGCGATCCAATATGAGATTGGGGACTGCACGCGCTGCGCCCTCAGTGCCGGGCGCAACAAGATTGTGTTCGGCGATGGGGATCCCAATGCCCGGCTGATGTTTGTGGGCGAAGGTCCCGGAGCGGACGAAGACGCCCAGGGCATTCCCTTTGTCGGCCGTGCCGGGCAACTGCTCAACAACATGATTGCCGCTACCGGGCTCAAACGGGAGCAGGTCTACATCGCCAACATCGTCAAGTGCCGGCCGCCCCAGAACCGCGTGCCGGAGCCGGACGAAGCCAATACCTGCAGCCCTTTCCTGTTTCAACAGATCGACGTTGTGCGGCCCGAGGTGATCGTTGCTTTGGGATCCACCGCCGCTACCTACCTGCTCGGCATAAAGTCGTCCCTGAGCGGTTTGCGCGGCCGCGTGCATCCCTGCCGAGGCACCAAGCTCATCGTCACCTATCACCCCGCCTATCTGCTGCGTGATCCCAACCAGAAGAAGGAAGCCTGGCAAGACCTAAAGCTGGCCATGGCAGAGCTGGGTTTGTCTCTGCCTGCTCGCTGATGCCTATCTTTTGTGACGTGGTTCTGCCGGTGCCGCTGGACCGCGCCTTCACGTACAAGCTCAAGGTTGGGGATGAGTTCGAGCCGGCCATCGGCGGACGCGTTGTGGTGCCTTTCCGCAACGAGAAGATGATCGGGGTGGTGGTGCGGCTGCACGACGATGAGCCGCCGGTGGAAGCGCGGCTGGTGGAAGCCGTGCTCGACCAGGCGCCCATTCTGACCGCAGAGCTCATGCAGCTGGCCGCCTGGATCGCGCAATACTACATGGCTCCCCTGGGAGAAGTGCTGCGCGGCATGTTGCCGCTCACGGCAGAAGTACGCCGCTCGGTGAGCTATCGCATCAGCGAAACGGGTAAGACGATCCTTTTCCAGGGCGCCCAGGAAGGTTCGTCGCGGCGCTCCCGCCGCACGCCTGACGAACAAAACACCGAGTACTCGGTGCTGAACTACCTGGCGGATGGCGAACCCGCAAAAAGCGCAACCCTGCGCCGCAACACCGGCGCCAGCATGGAACTGCTGACGGGGATGCTGCGCAAAAAGTGGCTGCTGCGCGAAACCGAAGCCGCCCCTCGCGACGCACGCCGCATGCTGCGCTACGCAGTGCTGGTCGACGATGCGCGCCCGCCCAGGCTCAACGACAACCAGCTCGCCATCCTGGCCGAACTGGCCGGAGCGGGCGGATGCTTGCCGTTGCCGGCCCTGCGTAAGCTCGACCTGCCCGCAACCACGCTGCAGACCCTGGTCAAGCGAGGCCTGGTCAGCCTGGAAGATCGCCCCGCCGCCTTCCATCTTGCGCACGCCACGGCCCCTCCCTCTTACGTGCTTAACCTCGATCAGCGAGCCGCGCTTACGGAAATCAGCGCTTCGCTCACGGCGCAGCACTTCACCGCTCTTCTGCTGCACGGCGTGACGGGTTCAGGCAAGACCGCGGTGTACCTGGCAGCGCTCGAGCAGGCGCAGCAATCGGGTCACAGCGCCATTTTGCTGGTACCGGAGATCGGCCTAACGCCGGCCATGGCAGGGCAGTTGCATAACGCGTTCGGCAGCAGCGTAGCCCTGTTGCACTCGGCGCTCACCCCGGAAGAACGCGCCGAGCAGTGGTACCGCATTCGCCGGGGCGAAGCGCGCATCGTGGTCGGCACCCGTTCCGCCATCTTCGCACCCGTCGAAAATCTGGGGCTCATCATCGTCGACGAAGAGCATGATTCCTCCTACAAGCAGGAGGAGATTCCCCGCTATCACGCGCGCGACGTTGCCGTCATGCGGGCCAAGATTCATGGCGCTACGGTAGTGATGGGGTCCGCCACACCCTCGCTCGAATCCTGGCGCAACGCGACCACGGGCAAGTACTCCCTGATCGAAATGAAGCAGAGGGTGAACAACCGGCCGCTGCCGGTAGTTGACCTGGTGGACATGCGAGAGGAGTTTCAGCAGACAGGCAAAGAGACGATCTTCTCGCGCGTGCTGCTGGAGCGGGCCAAAGCGGCACTCGACCGCGGGGAGCAAGCCATCATTCTGCTCAATCGGCGCGGCTATTCCTTCGCCGTGCTCTGCCGTTCCTGCGGAGAAAAGTTGCAATGCGAAAACTGCGCCATCGCGCTCACGCATCACAAGCCTGTGGTCCCGGCAGATCCGCACACGCCGCCCGTCAGCCCGGCGGGCCAACGGCTACGCTGCCACTACTGCGGTTACTCAAGAACGGTGCCGAGCCGCTGCCCCAAATGCGAGAGCGAACACCTGTTCTTTCTCGGCGCTGGTTCGCAGCAGGGAGAAGAGCGTCTGCAGGAACTCTTTCCTGAGGCGGGCATCGGCCGCATGGACCGCGATACCATTCGCAACCGGTTTGATATGGAGCATCTGCTGCAGCGGCTGCATAGCGGCCACATCAACCTGCTGGTAGGCACCCAGATGATTGCCAAGGGGCATGACATTCACGGGGTCACGTTCGTCGGCGTGGTGGGTGCGGACCACGCGCTTGGCCTGCCCGATTTTCGCGCCGCAGAACGTGTGTTTCAGTTGCTGACCCAGGTGTCGGGAAGAGCCGGGCGCGGAGAACTCCCGGGCAATGTGCTGGTCCAGAGCTACTACCCCGAGCACTACGCCATTCAGTTTGCTGCGCAGCACGACTTTGCCGGCTTCGTGAAAAAGGAAATGCAGTATCGCAAGTGGATGCACTACCCGCCGCACGCGGTGCTGACGAATCTCATTCTGCAAAGCCAGCATTTAGAAGAGGCAGCCGGCTGGGCGGCCAGCCTGGGCAAGTACTTCGCGGCCAACCCGTCTGAGCATGTGCGTGTGCTGGGACCAGCCAGTGCGCCGCTCTCCCGCATCAAGCGCATCTACCGATTCCATTTGTTGCTCAAGGCAGAGAATCGTCAGGCCCTGGCCAGGGCTTTACGGGCTGGCCTGGCTCAGGCAGAAGTGCTCGGCATTCCACGCCGCAGCCTTGTGATCGACGTGGACGCCGTCAACCTGATGTAGTGGCTACTAGTGGAGTTGGCCGACTGCCGCGTGTGGTGTTTGAGTGACAAGCGTATGCGGGCTTCCCGCCGATGTTTGCGCGCATTTCTCACGTCCTGTTCCGTAACCTTTCTCACGTCCTGTTCCGTA
>CAZZVD010000224.1:0-9086 GCA_964657465.1 uncultured Acetobacteraceae bacterium | reverse complement strand
CCTTACCCCTTTGGAATTGGAGATCATGCAGGTGCTTTGGCAAGCAGGGCCTTGCACCGTCGCTGAGGTGCAGCCGAAGCTGCAGGCTGAGCTGGCTTACACCACGGTGCAGACGATGCTGAACGTGTTGCTGCGCAAGGGGAAAGTCAAACGGGTGCAGGAGGGCCGCGCATTTCGCTACCGGCCGGCGGTGAGCCGTGAGCGTGCGAGTGGCAACGCCTTGAGTGACCTGGTGAAGCGCATGTTCGGCGGCTCGAACGAAGCTCTGTTGATGGCGATGGTGGATTCGCGGCAGATCAGCGCAGAAGAGTTGGCCTGCATTGCGCAGAAACTGGCTGCGGCTGAAAGCCGAGCGGCTGAGGAGGAGTGATGGTACCCCGCAACCCGTAGTGGCCGAGTATGCCCGTCCCTGACTCGTTCTCTACGGCGCGGAAAGTGCACATGCGGCACAGGATAGGCATCCATTCCCTGGCCACCTGCGTCCCTTGAACCATGTCGCGTGTTCCCTCTGGCCCGGACGAGCCGCATAAGTTATCGCTGGTTGCCTCTGGCCTGGCTGCTCTGTGGGCGGCGGTGGAATGGATATTGCTCACTGGCGGAACCCGGTTGCAAGAGATGATCGTGGGCGCCTTTTCGCTGATATTGATTGGGCTCTTCTTTTTCTATCTCCATCGCGTGAGTACTCTACGCATTTCATTGAGCGCGGCTGATCTCTGGACGTGCCGGCACATTCCAGCAGATGTCGCGACAGACACTGTGCTGCTTATCAAGGTGCTGTTCCTCGATCTGCTCTCCGTTCGAAGAGCCGGATCGTACTACCGGGTGTGTGGCTTTGCCACTAGTAAGGAGGATCCGCGTCTTATTGGCCGCCGGGTGCTCACGACCGCGTACACCTCGGCTTCGCCTAACTCCATCGTGATTGGCATTGACTACACGCAGAGCCGGATGCTGGTGCACCAGGTGGAGCGCCGTGAGATTTCGGCTCTGGCGCAGGAGTTGGGGGCGCGGCCGTGAATCTTTGGCTCCTGGCCGGCGCGGCCGTGACTACGAGCTTATTGCCTTGCGCTGATATGTGCCTGCGCGGTTTGCCCGAGCGCCGGCTGGTCGGCATGGAAATGACAAGCATACTCGTGACGGTCGCGATGGTTCTGTTCACCGTGGGTTTTGGCCGCGTTCCGTTCATTGACCTTCCGCTCGCCCTGGCCATCATGTCCTTCGGCGGCGGCCTGGTGTTTGCCCGATTCCTGGAGAAGCACCTGTGACGTTCCACTCCGTAATTGAGGGCAGTCTGCTAACTGGGGTTGTGCTGAGCTGCTGGCTGGGGGTGCTGGGTATGTGGCGTATGCGGGAACCGATCCAGGCCCTGCACTACCTTGCGCTGCCGGCCGCGGTGGGCTGTGTCTTCCTGACGGTGGCGATGTTCGTGGCTCAAGGAAACACGCAAGTCTCGTGGAAGACTCTGCTCATCGCTGCTGTTCTGTTCGCGTTCAACTCCATCGTGGCGCACGCGACGGCGAGAGCTTTCCGCACTCGTGAGCTGGGGCATTGGGAACCGCGGGATGGAGACCCGCTCGAGTTTACGCGCGATTTTCGTGACGAGAGGGGGCAGGCTTGAGCTGGCTTGGTGCGGGGATCCTGGTGCTGGTGGCGATCTCTGGCTTTTGCCTGGTCCGCACCCGTGACGTGACCGCTCAGGTGATTGCGCTGGGATTTTATGGCATTCTCATGGCGTTGACGTTCTTCTTTTTTCAAGCACCGGACGTCGCGCTCTCGCAGATCACGGTAGGGGCTGTTGCGCTTCCCCTGATGGTCATGCTGGCCATATCGCGCATGAAGTATCGCAGGGCTGCTGCGCACGAGGAAAGCGATGAGTGAGCGGCTACGCACACGCCTATTCGTGGTTGCTGGGCTGGTGTTTTGCTCGCTTTACTGCTACGCCGCCTTGAATTTGCCTGCCTGGGGAGAATACCGCGGGCCCTACGGCGATGTGATCGCGCGCCTCGCTGTGTACGAACGTCATTCCACTGATATCGTCAACGCGATCAACTATGATTACCGCGGCTTTGACACACTGGGTGAGGAGTTCATCCTCTTTACCGCCGTGGTTGGGGTGATGATGCTGCTGCGCAGAGAAGAGGGCGTGCACACTCGGCCCAGTCAAAAGGTGGACGACACTTCCCGGCTTAGCACGACGGTGCGCGCCGCCACCCTGCCGGCTATTTTGCTGACAGTTGTTTTCGGATTTTATATAGGCCTGCATGGCCAGTTATCGCCTGGCGGCGGCTTTCAGGCTGGCGTCATTCTGGCGACGGTCCCCTTGCTCATTTACACCAGCGAGAACACAGAGGCCTTTCGGCA
Organism: uncultured Acetobacteraceae bacterium; assembly: GCA_964657465.1. Lineage (GTDB taxonomy): Bacteria > Acidobacteriota > Terriglobia > Terriglobales > Acidobacteriaceae > PALSA-350. Next base: position 6,728 of record CAZZVD010000224.1, on the reverse strand, counting down.
GATTACCTCGCACGCCGCTGTGGAAGTGATTGAGGCTGCGGGCGCCGGATCGTACGCACTGATCGGGATCATGCCCATATTGCTGGGTCTGCCGCTGCTGACGAATGTTTTACCGCTGGGGGTGACCGGGGATGTATTTTCTTCCGGCAGTATTGCGCTGATCAGCGCCTGCGTAGGTGTCGAGGTGACTGCGGCGTTTCTTCTGGTTGCTTACACCTACCTGGAAGAGATTGTCACTGGCGAAGTGCCAGAATCGTGACCACCATGCCACATGCCCTCAGCGCGCTGCCCTACTTTGTTTCTGCATGGCTGTTCTTCTGCGGCCTCTATGGCGTGGTCACCAGCCGGCACCTGGTGCATGCGGTGATCAGCCTGGCTGTTCTGCAGAGCTCGACGTACATGCTGCTGCTGGGGATCGGTTATCGGGTAGGTGGCGCGGCTCCAGTGTTCGCCGATATACCCGTCGGCACGGTCACGGTTGATCCGGTGGTGCAGGCACTGATGCTGACCGATGTAGTGGTCGAGGCGGTGGTGGTGGCGCTGCTGCTCGCAATGGCCGTCAAGGCCTTTGAACAATCGGGCTGTGAATCGCCCGCGGACTTACGTACGCTGCGGGGCTAGGCGCCTGGCCATGACTATATCTCCGCTGCCACCCCTGCCCGTCGCTCTCCCCTTGCTGGGAGCCGCCCTGCTTGCCGCACTCCGCAAGTGGCTGCCGCGCGCGATTGCTGACTCCATCGGCATTGCCGTCGCTGCGGCTACGCTGATGATTACCCTTCTGATGGCCGTTCATGCGGAGCAGGAAACGACCGTTTATTGGTTTGGAAATTGGTATCCGCGCGGCTCGATGATACTCGGCATCACTTTTGTCGTCGATCCGATTGGCTCCGGCCTGGCGTGCCTGGCTGCTTTCCTTACGACATTGGCCCTGCTGTTCTCGTGGCGGTTCGTGGATGCAGCGTCTAATCACTTTCAGCCACTGATGCTGATTTTTCTGGCAGCCATGTGCGGGTTCTGTTTAACCGGCGACCTGTTCAACATGTTTGTTTTCTTCGAGCTGATGAGTACGGCGGCGTTTGCGCTGTGCGGACTGAAAACGGCAGAGCCTGCGCCGTTGCAGGGGGCTTTTAATTTCGCCATCACGAATACGATTGCCGCTTTTCTGGTGTTGACCGGGATTGCTTTGCTGTATGCGGTGACGGGCGCGCTCAACATGGCCCAGATCGGTCTTTCGCTGGGTGGGCGGCACGATCCGCTGGTGCTGTTCGCCTTTACCCTGCTGACCTGCGGCTTTCTCATCAAGGGGGCGATTGTTCCCTTCCATCTATGGCTGCCGGATGCACATGCAGTGGCGCCCACGGCGGTTTGCGTACTATTTTCTGGTCTCATGGTGGAGCTTGGCCTGTACGCGGTCGTGCGCCTCCACTCGGTTATCTTCTCGCAGGGGCTCGGGTTTCATACAGGGCATTTACGTGGGCTCTTGTTTGCGTTCGCTTCCGTTACAGTCGTGATCGGCGGGTTGATGTGTTACGCCGAACATCACCTCAAGCGTCTCCTGGCCTATTCGACGGTATGCCATGCGGGTCTGATGCTGCTTGCCTTTTCAGTGCAGGGGCGACTGGCGGTTGCCGCCGTGTTCACCTACCTGGTGGCCCACGCGCTGGTGAAGTCCGGCCTGTTTTTTGTGAGCGGCATTTTGCTTCATCGGCTGCGTTCGATCAGTGAGCCCGCACTTTTTGGGCAAGGCAGGGAGTTGCGTTGGACCGGCCTGCTTTGGTTTCTGGGGGCTGCCGGGCTAGCCGCCGCTCCGCCGTTCGCACTCCTGCTGGGCGAGGCGGCCGCATCCGATGCGGCCGAGGCTGCGGGTCTCTCCAGCGTTTCGTACTTGTTCCTGTTTGGTGGCATCCTGACCAGCGCCGCCGTGTTGCGTGTAGGGATGCATACGTTTCTGGGATGGGGCGATCCCCCAATCAGCGATCGAGCGGCCGAGATTGGGGAGTTACCGGAGACCAAAGATGAGGAGCCGAAGATTGCCTGGTTTCACATTGCTCCCGCCACGATCTGTATTGCCGGGGCAATGGCGATTACCTTTCTGCCGGGTTGGCTCGCGTTTGTGCGGAATGGCGCTGCTGCGCTGAGCAACCAGGCGGCCTACCTGCACACGGTCTATACGGGCGAGAGTCTGGTGATCACCCAGCCTTCGTGGAGAGCCGCCGTACCAGGGTCTGCGCTGCGCGGCGCTCTCGCTTTTATATTGGCAATCGTGCTGGCGAGCAGTTCCGTGTTCCGTCTCAGGCTACCCAGACGCTTGCGTTTGGGTGGGTTCCTCGAAGGCCAGAGTGCGCTCCGGGCCATGCAGAGTGGGCATCCGGGCGACTACGTGCTGTGGATCACGATAGGGCTGGCGGTGTTTGGATCGGCCGCATTGTTTCTGCTCCGTGGTTAGGCCAGGTGTTGGGCTGTGCTGGATTTCTCACCAGTATTGATTGGTGCGACAGGTTGAAGGGAGCGCTCAGCCTGTTGCTGTGTTTTGGCTAATGGTCTTGCGCGTTAGGTTAATTATGGTGTGCGGCGACATGTTTTGCGGGTTAGCTAGCCCCCCAATTTTTCATCCCGAGCGCAGCCGAGGGATGACAAAACGGGCCTAGCTAGGCAGCCGCGTTCTCCAGTCTTTTTTCCAGAAAGCGCAGGAGCGCGGCTTCTTCCTGACGGAGAGCCGTTGCTGATTCCCCGGTCTCTTCTTCCACCTTCTGTTTGACCGTCCTGATCATCGTTCCAGTCAGGTAAGAGTCAAGCACTGCGGGGTGCACATAGCATTTGCGGCAGACGGAGGGCGTGTTCCCCAATCGAGCAGACACTCTCTTAATGGCCTGCACCAGATTCTTCTTGGCCTGGGTTTGCGACTCGAAGGCTTCGAACTCCTGCAACATAGTGCAGGCCAGAACAGTTCCTGCCCAGGTACGGAAATCCTTAGCGGTGAAATCCTGATTGGTCATCTCGCGGAGGTAGTCGTTCACGTCGGAGGAGTCGACGGTATGGCGTTCGCCGTCAGGATCGACATATTGGAACAACTCGTAACCGGGAATGTCCTGGCAGCGTTGAACGATTCTTGCCAGGCGGCGATCGTTGATGTCGACCGTATGGCGAACGCCGCTCTTGCCCTTGAAATCGAAGGTGATGGTGGCGCCCTCGACTTCGACGTGCTTGTTCCGCATGGTGGTGAGCCCGTATGATTTGTTCTCGCGGGCATACTCTTCGTTACCGACTCGAATCAGCGTGGTCTCCATGAGGCGCACGATAGTGGCAAGCACTTTCCGGCGGGGCAAGCCTGGCAGCGAGAGGTCATTGTCTACCCGCTCCCGGATTGCCGGCAGGGCAGCGCCGAAGATCATCATGCGTTCGTACTTCGTTTCATCGCGCACCTGTCGCCAGTGCGGGTGATAGCGACTCTGCTTGCGTCCGCGCGCGTCGCGGCCGGTGGCTTGCAGGTGCCCCTTCGGATTGGGGCAGATCCAAACGTTCTGCCAGGCGGGCGGGATGACCAGAGACTTTATGCGGCCAAGCGTTTCCGCGTCGCGGACGGGCTTACCATCCGGATCCATGTAGCGGAAATTCTTCCCGTGCCGCTTGCGTCCAATCCCTGGTTTGGCGTCGGTGACATAGCGCAGGCCCGCTGCTTTGGCCGATTCTACGGGATCCGTGATGAGATTAAGAGTCTGTTTCTTCTTTGCCATCGCTTTGATGTAAATGGTCGGCTTTGCTTCTTTTTGGATGCAATCCGGGGGTTAGCGTCACCGAGGCTGGCAAGCCGGATGTTTATGACACTTTAGAGTTTTTCAGAAGCAGAGGGTATGACGCTCACGCCTGGATTCGGTTGGTACCATCCCGAGTCTCTCTCGATGGATTCTCTTTAGGAAGAAGAGGATAAGAACCCGCCCACATCTCCTGACTGGAAAACGTCGTGAGAAATGGGCCCACCCCGCACGTCGGTGAAATTTGAATTTGGGTGGTCAACCTTAACGGGCGCGGGCTTCCCTGGAATACTCGGGCGAAAGTGTGCCTTTGGTTGTGGCGATTGGCAGGAGTGTTGGATAGAACTGAACGAAGGTTGTGTCGACCGCGGCGTGGGCTGCGTGGCAGGTGTAGCAGTCTGCCGTCCGGGGAATCATGCTGGCGGTCTTGCCCTGATCGAAACTGTAGAAGGCCCACTTGCCAGGGGTTCGCGCCTCGTCCTTTACGTGCAGTTCGAGGCCCGTGGCGTCGCCCTGGTAATTGCCTTTCTGGTTAATCGAACCTTTGCCGTGCGCACCCCGCACCTCGAGCACCATCATGGTTTTGTCTGGCCATGTGCCGGTCTGGAGAAAGGCCCGGTAAGCTGCCGGGTTGACGAACACGTTGTCAAACACGTGTTGATCGCCCATGGCCATGCCGGGCGCGTAGCTCATGTCAAAGCCGGAGGTCAGATAGATCCATTCGCGGTAGTGCTCGGGGAGTTTGAGTTGTGCGTCCCTGGTATATTGCGGAACGGTGGCTGAGTCCGCGGTGGTCTGCGGTCCCGCGGCAAACGCCGTGAGCAGCGGCGTGCACAGCATAAGGGCTTTCGCGCCGGCATGCATCAGGCTGCGCCCTCTCGCGCATCTTTCCACAAATCGATCGCTCCCTCTTGCGCATGGCTGTCGATCTCCTGCAGTTCTCCCTGGGTGAACTGCAGCTTCTTCATCGCGTCGAGCGAATCGTCAAGTTGGGCAACGTTGCGTGCTCCGATCAATGCCGAGGTCACACGTGCATCCCGCAAGACCCAGGCGATGGCCATCTGCGCCAGCGTCTGCCCGCGGCGGGAAGCAATCTCGTTTAGCGCTCGCACGCGCGCCAGGTTTTCCGGATTAAGAAAATTTTGCAGTAAGGAGGAGCCTTCCGCTTTCGCGCGTGATTGCTCCGGAATTCCCTTGAGATACTTGCTGGTCAGCAAGCCCTGGGCGAGCGGCGAGAAACCGATGCAGCCGACGCCCAGCTCTTCCAGGGTGGCCAGCAGATCTTTTTCTACCCATCGGTTCAACATGGAGTAGGACGGCTGGTGAATCAACAGGGCGACGCCTTCGCTCTTCAGAATTTTCGCCGCTTCGCGCGTGCGCTCCGGGCTGTAGGACGAGATGCCTACGTACAAGGCCTTCCCTTGCCGAACGGCCTGCGCCAGGGCGCCCATGGTTTCTTCCAGAGGCACATCCATGGTGGGGCGATGCGAGTAGAAGATGTCAACGTAATCAAGGCCCATGCGTTGCAGGCTTTCGTCGAGGGATGCCAGCAGATATTTGCGCGAGCCGCCGATGCCGTAGGGTCCGGGCCACATGTCCCATCCTGCTTTGGAAGAGATCAGCAATTCGTTGCGGTGGGTGCTGAAGTCCTTGCGCAGGATGTGGCCGAAGTTTTCTTCCGCTGAGCCGTAGGGAGGACCGTAGTTGTTGGCCAGGTCGAAGTGAGTGACTCCGCGATCGAAGGCTCGCCGGACGACGGCTCGGCCGGTCTCGAACGAATCGACTCCGCCGAAATTTTGCCAGAGGCCCAGCGATACCGGGGGCAGCTGGATGCCGGAGCGGCCGCAGCGGCGGAAGAGCGCTCCGTCGTATCGCTTTGGGTTGGGTTCGTAAGTCATGTGGGTTGCATCTCCTCGCCTTGGATAGATGCCTGGTGTGCGCGGCCTCACCCGAAAGCTCTCAAAGTATTTCACAGGAGCTTGTGACCAGCATGAACGCGGGAAAGGGCTCGAGTAAGCGGGTGGTGTAAGAGCCGGAACCATTTCAATGCTCAGCACTGCTGGCCATGAGTTCTGCCCTGGCTACCTTCCTCCCGGGCTTCATGATCCCCATCCATGACATAGGGCTTGTCAGTCCACTGGCGAACCTCGTCCAGAGAGGAATCAGTTCCTTTTGGCAGCGACGGTTTGAATTTCGAAGACCCTGGGCCATTGTTTGCCCGTGACGAAGAGGCGGTTTTTGATGGGGTCGTACGCTATGCCGTTGAGGACTGCTTCTGCGTTGAGTTGCTGGCCGGGCGGCAGCAGGCCGGCCAGGTTGATCCAGGCGATGACGTGGCCGTCCCTGGGACTGATGCGGGCGATCACGTCCTGGTGCCAGACGTTGGCGTAGATTTCTCCTTTGATGTATTCAAGCTCGTTGAGCTCTTCGATCTTTCTGGATCCGTCTTTTACGACGATCCGTCGCGTCTGCTGAAAGGTGTTCGGGTCGCGAAAGGTGAGCGTGGAGGTGCCGTCGCTGGTGATCAATTCCCTGGCAGTGCGCGTCATGCCCCAGCCCTCACCGGTGTAGGTGAATTGCTTGATGGGGCGGAAGCTGAAGCGGTCATAGACGAAACAGACGTGCGACTTCCAGGTCCACTGGTAGATGTTGGGTCCCCAGTCGACGATGCCTTCTCCGAAATACTCCGGCGGGAGGGAGCGCTTCTGCACGGGCTCGCCCGTCGCCGGCTGAGTGGCCAGCAGCGCGGAGTGCCCGGCAATCCCGGTGCCCTCGTAGAACAAGCCGTCCAGGTACAAAAAGCCCTCGGTGTAGCTATCCGTCGAGTGAGGATAAGTAGCCACTACCTTGTAACCCAGCATGGGGGCGGCGGCTTTTGCGGTCTGCAAACAGGCGGCAAGGCAAACGGCTGCGAGTGTACGGCCAATACGGCGAGTCAGGAAGCCCATCCCCTTCACGGTAGCGCATCTCGCGAGG
>CAZZVD010000223.1:0-9096 GCA_964657465.1 uncultured Acetobacteraceae bacterium | reverse complement strand
GGGTGGGGGCATTGTGGTTGTCTCCGGACAGTCGTGGTGAGAAATCCGGGCTAACGGGAAACAGACTTGCCTGGCAGGCGCGCCGATTCGGCTGGGGTGAGCTCCAGTGCGCCTGCCAGGCTATATCTGGCCGCTGCTTCCTTCGTCCTGCCCATGCGTGCAAGTACGTACCCCCACTCGATGAGGCATTGCCCCCATGCGGGAGCCAGCGAGGCAGCTTTTGCCAGGAAGGCATCGGCGGCCTTCAGATCTCCCTCGCTTGCTGCCTGCCGCCCCATCGCTTCTTGCGGTTCTGCCCAATTCGGCCCGAGTTGGCCAGCTAGCCGGAACTGTTTTTTTGCTTCGCCTGCAGATCCGGATCGGAGCAGGAACTCTCCATAGCTGAAGGCGGGTGCGGGGAGCCGGGGAGCGAGAGACCTGGCTTTGAGAAACAGTGATTGTGCCTGCGTCGTGTTGCCGCGAAGCGCTTCGGTCTCCGCTTTGGCCAGCAGGCAGTCAAGCGTGCCTGGCGCATCGTGCAGCAGCAGATTGGCCGTGGCATGATCGCCTATCCGCTCGTAGGCAGGTCCGATCGAGCAGGTAAAGTCAGATCCCAAAGCGGGGTCATGGGACTGCTCAAGAATATGCGTCCGGGCATTGTCGAGCAGTCGCTGCAATGCAACCTGATCGTTTCTCTCCTTCGCCATTTCCATGCGCACCATCATCATCTGGCTGCGCGTGACCGGGTTCGTCTCCTGATGTTCTGCAACCTCCAGTTCGATATCGGCTTTGCGGCGGTCGTGCAGAGAAATCAGTATCGAGGCATAGGCTGCTTCGAGCCTTTCTACGTGGGTGCCTTCTCCAGCGGTCACCGCCAACTCCTGTTCGATTGCACGGCGGAGTGCGCCGTAGTCTCGCCGCATCAGATCGATCGGGATATACACATCAGGTCGCACCGGGCGAAAGAAACGAGCAGGCAAGTGCGCATACAGCCAGGACCCGCGGTGCGATGCCCGTTCGAGCAGCAGGCCCGTTTCGAAAGCCTGATCGGGCTGCCCGCTATCAAGGTAGAGTTCTGCCAGCGCGGTATAACATCCCCAGCATTGCGTGTGAAGATCCATCGCGGCGCGCATCTTCTCGATGGCTTCATTGCTCCGCCCCAGGGACGCCAGTGCGTTCGCCCAGGAGAAGAGCAGCTGTCCGCGGTCCCCCACCGCGTTGGTCGAAGCCAGCTTTCTCGATGCGAACGCAATGGCTTCGGTGAAGCGATGCTGTTCGACCAGGAAGACCGAATAAGCAACGGGCTGGGATTCCCCGTACAGATGTTCTGCCGCCAGGCGCAGCAAAGCAGGCAGCTCGACAGGCTCGCCACGAAAGCTGACTGGAGCAAGCGAAGGGCTGCGAAGATACAGGTTCACTGTCCCATTGGTTTGTTCGAGGCTACCCGAAACTCTCACGCGCTGACGGAAAAGCTCATTTTCACTCTGCGCGGCCTGATTGAAGCTATGCCATAGGCGCCTGGGCCATGAGGGCTCGCTCTCGGCGGTCCAGACATCATCTACGGTTTGTGCCTTCCAGGTGATGCGCGTCTCGCTTTGCAGGCGGCGTATTTCGTCTGCAAGTTTGCCGGCCAGGGCTGCTCCATCTCTTTCGGGAAGCTGAGCGCTTTCCATTTTGAAGGGAAGAATAAGCAATGGCCGGTCCTGGCGAATATCTACCGCGGAGCTTTCCGACCAGAGAGCGATGCCTGCCATCACCAGGACGCACAGGGCCAGCAGTAACCCCCACCGCAGGGCGGCTGTCGGCAAGCGTGCTCCTGCTGTTACGGGGGCATGCTCCGCAGCCGGAAATGCCTCCAGTGCGGCCGGCGCTGGTGTGGCTGCAACCACTTCCGGGAAAGTGAAGGTCGCCAGGTAACCACCTTTGGGAATACTGATAACGACTTCAGCGGCCGGTGCATTCTCTCGGTAGAACTGGTCCAGCTTGGTGCGCAACCGTCTTGCTTCGATGCGAACAATCGGGTCTAGTTTGGGATCCCAATCACCGCCGCGGTCAAACACAGCTTCCGCGATTTGCCTTTCCGATACTTCTGCGTCGACGCTGAGCGACTCATTCACGATGTAGTCGAGGAACCGGATCATCCTGCCGGACCGAACGAAGGCGGGGCTTGCTGCGATCACGGAAAGCGCGCGCAGAACCTTTCCCGCTTCGCCCTGGGTGTAACGCTCACTGAGGAGAGGCGTGTTCACCGTTACCTCCTACCTGATCTTTGGGCGCGTTGGGTTAGCACAGAGGTAAAAAACCGGCTTCCCGACGGTGTGAGTGCAGCGTTCGGCAGGAAGAAAAAGCTGCTCACCGGCCTTACCCACTTCCCTCGCATAAAACTCCGCATCTTGCTCAAACGGTGCCGCTTATCTCAGAAGCTGGACGTCCAAGCACCTCTGTGAAAACGGGTATGACCCCAGGCTGTAGCCGATTTTACCCCTATTCATACTTGTTGCCCGTCTCCGTTTGCCCCACTTTCAAGCTGTGAACACGTGAGCCTGAGGAGCCAGGTCAACCTCGGCCCCTTCTCTCGGAGCTCGACTGTTCGAGCAACAGCAGGTTTGCAACTCACCAGCGTCGAGGACGCGCTCCTTTCCTCGTTGATTAAACCAGCGCAAGGAGGAGAACCCCCCAGAGCGCGATCGGAGGCAATATGCCAACTGAAACACCAAAGATGAGCAACCAATCGCGTGCTGAAGATCCGCCAGTAACGGTTGCAATACTGTGGCGCGTTATTCCTGAAAAGCTGCCCCTGTTCGATGCGCTTCTGCGAGAGCTCATGGATACGGCTGCCCGCTATCCCGGTCACCAGGGGGTGCACGCCACAGGACCGGCGAGCGCTACGGCTCCGGTCTACCACGTGCTGGTCCGCTTCGATGCTCAATCGCATTTCGACGCCTGGCAGGATTCGGCGCAATGCAAGCGGCTGATCTCTCAAGCCTCCGGGCTGACTCTGGAGCCGGCGAACATCGAGGTAAGCAGCGGTCTCGAGGCCTGGTTTCCGCCGGCGCAGGAGGCGCGACGCACACCGGCGCTCTGGAAGACCAGCCTGCTTATGTGGACCGTGCTTTTCCCTCTGACGCTTGGTTTCCGCTGGCTATTCCTCGTTGCTGACGTACCGTTGGCGCCCGTGCTCCAGAGCGGACTGATGATGGCGCTTGAGATCGGGCTGGTCAGCTACCTCATCATGCCCTTTCTGGCAAAGGCGCTCAGGTCCTGGCTCTATCCTCCGCCGGACGCAATATCACTCCTGACGGCTTCTTCGGGAGATGTGGGAATGCACACCACACACCAAACGAGTTTCAGGTCGTAGGCACCTCAAATTTGCGCACATACGTAAGCATGCGCGTGAACTGCCGGCACATCGATGTGTGCTCGTTCTACTTAACGCCCATAGGGCATAACACGCGCGTCTACGGACCGCGAGGAGAAATAAGTAATGGCAACGAACGTGGTCATACCCCGTATTCAACCAGGCGACAGCATCATCCTTCTCGTGGATCACCAGGTCACCACTCTCGATTGGGTGAAGAGCATGCCCAAAACAACGGTAGTGGCAAGTTGCCGTGTGTTGGCCCGCATGGGAGTTGAGTTTGGCATCCCGCTCTTCTTCACCACGACCATGGAGGAGTATGTCGGCGCGACCGTTCAGGAAATTCAGGATGCCGCCCCCGAAGCAGCCAAAGCGCGATTCAAGCGGGGTGGCATCCTCAGCTGCTTTGATCAGCCGGAGCTGGCAAGTGCGGTGAAGGCAACCGGGAGAAAGAATTTGATTCTTGCCGGACTCACGACCGATATCTGCTTGTTCTGGGCGGCTCGGGATGCAGTGCGGCTGGGCTACTCCGTTTACGTGGTAGCCGATGCTTGCGGCACCATGTCGACGCTCGGCGATCAGATTACCTTCGACCGCCTGCGCGATCTCGGCGTGGTCGTGACCGTGGTGAACCAGGTAGTCACCGAATTGCAGAACGACTTTGGCAGTGCGGATGGCATGAAGGCGCAAAAAATCATGGGAGACGAGATCATTTCAAAACTCAACGCCTGATTTGCACTTCGACCAACAGACTTCCCGGTTGGTGGAGCGTCCGCTCCACCAACCCATCCTGCCTGTAAAGCCCGGAAGGATTTCTAACGAATGATCGTACGAGTTCAATTGTTTATGCTGCTCGCCCTGGCTTGCCTGACTACTGGTGTAAGCCGGGCGCAGGCGGCTGGTTCGTTCAGAGCAGCTCTGCCTCCCCCTTACACGCCGCAGGTTTGGGATATCGATTGGTCTTACCTCGCGCAGCCCGGAGCGGTGACGGACTGGACGGACAAATTCCACTACATGCCGGCCGGTCCTCGGCCGGGGCACTATCTCGCAATCACGGGACAGGTGCGCGAGCGAGGGGAATACCAGGACCATCCTGCGTTCGGCGCGCAGCCTGCCGATAACGGCTACTTTCTCCAGCGATATCTGCTAAGCGGCGATCTTCACCTGGGTCCACACGTGCGAACATTTGTACAACTGGAGAGTGGCTTGGAGGAGGGTAGAGATGGCGGAGCTCGACCTGGCATCGACCTGGACAAGCTGGACATTAACCAGGCCTTCCTCGACTGGACGATTTGCAAAAAGCAGGACAGCCACTTCAGCGTGCGGGCCGGTCGTCAGTTGGTCTCGCTCGGATCAACGCGACTGGTAGCCATTGGCGCCGGCTTGAATGTGGAGCAGCCCTTCGACGGCTTTCGTCTTATTCTGCAGGCGGCCGGATGGACTGGCGATGCGCTGGCCGTGCGACCCACCCTGATCAAGACCGGCTTTTTCGACAACCAGCCGAACTCTGGTGAAGAGTTGTGGGGCTTGTCTCTGACGCACCGGCTGCCCTGGCTGCCGCGAGCGTTTGTGGATGGCTACTATCTCGGATTCGATCACCGGCAGGCTCGCTACGCAGCGGGCGTTGGCCGTGAACAGCGCGAGACGGTGGGTGGTCGTGTGTGGTCGCATGCCGCCGATTGGGATTACGACTTCGAATACACCGGGCAGTTTGGCCGATTCGGTCCCGGAAACATCCGTGCCTGGGGAACCGGCTACCACCTCGGTTACACATTCCAACAGGCAAGACTGCATCCGCACCCGGAGATCGACGGCGGCTTTCTCAGCGGAGATCATCACCTGCAGGACCATACTCTGGGCACCTTTAACCCGTTGTTCCCAAATGGCAACTATTTAAGCGAGAGTATTTTGCTTGGTCCGTACAACCTGATTATCGCGCGGCCCACGTTGAAGCTGGCTCTTTCGAAAAAAGCCAGCAGCAACACGAACGTGGAACTGTTGTACCGGCAATCTTTGCAGGATGGGGTGTACAACATTGTTGGCATCCTGACACATGCGCCAAGTGCTTCACGGGCGCGGTTCATCGGCTCCCAGATACAAGAGGTTTTGGATTACGAGTTCAGTCGACACCTGAGCGGATCCCTGGCGTATGAGCGCTTTTTCGCCGGGGCATTTCTTAAAGAAAGCCCTCCAGGCAAGAGTGTCAACTTCGTTTCGCCCCAGCTCTCGTGGAACTTCTAGAGGTGGCCTGCAGCAAACGGCGCGTTGCGTTGAAGGTGTGTTGATTGTCCACCGGCGTTTGTTCGCCATACCAACACGTCGCGCAGCCGCATCTTATTCAACAGAAATTTACCGGAAAGATTACAGATTCGTAACCCAGCTCTGCGATTTTCAGAGTGCACGCCCGGCCCTGTTACTCACACCGCTGAAAGGTTTCGCATCCGCCATGTCGTCGCGTCGATTTAAAGGTCTCGCTGGTTGGGCAACCGGATTATTCCCATTGCTCTCGCTTCTTCTTGCCTCCGCATTGCCCGCCTGGGCACAAATCGACACCAGTGGACTCACCGGAACGGTGAGCGATGTTGGCGGCCACCGATTATCGGGTGTCACCGTCACAGCGGAACAGCAAGCCACAGGACTGCGGCGGGAAGCAGTTTCGTCCGTGGAGGGAGCTTACTATTTCCCCCGGTTGCCGGTTGGCAGCTATGCCGTTAGCTTCGCGCGCAACGAATTTCAGCAACTCCGCTTCGATCGCGTCGTGCAGAAGTTGGGGGAAACCGGTACGCTCAATGCGACTTTGCAGATCGCCGGCCCCACCGAGCACGTGGAAGTGTTGGTCAGCCCGGTGTCGCAGGACCAGACGAACAATACGCTGAACACCTGGATTGAACGCGCGCAGGCAGCGGAGCTTCCCCTCAATGGGCAGAACTGGGCTACCCTGACTGCCCTGGTGCCTACGGCGATCGATACCGCCGGTGGACCCGGCGCAGGCAATCAGCGCTCCATTCGGTACGCAGGGCGGGGCCGCGACGATAACAACTACACCTACGACGGCATGGATGCCACGTTCGTCATCAACCAGTCGCAGCTGTACTATGTGCGCGCGGCCATCCCTCTGGACACGGTCGAGGAGATCAGCGTGCTGCCAGTGCTGGCGACGGCGCAGACCGGCGGTACGGGCGGCGGTCAGGTCGCGGTGGCATCGCCGCATGGCACCAATCAACTGCACGGGGATGCCTACGACTTCCTACGCAACAATGCGTTCGACGCGACTGATCCGATCGATGCGCTCAACCCCACGCGCCAGCCTTCGTTCCACTTGAATCAGTACGGCGGAGCATTGGGCGGCCCGGTACGACGCGATCGAGCTTTCTTCTTTGTGGCGTATGAAGGCTACCAGCAACACCTCGGCCAAACGCTCATTGGATATGTACCCAGCTCTGCCTTTCGCACAGAGGTGCTGGCTCAGTCTCCGGCGCTTGCCCCCGTCGTGAGCGCGTACCCCATGGGGCAGAACGCCACAGGCAATGCCAACGTGTCGCAATACGTGGGCCAGGGCAAGCAACTCGGCGAGGAAAACTCCGGGAGTTTTCGCCTGGATTATCGCTTTTCTGATTCGACGAGCGCCTTCTGGCGCGCCAACATCGATCGCGCCGAATACGTGATCCCTTATTCGCCAAGCTCCGGCCAGTACCTCGATGAGCAGGAAGAGCTCAGGTCGTTTCCCGTCAACAGCGTTCTCTCCTTAAGTCACGTCTTCTCGCCGTCGCTGGTGAACGATGCACGTTTCGGTTTCAACCGCGGTACGACAGATACGATTTATCTGAACCCGACGGGCGCGCTCTACGCAATTGCCATCGCCAGCCTCACCTCGTTGAACAATGGGCGGGTGAGCACAGGTGTGGGCAATTCCTTCGGCTGGCTCGACGATGTGACGTGGGTGAAGGGAAGAAATGTGATCAAGGGGGGAGCTGAAGTCCGCCGCATACAGATGAACCAGGGCAGTAGTGCTTATGGCACGGTGAGCTACAACTCGCTTACCAGCTTCGCCCAGAACCAATCTTACAAAGCGAGTATCACGGGCGATTACCCGGTCAATGGCCTGCGCAAGACGGATGTGTACGGCTATGTACAGGATGAGTTCAAGTGGCGTCCGGATCTCACCGTGAATCTGGGCCTGCGATATTCGTACTTTGGTATTTTCAATGAGGTGCTTGGTCGTGGGAATCCGTTTGATTTCGCCACTTGCGGAGCCCAGGGGTATTGCGGTGCAGGAGCGAGTTTCGGGCGTCCCAACTATGACGATGTGGATCCGCGCGTCTCGATTGCGTGGGCCCCGGCTGCCTTCGGCGGTAAAACCGTGCTGCGTAGCGGGTTTGGGATTTATCACGAAGACGGTCAGTTGGACGACCAGAATATTCCGGATAAGAACGAGGTTTTGAGCTACGCGCTCACCCCTAAGAACTGCCCCGGCCTTGGCTATCCCGTTCCTTTGGACGCGCAGGGCAACCCGGTCTGCACCAATGGGACTAATTCGCCGAATGCGGAACAGCGCCAACGCAAAGACTCGTATGTCACGCAGTGGGGCCTTTCTGCAGGCCAGCAACTGCCGGCAAACTACGTGCTAAACCTTGCTTACGTAGGGACCAGGGGCACGCACCTGCTTGGCGAGTCATACGTGAACGTGATTGACCCGGCGACCGGTGTGCGTCCTTATGCGAATTTCTCGCAGATTCCATGGCGAGGCACCGTTGGCAATAGTTCGTACAACGCGCTTGCCGTTTCGCTGCGGCGCTCCTTTTCGCGAGGATTGTTAGCCTCTCTGAATTACACCTGGTCGCATGAAATTGACGACGACACGAACGGAAGCGGCGATGGCGACTCCGCCACTCCGCAGAACGTTTCCTGTTCGCCTGCAGGAGCGAAGCAGTGCGGAGAGCGCGCGGACAGTGCGTTCGACGCACGCAACGTGTTCAATGCAAATCTCATTTACGAACTGCCAATTGGGCCGGGCAAGAGCCTCCTTTCGCAGCCGGGATGGATCGGGGCCGTCATCGGCTCCTGGCAGTTCAGCGGGGTAGCTTACGCACGGGGCGGCTTCCCGGTGAATCTCACGACGAGTGCCACCGGCCCCGATGGGAACACCAACAATCAGCGTCCCAACCTTGTCCCCGATCAACCGCTGTATCTGGCAGGCGGTGCCTTCAATCCGGCAGCTTTCTGCACGCCCGGTACCAAGGACGCGCTTTATCCAGGTGGCGCCTGCCCCGCAGGCTTTGGCGATGTGCCCCGCAACTTCCTGCGCGGCGCCGGCGTTTGGCAAATCGATTCGGCTCTCTCCAAAGTGGTACCCCTGGGAGAACGGCTGCAGGTTCAGTTTCGCGCCGAAGTGTTCAACGTGTTGAACAGCCCGCAATTTGCCAACCCGGATGGTCTGGTTTCTGCTTCGGACTTCGGCATAAGGTATCTGCCACTGAACACAACCCCAATAGGAACGGGTACACCGCGCCAATTTCAGTTCCTGCTAAAAGTAAAGTTCTGACCCCTTCACCCGCCCCCCTTTTGTCATCCCTCGACTGCGCTCGGAGGTTGTGGCTTTTGGTGCACTCTGTGTGCGATGAAGTTGTGCACGGGTAAAACCACGAAGCCCTAACTAGCTCGCATTTGTCACCGCCCCCCAGGATAGCGAGATCTCTCTTTCCAGGGAATGACGGGTGCCCCACATCTCGCTCGTTTTTGGCGAGATGTGGGATTCCACC
>CAZZVD010000222.1:0-9136 GCA_964657465.1 uncultured Acetobacteraceae bacterium | reverse complement strand
CACCCATCATTCGTTACGGAACAGGACGTGAGAAATACGAGTGTTACGGAACGGGACGTGAGAAATGGGAGCTAGTGGCGCTGGCCGACCGCTGCGTGTGGCGTTTTGAGACTGCGCTCGGGGATGACAAAAAAGGGGGGAGCAGTCGTTGCACAGGCGTGGGTGGGTGGGTTTGTACAAAGACCCGGAATGCAGCTTCCGTCACACCAGGCTCAATACAGGCACGGATAGCTACTCTTCCTCCTGCCGCTCCCGGGGAACGATCATGAGGTGCTTGAGCAGCGTACCGCGCAGCAAGCTCACATTCTGCGGCTTGCCCGCCCGCTCCGTGGTCAGCAGGCGGTGCAGATCATCGATGCCGCCCACCGGCTGCCCGGCAAACCCAACCATCACATCGCCCTCCTGCATACCGGCAACCGCCGCAGCGCCCCCCGGTGTGATGGCATTGGCCATCACACCCAAAGACAAGGGCAGAGTGTACTCGTACACCAACCGCCGCGGAATGGGCACATTCTGTGCCGCAATGCCGATTGAGCTGCGCCGCACACGCCCGTGCTGCAGCACCTGGGCCACCACATACTTGGCCGTATCGATTCCCACCGCAAACGACAAACCCTGCGCACCCATGATCGTCGCAGTGTTTACCCCGATGACCGAGCCGGTAGCATCCAGTAGCGGTCCACCCGAGTTGCCCGGATTCAGCGGTGCGTCCGTCTGAATAATTTCTTCCATCATCCGCCCGGATGCCGACCGCATGCTGCGACCCAGTGCGCTCACCACACCGGCAGTCACGGAAAACTGAAATCCAAAAGGATTGCCGACCGCGATCGCGATCTGCCCCACGCGCAGGCGCTTTGACACGCCAAGCGGCGCTGGCGTAAACACCGCGTGCCCAGTGCGCAGCACCGCGATATCCGTATCCCGGTCCTCCCCGATCAGCACCGCGCTGCTTTTGCCACCATCGGTGAACGTGAGCGAAATGCTCGCTGCCCCGTGCACCACATGGCTATTGGTCAGGATCAGGCCGTCGGGCGTAAACACAAAGCCCGATCCCGATCCCTCACGCCCTGGCCTCTGATCGCGCCCCTTACTCAGCACGTCAATCTTTACCAGTGACCGGCTCACCCGCTCCACCGACTGCGTCACTGCCCGTGAGTAGCTATCCAGCAAATCGGCATCATCCAACTGCGCAGGCAGCCCAGACGCGCTTCCTGTAACCATGGCTGTATCTTTCATCATCATCCTCAAATGGCGACCAGGCCACGCGTCACGCCGATCGTCACTGCTTCGGTGCGTGTGCGCGCGCCCAGTTTCGCGATCACTGAGCTCACGTGAAACTTCGCCGTGTGCTCTGAAATATGGAGCAGCGCCGCCACCTGCTTGTTCCTGTGGCCGCGTGCCATTAACCGCAATACCTCAACTTCTCGTGCGGTCAGGTGTTCGACAGCCGCGTTCACTTCCCCAGGCCCTGCGGGCTCGCCTGGAAGCGTGACCGCAAATCCTGCCACTGTGGCGGCTACTGCCGCTGCTAGTTGCTGCGCAGTGATCTCGATTGGCAGTACGGTGTATATGTGCATCCGCCCCGCACTGCGCACCAGTGCCGGCCCTGGCTGCGGAGCGAGCAACACGCCGGGCGTGTCAGCAAAGACCTGGCGCAGCGCGCTGCGATGGCTCGGCCGACTGAGGGATGCCTCAGTGGCGGCCAGGACGATGGCATCCGGGCTATCCCGCTGCACACGAAAGGGCAAGGTCGATAACAGCGCGGCCGGCAGCAGAGTCAACTCCGCTGCCGGCCGCAATGCCGCGACCCAGTCTGCCTGCGCCATAGTTTCCACGCACGGCAAGACCAACCATCCCGTTCGTGTACGCTCGTCAGCCACGATCTGCCAGGTGAACCGTTATCTCTACCCGCGTGCCCCCGCGCAGCATCACCATCGGCAGTGGCTCGCCTACCTTCTTATGCATGAGGCTGCGCTGTACATCCTGCACTGACTGCACAGCGTGACCATCCACGGAGTGAATAAGGTCGCCCACCAGCAAGCCGGCCGCAGCCGCCGCACCCTGGGCTTCCACGTGCAGCACCAGCAAAGCCTGATCTGCACCTTCCTCGAACTGAGCGCGCAAGGCCTCCGGCACGGGAACGGCTTGCATCGCTGCTCCCAGAAACGGCCTGGGCACATGACCTCGTTCGAGGATCGCATCCACCACCCGATCAATGGTTACCGCAGGAACCGTGATGACGGCATTGCGCGCCAGGGCTGCGCTGTTGATGCCTAATACGTGGCCCGCTTCGTTCAGGAGCGCGCTGCCCGCCTGGCCCACATAGAGTCGCAGGTCCGGACGAATCAACCCATCGATCTGTCCGCCACGCCAGGTACGCCATGGGCTGCCCAGTCGCGCAATAATGCCGGCGCTGGCAGAGATGTCGCCCAAAGCGGAACGGCCAACAGCCAGCACCACTTCGCCCACCCGAACGGCTGCCGTGCCTTCGCTGTGTATGGCCTTACCCAAACCAGCGTCTACCCGAAGCACCGCCAGGTCCGTGCCGGCATCTGCCCCCGCCAGCGTCGCCTGCACCGCATCACCCTGTTGCGCCACCTGCAGGGCATCGCTGCGCCGCAGCCCCTGGCGCACAGTCACGATTACGCCCGGCCGCCACACCACACCGGCGGAGGTGGAACGGCCGCCGCCGTGTACCGTCACGATGCTGTCCTGCACCGCTTCTACCGTATCTGCAATCTGCCGGGAAAGCCCACTCCAGGCCCCTGAGTTCTGTACTGCTGTCGCCATGATTTTCTCCTTGAGATAACCATGCTGACACTCTCTCCGCCCCTTTACACCGCCCAGATGACCAGGTGCAGGAAGAAAGAAGGCAGGTTTTCTAACGACTGACGGGTGCCCCACATTTCGCTCGTTTTTCGCGAGATGTGGGATTCCACGGCTGTCCACCGCCCACTCTTTAATCGCACCAGGTCTTGATAATCGTCATCTGCACCTTCCACATTCCGGGCCGGCATTCGTGGAATCCCACATCTCGCGAAAAACCAGCGAGATGTGGGGCACCCGTCAGTCGTTAGGGAACAGGCGGCGAGAAGCGCGGGCGTTTGTGCTTTGAGGTCAGCCTAAGAGAAAAGGAGAAGCAGGCCTTGCTACCGCACTAATCCTTTTGATGGAACAGGGCATTGTTGATGTCCGGCCAGATTTCTTTGAACACAAACACGCCGCCATCAATGCCGAGATTTGTGAGCCACCGCTGATAGGTCTTGGTAAGCGTGCGCTCTTCGTGCGGGTAGTACAAATTGGCGACTCCCGAGAAAGCGCCGGCGCCGCCCACCTCGCTGAAGTTAAACGCCTTCTTGCCACTATCAGTGCGCGTAATCACCACGCGGCTAGCCGCATAGAACAACCGTTTGCCGACCGGGCCCTTGCCCAGCGTGTAGTAGCGCGTGTCCTGGTGCAAAAGGGATGGAATGATGAACTCGACCCAGGTATTCTCGTTGACCGCGTCCGCCAGGGTGTGCCAGTAGTAGCGGCCATAGCCTTTTGCTCCCTGGCGAAACACTGGGTAGGAATTCGTCGCCTGCCCAATCCCTGCCTGTACCCCCACAAAAATGAGGGATGAATAGTCCAGGCTGTCGAGGAACGTCGTCTTGGCCTTGTCTTTCACCGTCTGCGGCGGCAGATGCTGGTCAGCGCTGACGGCACGAAAGTTGGGCACGATAAAAAGAATGCGCTTCGTCTGACGGCCCTGCGAGAGTGGGTCGCCGGTGCTGGCTGCAGGCTTGGCATCCGTCGCCGGAGGGGTAGTTGCCGTCTGCAAGCCGGCACCGGGAGCATCCGGTAATTCCGGCTGGGGCAGGGCAGCGACCGCAATGGGCGCATCCTGCACAAACGTTACGACACCGTTGAGCGATCGTTCTTCCGCGCTCGCCGTTGCTCCCGAGACACATAGACAACTCATCACCAGCAGGACAGCAAGAACAGAGAATCTCTCGGTAAGCTTCATACGAGCCTTTTGATTCAGGGGACGTGGCTTTGGGTGCAAGCAAAGTTGTAGATCAAAGACGACTTCACCACAGGTCTGTCTCTCTTCGACCAGAAGCCTTCGCCTCTCCTGGGCCAGGGAGCCAACTGCTTGCGCCCTGCGAGCGCAGCCCAAAGAGCTCATTTATGATGACAATCTCTCTAGCCACAGTCTCATATTTAGGTGGTAAATCGAAGGGGAACTGTCGGGGCGAGGAGGAAAGGTTCCTCGCAAGTGACTCCCTGTACTACAACCTTCAGGGAATGAGGAATTTCCTGAGCGCCGCCAAACCTTCTTCAATGGCTGCCGGGCTCATCGCATAGCTGAAGCGAACGTGGCCTTCTCCCTGGCCTCCAAAGACCACCCCTGGAATGGTCGCGACATGAGCCTTGCTTAGCAGTGTTTTCGCGGCGATGCGACTGTCTTTGTGGATCCGGGTCACCTGGGGAAAGGCGTAGAACGCTCCCGCGGGCATCGCACAGGGCAGCCCTACGTCATTCAATCCATTCACCAAGAGGTCACGCCGCAGCCGATACTCTTCGCGCCGTTCGTCCAGCAGGCTGCGAGGAGTGTTCAGTGCCTCAAGCGCAGCCCACTGGGTCATGGTGGAGACCCCATTCACGGAATACAGAACCAGCTTCCGCAAGCCGCTCATGAATGGCTCTTCGGCCACGATGTAGCCAACACGCCATCCGGTCATCGCATAACTTTTCGAGAATGTATACGTCGTGAGGGTGCGCTGCGCCATGCCGGGCAATGAGGCGATCGAAAAATGCTCGCCCTCGTATACCAGATCTTCGTATGCCTCATCTGCGATCACAATCAGGTCGTGTTTGATGGCAAACGCTGCTACTTCTTCCGCCTCCGCACGCGAGAAGACGGTACCCGTAGGGTTCTGCGGAGTGTTGTAGTAGATCGCGCGGGTGTGGGGAGTGGTGAAGTCCTCCAGGGTGCGCGTAAGGCCTGAGCTCCGCGCCGTGGCCGTGGGCACCAGCAACGCGCGCGCCTGGCACACCGTGATCATTTCTCTTATGGGTGTCCAGTAAGGCGAAAACAGCAACACATCGTCGCCCGGATCCAATACCGACTGGAAAGCAACATAAAGAGCGTGCGCACCGCCTGCGGTGACGATGACATTTTCCGCCGATACCGCAAGCTGGTTCCGCTGTTTTAATTTGGCCGCGATGGCTTGGCGCAGCGGCTCGATGCCTGAGGATGGAGCATACCTGGTCTTGTTCTCGACCGCGGCACTCAGCAGCGCATACTTCACCGTGCCTGGGGTATCGAAGAACGGTTCTCCGCCATGGAAGGCGTGCACGTTCTGGCCGGCCGCGCGCAATTCCATCACCTTATTGCGCACCTGGACGATGTCGGAGAAGCCGACCTCATCCAACCGCTTCGCCAATCGCATTGCCCCTGCCGCCATGGTGTTCACTCCTGGCTTCCGCTGTTGTTTGCCCCCGCGCTCCCGGGTTGCTAACGTGGGACATATGTTGTCGAGATATTTCTACATCGCGGCGGGACTGGCTTTCCTGGTCGGAGCCGTTCTGGAACTCAGGCCACCCCGTAGCTTGATCGCCACCGTGCTTGACCTGGTGGCCGGCGCCATCTTCCTCTTCCTCGGCTTTGCCCCGGGGAAGACACGCTCCAAACCGCCAAAATGATCCGGCGGGGAAGCATGCTTAGACCTTCACGAAGATCTTTTTTCGGTACATCCACAACACCGGTAAAAAACAGAGGAGCACATAGGCGATGGCATACAGCAAGGAGCCAAACGAGGGATTCACCAGCGGGAAGAACCACTTCTGGAAGATGTAGTGTTGCAAATCCATTGCTTTACCGCCGTCGTGCACGGTAATCGTGTACAGGGCGCCGGCCAGAAGTTCAGAGATCACATAAGCCGTGATTGCGTTTGATCCAAATACCAGCCAGGGAAATGTCCACCCGCGGGTCCACCCTTTGATCTCGACCGCGTAGAAGCACACTGCGAGCAACAGGAGCGTACAACCGGCCGCGAACAATACATACGAGCTGGTCCAAAGTTTTTTGTTGATGGGGAACCAAACGTTCCACAACTCGCCCAGTAGCAAGCCGCTGACCGCACCCATGAGAAGACCCATTGCTTTCGCGGTAACTGCTTTGGGCCGCCGCAGCCAGATGCCTGTAAGCACGCCCAGCAGAATCGTGCCCATCGCAGGTATGTCACTGAGCAGCCCTTCCGGATCGCGCACGCGTTCATAAAGACGATGAGGAAAGGTCTTGCGGTCCACAAAGGCGACCCAGTTTTGATTTTGATCCAGCAGCGGCACGTCGTGCGTGGGCAGGCCGATGCCGGGAATGGGTACCCAGCGCATCAGGATCCAGTAGCCCAGCAGGGCGGTGACTGCGGTCGCTGCGATCGTCCACGCGCGGCTATTCCAAAGGTAGAGAAGGCTGGCAAACAAAAAGCAGACAGCGATGCGTTGCAGCACCCCATAGATGCGCAGAGTGCCCAGAGGGAACAAAGGAAAGCCGTTGACCACCAGCCCCAGGCAGAACAGGATGACGGCTCGCCTGAGGACGTGGAGCCGCATTGTCTTCTTTGACTCTCCGCGTGCCAGCCGGCTTTCCGTCGAGAACACGATGGAGATGCCGGCGATGAAGAGAAATGAAGGGAACACCAGGTCTGTCAGCGTCCAGCCGTTCCAGGGACTATGTTCCAGTTGGCGATAACTGTAGAGGCCGCTGCCCCCGTTGTTCACCAGGATCATGAAAGCGATCGTGATGCCCCGAGCCACATCCAGCGATACCAGCCGCCGCGAAGGGTTAGCCATCGTCTGCGACGCTGCATTCCCGGTAACTGTACTTTTTGTGAACAAGGTCGCCAAGCTGAGCCCTCCTACAGGCCGGTATTGCGCAGTGTATCCGCTGCGCGGAAGCGGTGTCGACTGCTAACCTGACCTTCATGCGGCGCTCTTTCATCTGGTTCGTGCTCGCGTTGGCCTGGGGACTGGACTGCGTGCTTGCATTTGCCCATCACAATCGCCTGCAAGCCGCCCTTACGGCATTCTTCGCTGCCTGCTTCTTCGTGGCCGGGCTCCTGTTCCGCAAGCAGGAAGGAAAGAGCACCAGGCCGAACCGACAGTCCGGGACCAGGGGTTGACCCGCCGGCGCGGTGGGCCAGCTGAGACAAATGCTTGTCGCGAAACAACCTTTTGCTCCACACGCCAGTTGTCTTGAAAGAGAGTCACTGCCCTTGACGTCTCATCCCTGCCGAAGCGGATTCATCTGCATCTGAGGCGCGTTGCTTTTGTCTATAAGTCGAAACCTTCTCCCGATTCCCGCATAGTTGCATACTGCACCAGCGTCGCGATCCCTTTTTGCTGATGTCATAGAAATTGACAACGCATCCCTCGCATTTGCGAAGTCGATTTACGGGAACGTCCGTCAGGAGATGAGCTGCTGCATCAGCAAGCTCTCGCCATAGGTCGCTTGGGTTGTCGGTTGCGTCGAGATACGTCTGCCGGCGCGTGCCGGTCCGATTGCTCACCACGACATAACGGTGGGGGTAGGCCAGCAATCTCTGATTGAGTTCCTGCAGGAAGGCTGGTTCTGGAGTCTTGCCGGATTCTAACCGCAGAACGGTCGAACGCAGCCTTTCCCGGAAGACGAGAAGATCTTCCAGAAAGCGTTTGGCCGCCTGCGAACTCTGCCAGGCTTTCGCGGCTTGACCTCTCCCCGAGCCCATAAGCAAACCTGTCGCGCTGAACCACCGGCTCAGTGATGGGAGGTCGGGCAGCAGCTCCAGCGGGCCTGACTCGTTGATCAGGCGCGTGTTCAGGAAATCCAGAGCTAATTGGTTTCCTACAAAGAGAAAGCCATCGATCCACTCTCCGGATTGCTGTGCAGAAGTGCCCACGTTCATCTCTCCCAAGCATAGGACGTAGAAGACCTTGCTGGAGATTCTTTTGAGGCCAAGTAGCGGAACTCCCAAAACATCTGCAGGCTTCAGACGGACGGCTTGTCCAGGCGCTCGTGCGTAGAGTGACACAAGTCCGACACCGGTATTGAATCTTTTACCGGTGTCTGAGAATCTTGACAGCTGAACACGAAGACATGCCTCAAGGTTTGTCTTGACACCCTAATTCAGAGAGAGATGCCATGACCCAGACTTATACTCCAGCCGTTCTCGCCAGCACCGTGACCTTCAGCTCCATCACGGTAGATGGTCTCAACATTGCGTATCGCGAAGCGGGCGATCCATCGAGCCCGAAGCTTGTTCTGCTCCATGGCTGGCCGGCCTCCTCGCATCAGTTCCGTGAATTGATCCCGGCGCTTGCCTCCCGTTTTCATGTGATTGCGCCCGACTATCCCGGATTTGGAAACAGTGATACTCCTGACCCAACCACCTTCTCCTACACCTTCGACAAACTGGCAGAGATTACGGAGGGTTTTCTGAAGGCAAAGGGTATCGATCGGTACGGGCTCTACGTGCAGGATTACGGCGGTCCCGTAGGTTTTCGCATCGTGACCAAAAACCCGAAGGCTCTGGAATGGCTGATCATTCAGAACACGAATGCTTACGAGGTGGGCTTCAGCGCAGCATGGGGCGGTTTGCGAAATGCACTCTGGCTTAACCGGAACGAGGAGAATGAGAAGGGTGCGGCGGGTCTGCTGGCATTGGAAACGGTCAAGGCCACTTATCTGGGCGGCTCAACCAACCCGGCCCTGATCAGTCCTGATACCTGGAACATGGATTACTTTCAGACGCTGCAGCGGCCGCATGGTCGTCAACTGCAACTGGATTTGTTTTATGACTACCGGAACAACGTCACGCTGTATCCCAAGTGGCAACAGTTTCTCAAGCAGCAGCAGCCGAAGACCATCATCTTTTGGGGACAGGGCGACATCTTTTTCACTCCAGAAGGCGGAGAAGCCTACCTGCAGGACTTGCCGCAAGCCGAGATGCACCGCCTGGCTGCAGGCCACTTCGCGACGGAAGATTGTCTCGAATACATCGCGAAGCATATCCACGCGTTCTACGAAAAGGTTGTTGCCTAATCCAGGGCACAACGTTAAGTCGTGCGTAAAAGTCGGAAGAAGGTTAGCTGGCCCCCACTTTGTCATCCCGAG
>CAZZVD010000221.1:0-9167 GCA_964657465.1 uncultured Acetobacteraceae bacterium | reverse complement strand
ACGCCACTCCCAGGGTGCTTAACGGAGAAGTGTACAACCTTCCGAGACCACATAACACCCGGCACCCAATGAGCTCCACAACGAACCGGGGTGCCCCATATCTCACGACGTTTTTCAGTCGGGAGATGTGGGAATTCACCGCCCTCGATCAGCAACTCTTCCTGCCGAGTCTGGTTGAGGAACAAGAGGGTAAACACCCGCCCACATCTCCCCGTTGAAAAACGCGGTGAGATATGGGGCACCCGGCGCAGGGGCGTGGTCTCACGTTAGTGGTCAATCCGAAGATCAAAGAGATTGCGTGCAGATGCGGCTGTGCAACGAAATCAGGTGCACCATATCGCACGCCCTCGATCAGCAACTCTCACCCAACCCAAACCCTCTCCCTCCGGGCCCTCTCCCCATCCCGAACGCCGGAGAACCCCGCCGCACAAGCCCGACTGAGCTCACCTTACCGAAAGGCATATCATGCCCGGGTACCACGAAATGGGGGAAAACGATGCTGAGACGCGCATTTGCTCTGCTACCAGTCACTCTGCTGGCAACGCTGGTCTTCGCCAAAGCAAAGGATAAAAACCAATTGCCGGCCTACGTGCTGGCGGCGCACACGGTCAGCGTAATCATCGATCCCTCCGCCGGCATCTCGATCGAAGATCCACGCGCCAACGAGACAGCGCGTAAAAATGTGGAGTCGGCCCTGCTCGAATGGGGGAGGTGGGAACCCACACTGTCCACCCAGAACGCGGATTTGCTGATCGTGATCCGCAAGGGGAGCGGACGCTCGTTCAACGAGACCATACCCGATGCACGGCAAAATAATCGGGCCGGCTCCATCGATCACAGCGACAGTGCTATAGCCGGGTCCGTGCAGCGCGGTGCCCGCCCGACGCTTGCAGACGATCCGGGGACTGGCGGGAACCCGCGAACGGCGGGGCCACAGACGGAGATCGGTGGAGCGGAGGACTCTTTTGTGGTTTACCAGGGTGGGGTGGACCATCCGCTCGATCGCGCCCCGGCGTGGAGGTATCGCGGGCAGGATGCCCTTCTACCCGGAAGCATGCCAGGGGTTTCTGCTTTTCGCAAAGCTGTAGCGGATGCGGAAAAGGCGGCGGCCAAACAACCCTGACCTGTCGCAGTTACCGTTCAATGCAAAATGAGGAGGGCTTCAGAAGACACGAAGGTGGAGGCGCGGGATGGAATTGAACCACCAAATAAGGTTTTGCAGACCCTTCCCTTTTCTTTTTGGGTTCCGCGCCCTGTCAAACAACTGCATTCAAGGACACAAGCCGGTGTGCTCCGTGTCCACTCGTTGAATGTAATCTAAAGAACCTGACGCGGCTACCACTTTTTGGACACGCGCTCTCCCCGGAGTAACCGCTGATGAGGGTACTCACGGCGGAGCCCACCGGAAAACATTTAGCGGAAATTATCATCCGAGGGTGGGTAGAACGCGGACTCTGCCAGGAAGTAGGGTAGGCGTCAAGGTGCATAACCGTCACATCTGTACCAGCCCCTGCTGTGGATCCTTGTGACCAAGGCTGGTTTGCTGTTTCTTCATCCAGACTGAGCAGGCGCGCCCGGCCAATGCTGGCGGGCCAATTACGGATGAGATGGACGGGCGGCAATACATTCTCACCGCGGCGGACGACATGCTGTTCGCCTGGGCGCTGCCTGAAGATTAAGGGCCTTGCGCCCGGCGATCTCGCGATCAACGACGAAGCGGTTTAGTCGGCGCGCCCCGAACCATAGTCCCGAAGTCCGAAGCGGATCTGCACGACCAGACGGTCCTCTTCTGGATGCAGTCCCTTGTGGAACCCAAAAATATCTTCGGCAAATCCGGAGCCCGCCGGTCCGCAAACGCTAAGCTGCTGAGCGACTCCATAGCGCCTTTCAATTTCAGCATCGCTCTGGGATTTGTGAATCGAAAGCAGGTGCTTCAGTGCCTTGGTTTTGTGCGTGCCGCGCACGTAAATGTGGGGTCCACTGGTGGGTTTCACATCGGTGAGATAGAAGAAGAAGGAGAGTCCGCGATAGCCATCAATGTCGTAGTGAAAGCCCTGCCCGGCTTCAAGCTGTTGACGGCCATTGGCAGGGCCAGCCAGGCTCCACCACATCCGCGCAGTGATCAGCACGGGTTCAGACTGGAGATACCTGCGTGCGATCGCCAACAGCTGCGGATCACAGGCAAGTGCCTGCAGCGTTGGGCACCCCTGCAGAGCATTGGTGTAGCGCCCTAGCCGGTAGGTGCTTCCCACGTTTTCCAATTCGCCATAGTGGAATGGATTCTCATCCTTCCCGTCTCCATAGCACGTCGCTACCAGGGAGTAGGACCGCAACTGTTCCACAATGTCATGACGAAGTGTGAGGCCAGCTGCAACCCCATCCCGGTTGATCTCAGCAACAGCAGCATCAACGTCAATGGCGGACGCCAGGCTCGGAACTATCGCTCGTAGCGGGCTGTCGCTGAAGCTTGCGT
This sequence comes from uncultured Acetobacteraceae bacterium, assembly GCA_964657465.1. Taxonomy (GTDB): domain Bacteria; phylum Acidobacteriota; class Terriglobia; order Terriglobales; family Acidobacteriaceae; genus PALSA-350. The sequence goes on along the minus strand of CAZZVD010000221.1, from coordinate 6,694 downwards.
GCGCTGTGTTCTGCCGCAAATACCAGACCATGAAGGAGCGTACAGGTCGAAAGCGTCCAAATAAATACATAAGAAAGTGGCTTGGACCGCCCTCAAAATAACGGGAAGATCGACTGTATACATCAGCAGTAAGTGCTATCAAACTCATCGGCAGAAACCTTTGCTTACTCGGTTTTTACTATCGCCGGCTCTGACTGACTTCAGACGTTAAAGTCCCTTTATGGTTACCCATGGACAGAGTCACAGCCCATTGCCGTGTTTTCCCTTTTGGCCGCGTGTAGAAGACAGAACCACAGAGCAACCGGATAGACACAGAAACGTAAAACAAAATTGCTGGGGGAATTGCCAGAGTATAACTCCTGGATTCCATGATCCCTAATCATAATTTCGCAAGCAGAAGAACGTAAGCACTGGTAACCGTTGCTGCATGCGGTCATACTGGGCCTAAACACCGGAAAAGCGCTTGTAACATTCAGGCTTAAAGAACTAAGCGTCGCACTCACAGTGCAGGAAATTGATTTGTGGCCACAGGCTTCGGCGAACTTCCATAAGTCACCCTGATAATTGTTAAGTCCTACTGAACATCCTGCCTTGAATTGCGCGCCTTTTTGCCACAAGGTGGAGTGTTGACACGAGCTGTCAAAATCACCAACGTGCTCGGCTCTTACGATTTATCGCAAGTTGCTTAGCGCTCGATGTGCCGCGCTCCCGCTGTCGCAAGGACTGAGTTCTTCTGTTCTATTTCGGCACATCATCCGAATGAAATCCTGCGCTTCATAGAGTGAATGGCTAGCCCATGATTCGACGATTGCTGGAATGAAAGTGGACGAGAAGTACAGAGCCTCTATCTTTTGTCGGGTGCCCAGTTTCGACGAGCATACGTGGGCCGCATACGCGCGAGCAGCGCCTCAACGCTTCCAGCGCTTTCCGCTCATGCTCAATTCCAGGACACAGGCCAGCCCTACCCCTCCAACCGCAAAACCACGCCCGAAGCGGAGGCCGGGCTGCATCCTGTATCCTTGCGACGGTCGTGAAGCCTCCGTGCGGTTGCGCTGGCAATCACACCGGGAGCCTAATCCTCATGGATCGACGTAACTTCTTGAAAGCCGGCGTGCTCGCTGCCGGCACCACGGTAGTGCCAAACGCTTTTGCGCAAGCGATCAGCCCTGCGGGAGCCACTGGGGGCCGCACCGTCCTACCCATCAACCGTGGATGGCGCTACCACCCCAGCACCACGGAGGCGGCGCACGCGGTCGAGTTCGACGACTCCCAGTTCGCCCGGATAGTCGTGCCGCACACCAACATCCGGCTCCCCTGGCACGGGTTCGACGACAAATCGTATGAGTTTGTGTCGGTGTACCGCCGCGAGCTCCGTCTGCCGGCAGCCGCCCAGGGCAAGCGCGTCTTTGTCGATTTCGAAGGGGTGATGACTGCCTCCACCGTCTACATGAACGAAACCCGGCTTGGCCAGTACCGCGGCGGCTATACTCCGTTCTCCTTTGAGCTGACGCAGGCTCTCCGAAGCGAGGGCAAAAATATCTTGTCGCTCGACGTGGATTCCACAGAGCGCAACGACATTCCCCCTTTTGGCAACGAAATCGACTATCTCACCTTTGGCGGTATCTACCGCGAGGTCTCGCTGCGCATCGTTCCCCATACGTTTCTGGAGAACATTTACGCACGGCCTACCGGCGTGCTCGGGCCCTCGCCCAAGGTAGAGGTCGAGTGCTTTCTCGATCGCGGCCCGAGTGCAAAGCCCGGCGCACTCACGCTGCATGCGGAACTGCGCCACGCGCAAAACGGAAATGTACTGTCGTCTGCCGAGCGTGCCATTGCTGCGCCGCCAGTCAGCGTGCACCACCCGGAAGATGCCGATCAGGCAATGGGCGCTTTGCCGCTGGTCACCCCAGTCCCCGGCAGTTATACAGTGACCCTGGAAAAGCTTGGCCCGATCGAACTTTGGGATCTGGATCATCCCCAGTTGTACGTGGTGCATGTGCAGCTGCGCGAGAACGGAACCACCATCGATGAGGACACGCGACGGATCGGCTTTCGTGAAGCGACGTTTACGCCACAGGGCTTTTCATTGAACGGCAAGGTGATCAAGCTGCACGGGCTGGACCGCCACCAGACGTTCCCCTGGGTGGGGCAAGCGATGCCGGGCCGCGTGCAAAAGCAGGATGCCAGGATCCTTAAACGCGATCTGCGTTGCAATATTGTGCGTACTTCGCACTACCCGCAATCGCGGCACTTTCTCGATGCGTGTGACGAGCTTGGCTTGCTGGTGCTGGAGGAAATACCCGGGTGGCAACACATGGGAAATCTCGCATGGCAGGATGTTGCCGTCGATAACGTCCGCCGCATGGTGCGCCGGGACTGGAACCATCCTTCGATTATTCTCTGGGGCGTGCGCATCAACGAGGCGCCGGATGCCCACGACTTCTACACCCGCACCAATGCCCTGGCGCACGGGTTGGACCCGCAACGGCAAACCGGCGGTATCCGTAACTTCTTCAGTTCTGAATTGCTGGAAGACGTGTTCACCATCAATGATTTCGGCTGGCCCCTGCAAGCGCCGAACCATCCACGCTACTTGAACACCGAGTTTGTGGGACATACTTTCCCCACCAAGACAATTGACAGCAAAGAGCGCCTGCAGGAGTTTGTCATCCGCCATGCGCGCATCCACGACACGTTGGCTTCGGATGCCCAATATGCCGGCGGCATCGGGTGGTGTGCCTTTGACTACAACACGCACAACAACTTCGGCTCCGGCGACCGCATTTGTTACCACGGAGTCATGGATATCTTCCGCACGCCCAAATCAGCAGCAGGGTTCTACAAGTCGATGTGCGAACCAGCGGAAGAGGTTGTGCTCGAGCCTGCATTTCACTGGGCGCGCAATGACGAGTCGGTGAACATCTCGAACGTCATGATCTGCTCCAATTGTGATCACCTGAAACTCTTCGTGGATCAGGGCAAAGGGTTTGAGCTGGTGGTGGAAGGTGGCCCTGACCGCGCGCAGTTCTCTCACTTGAAGCACCCGCCGTTTCTTCTGGATCTGTTTAAGCACTTACAGTATGGCTGGGGTGACCTGCGCATCGATGGCTTCATCGATGGCAAGCAGGTCATTTCAAAAACTTACTCCGGGCGTGGCGTCGATCGGCAATTCGAAATTCTGCCCGACGATCATGAGCTCCTCGGAGATGGTGCGGACACAACCAGGGTAGTGCTGCGCGTGAACGATGAGTATGGACGCATCCGGCCGTTTGCGCAGGCGGCGATCCGCTTTGAGCTGGAAGGGCCGGCTGAGATTATTGGCGAGAATCCCTTCGGATTGGTAGGGGGTACAGGTGCTATTTGGATCAGGACAACAGTCGGCAACGGCAAGGTACAGCTGCGCGCAATCCACCCCTGGCTGGGCGCCCGGACGGTGGATTTCACGTCTACCGCCGTGCCCCCGGAGGTCGCCTGAGCCTGCGCACAAGGTTGACGGTGACTAATGACTCATTCCCGTAGGGGGTTCAGCAGCCTAGCCATACTACAAGCTGATTAGGCTACATGCTGATTAAGGAAGGATTGGATCTCTGCAAACTCTTCTTCAGAAAGCCGGAACTCCGCTGCAGGAATCACACCCTGCACCTGGCTCGCACTGCGCCCGCCAACAATAGCGGCAGTGATCCCCGGGTGATGTAACGTCCAGGCAATCGCTACCACCCCCGCACTAACGCCATGCCGCTTGCCGACGGTGGCCAGAAAACCGGCAACCTCCAGGTTCCGCGACAGCAGCGGCTCCTGGTAGTTCTTGGCATTTCGGCGAAAATCGTCCGATGGAAAACTCGCTACACGCACCTTCGTCATCGCGCCAGTCAATAGGCCCGAATGCATCGGAGCGTAATTGATCACGCCGATTTTGTGCTTCTCGCAAAAAGGCAGAACCGCCGCCTCCACGGTACGATTCAGCATGGAGTAGGGCGGCTGGTTCGAAGTAACCAGCGCGATCTTCATGGCTCGCTCCATCTGCTCCGGGCTGAAGTTCGATACGCCAATCCAGCGCACCTTGCCCTCTTTCTGCAGAGCAGCCATCACGCTCCACGCCTCTTCGATCTCTTCATCGGGCTTGGGCCAATGCATCTGGTACAGATCGATCGCTTCGATCTGGAGCCGGCGAAGGCTGTCTTCTGCCTCACGGCGTACCTGTTTCAGACTGTTAGTGATAGTGCGATTTTCATCCCACACCAAACCGCACTTGGTGAACACGTAGGGCTTGTGAGCGGTGGTCTTCAGGGCACGCGCAACCACTTCTTCCGAGTGGCCCAGGCCGTATACCGCGGCAGTGTCAATCCAGTTCACACCCAGATCGAGCGCTTGATGGATGGCGGCGATCGAATCGTTGTCGTCCTGGGGTCCCCAGGAAAAAGCCCAGTCGCCACCCCCAATGGCCCACGCCCCAAAACCAATCGGGCTTAACGCGAGGTCCGAGTTGCCAAGCTTACGTTTCTCCATACTTCCCTTTTACCAAAAAACGACTACCGGTGAATGAACACTCGCAGGGCTACCCTGCCAATCCTGGCGAGTAGCCCTGACACGGTTTCGACGAGCCATTGGGGGCGTGCCTAGATCGGCATTTTTCCGCCGGTCGCCCCGTAGATTTCACCAGTCACGTAGCTGGCGTCGTCCGATGCGAGGAAGACAAAGATAGCTGCCTGCTCCACAGGTTGCGCCGGCCGCTGGAACAAGCTGGACTTGCCAAATTGCTGCACCTGCTCCTTAGGCATAGTTGCGGGGATGAGGGGAGTCCACACCGGGCCTGGCGCCACGCCGTTTACGCGGATGCCCTGCTCCATGCACATCTTCGAAAAGGTCTTGGTGAGGCTGACAAGCGCTGCCTTGGTGGAAGCATAGGGAGCCAGCATTTCTTTAGGCTCGAACGCTTCGATGGAGCAGGTGTTGATGATCACGCCACCTGGCTTCATCTCAGGCAAGGCCGCCTGGGTGAGGAAAAAGGTGCCGTAGACATTGGTGCGATAGGTGCGATCGAACTCCTCTTCGGAAATGTCGGCCAGCTTGTCATAGGTCCGCTGGAAGGCCGCATTATTCACCAGGATATCTAACCTGCCGAACTCCTCGACCGTGCGCCGTACCAGTTCCTGCGAAAACGCCTTCTTTTGCAGATCACCGGCAACTGCCACGGCTCTGCGTCCGGTTGCCTCGACCAGGCGTACCGTCTCTTCGGCGTCTTCATTCTCATCGAGGTAAGCGAACACTACATCCGCGCCTTCCTTGGCGAAGCAAAGCGCGACTGCCCGGCCGATACCGCTGTCTGCGCCCGTGATCAGGGCGGTGCGGCCCGCCAGGCGCTGATGCCCTTTGTAGCTCTGTTCCCCGTAATCGGCTGGAGGGTTCAGTTGCGCCGCGCTGCCAGAACCTTCCTGTTCCTCTTGCGGAAAAGGGGGCTGGGCGAAGCGCTTGCGCGGATCAATGGGTTCAACAATCTCGCGAATGCTGGGTGCTGTTTGCGTAGACATGCAGTTCTCCTGTTTTCAGACTGTCTGAGGTGGTGGTTGCAGCAAACCGCTCACCCGATCGAGATCGGGGTGGCTGGCTTGACGACGGGCTGGAACTGTTTTCGTAGATTGCGTCGACGCCGCAGACGGATCGCAGCATGCAACTGTCTGGTGGGATGGCATGCGCCCTTGCAACGTTGCTATCAGCGCATGAAAGCACTTGTACGCATCCGTGCGCGGAATTGAACGTCTTGCTCGCCAGGGGACAACACAGGCTTTCCAGGCCTACATCTTACTCCGCGTGTGCGGCCGATAAGAAAGTTTGGACGAGAGCCGCGAACACCAGGGAAACACCGCATGAAAGCAAAAAATATTCAGGATCTAATGATTACCGGCCTCACCTACGTGTTGGATTTTGAGGAACAAATCTCACGAGAAGCACCCAAAATGGCCGAAGCCGCACAGGATAGCGACCTGAAAGAGGTCTTCCAGAAGACCGAGACAAAGTCCAAAGAGTACGCGCAGCGGGTCGAGCAAACGTTTGAGAAGTTCGGCCAACCAGTGCAACGCAACGAAAATCATATTGCCAAGGCAATGATCAACGAAGTCGAACAGATGATCAGCAATACTGATCCGGGTCCGGTGCGCGATGCAGCATTGATCGTCGCGGCCAACCAGCAGCAAATGTTTCGCGTAGCGTCCTACGGCTCACTTAGCCACTATGCAGAGCTTCTGGGTAAGCAGGACGCGGCGCAAGGGCTTGGCGAGAGTTTGAAAGACAGCAAGGGCGGAGACGAGAAGTTGACGACCATTGCTGAAAGCAGAGTTAACCCGAAAGCAAAAGCAGCTTAGCAAGTTCACCCTCGAACCAGAGCTGCAGTGACCCTTGAACGTTGCTGCAGCTGTTCCGTCACTTCTTTTTCAAGACCGCGCTGTTGCTTTCGTCGGCGTCGATCACACCGATCAACTTGCTCACATCCGCCGACTTGCGGGGGCTAGTGACGTTGGCCGGCAGTGCCTGTGGCGTGAAGCAAACACCGGCTAGAAGCCCGCATACGCTTGTCGCTCAAACGCCACATCGGCCGGTCGGGCGACGCCACTAACCCGGATTTCTAACCACAACCCTCAACTTCCGACCACAATGCCCTACTCCCTGGACGGGTGCCTTGTGGTTTTCTCCGGACCTT
>CAZZVD010000220.1:1408-9219 GCA_964657465.1 uncultured Acetobacteraceae bacterium | reverse complement strand
TGCCCCACATCTCGCTCGTTTTTCGCGAGATGTGGGATTCCACGGCTGTCCACCGCCCACTCTCTATTGCTAACGTCTCAACAAAAAAGGGGCCGCATAATTGCGGCCCCTTTTGCACCAAAACAACCCTACTGATTAGCCCGAACAGAAGCCCGCTGTGTCTCCGCATGCTTCGCCGCCGTCTCCAACGCCTTCGCCTGGGGCAGATAATCCAGCGCCTTGTTAATCATCGGGTCCCACGCCGCACGAACCTTCAAACCTTCCTCCTGGCCAAATTGCGTGGTGAAAATTTCGGCCTTGATGTTGGCCTTCACCCAATCCATCACCGGCGTCAACTCCGCGTCGGTGTAGGCAATCGTCTGGCTTGTCAGGAACTGCTTGAATGCATCCATAACCGCATCGTCCACCTGGAAATCTTTCCCCACGGTCTTGTTGGACAAATAGTGCTTGGCAAAATTGAAGAAAGCGTAATGCTCCAGCAACTGGTCCTGCACCGGTACAGACTTGGGCGTGTCGATCTTGTCATCAGGAGTAATGCCGCCGCCGCCGAACACCGTCCGTCCAGAGTCGGTCGCCTTCACTTCCCGAGTCTTCACATCCTGCGGAACATCATGGTTGTAGTAGTAGTCGTACAACGAAACACCGTTATAGTTGCGCTGGATCAGCCGCCCGCTGGGAGTGTAGTAGTGATACGTGGTCAGCGCCAGGCCAGTGTTCTCTGACAGCGGATACACCGTCTGCACCAGTCCCTTACCAAACGTTGTCTCGCCCGCGATGATGGCGCGATCGTGATCCTGCAGCGCGCCAGAAACAATCTCGGCTGCCGATGCCGTCCCATGATTCACCAGCACCACGATGGGATACTCACGCCCACCATTGCCATGCGTCGCACGATAGGTCTGCTCGGGGAACGCGCGGCCGCGCTGCGAAACAATCACCTGTCCCTTTTCCAGGAACTTGTCGCATACCGCCACTGCTTCGCTCAGCAATCCACCCGGATTGCCGCGCAGATCGAGAATCAACCCATCCACGTTGCCGAACTTGTCCAGCGAGTCCGACAACTCACGGCCCGTCGTCTCTTGAAAATTCGTGATGTGCACATACCCGACATTCGGCCGCACCATGTAGCTCAGGTCGATGCTGTTGTGCGGAATCTCATCGCGGATCAGGTCAAACACCATCGGCTTGGCAGCGCCTTCGCGCGCAATCGTGATCTGCACGTGCGTGCCCTTGGGTCCCTTCAGCACGTTGGCCACATCTTCCGAGTTCATGTTGTCGGTCGACTTGCCATCCACCGCCACAATCACATCGCCCGGCCGGATACCTGCCTTGTAAGAAGGCGTCCCCTCAAAAGGACTCACCACCACAATCTTGTTGCTCTGCGGCTGAATCAGCATGCCTACGCCGTAGTACTTGCCATGCTGGTCTTCCCGCATCTTGGCGTACGCCTTGGGATCATAAAAGCTGGAGTGAGGATCGAGCACCCGCAGCATGCCTGGAATGGCTCCGTCGTACACAGCCTTCTCAGCCTTTTCCCCGGTGATGGGCTCAGCGTAATTCTGTTCCACCAGGTCATACACATTGGTGAACGAGCGCAGATCATCGCGCAGCGCAGACTCATCGGTACTCGACTGAGCCCCCAGCTTCTGGCTGACGACTGTGCCAAGGAAGCCACAAACCACAAAAAAAAGGAAAATCGAAAACAGGAACCGACGTGTGCGGGAGGCCATAATGCGGGTTTCCTCGAGGTCCGGAGGCGTTGGGAGAGGTCTTTCTTTTGCGCGGCCCGGGGTCTTCTTGACTCGAAGTATATCATTCAGGATAGGCTGGTTTGGTACGCCTTCCGAGCCACCGGATCGCAGCAAATCCGGCCTGTTCCGCAGCTTGCGCAGTCGCGCTTTTGCCGGTCCAGGCAAACTACCACGTACGGGTTACCAACCAGCACTGAGCAGTCACACGAGATGTCTACACGATGATGGTTTTTGAGTTTCGGCATGCCACTGCCGTTTTGCTATTAAGCGCAGGCCTTTGTGCCGCGCCCGCCCCGGCCCAGTCGAGTCCCTCCCTGACCCCACGCCCCGCAGCGCAGGAACCCGCGCCCGTCAACGGCAAGGTCGTCGAAGATATCGTCGCCCGCGTCAACGATCAGATCGTCACCCAATCGGACTACGACCGTGCCGCCGAACAGTTAGCCGCGGAAGCCAAACAGCAGGGCGTGCCCGCCCAGCAGGTCGCCGACAAGCAGAAAGATCTGCTGCGCGATCTCATCGATCAGCAATTGCTCCTCTCCAAGGGAAAAGAGCTGGGAATCACCGGCGAGACAGAGCTGATCAAACGCCTGGATGAGATCCGCAAGCAAAACCATCTCGAGACGCTGGAAGATCTGGAAAAGGCAGCTGCCCAGCAGGGTGTCTCCTACGAGGATTTCAAGGCCAATATCCGCAACGGCATCATTACCCAGCAGGTCGTGCGCGACGAAGTAGGCCGGCGCATCACCATGTCGCCCGGCGATGTGCAGAAGTACTACAAGGAGCATGAGGCGGAGTTCGCCCAGCCCGAATCGGTAACCCTCAACGAAATCCTCGTCCCCACCCCGGCTAAGTCGGCCACCGAAGGAGCAGACGCCGATCAGGTCGCGGCCGCCCAGGCGCAGGCCGATGCCATCGAAGCCAAGCTGGCCGCAGGCGCAAAATTTGACGATCTGGCCAAGCCCGCCCCTGCCGATCCCGCCGCGCCCAAAAGCGTCGCGTTGGGCGAGTTCAAGCGGGGCATGCTGGCCAAAGAAATCGAAGATAAAGCGTTCGCCTTGAACGCCGGCCAGTACACCACGCCCATCCGTACCAAGCAGGGCTTTATCATTTTGCAGGTCACCGATCACAACCAGGGCGGGGATGCCGGCTTCAAAAAAGCGGAACCGCAGGTCCAGGAAGCTCTCTTTCTGCAGCAAATGCAACCGAAACTGCGTGAGTACCTCACCAAGCTGCGGGAAGAAGCCTATGTCGAGATCAAGCCGGGTGTAGTCGATACTGGCTCCAGCGGTAACGAAATGCGGCTGAGCTATAGCGCTTACACGCCGCCTGCGGAAAAGAAGCAGAAGAAGTTCCAGCGCACACGTTTTCGCGGCCGCGACCGCTCGCAAAATAAGCAGTCAGCAAAAGCAGCGCCGCCGGCTCCTTCAGCTACCTTCGGGACAACTACCCCCGGGACAGCCACGCCTGGTACAACCACCACCGCGACCGCTCCAGCAGCCGGCGCAGCCGCAACTCCCGGCGCAGCAGCTCCCGTGAAGCCAACCAGCAAGACCACGACTACCCAGGCCAGCAACGCCGGCCAAAGTATTGAGAAGCCCGGCAAGCGCGAGAAGATACGTTTCGGGCAAGCTCCCCGCGAATCGCTCCCTGCCTCACAAGTCGCCTCCGCGGCTGCTCCCGACGCGCCGGCCGATAATCAGCCTGGCGTGACTACGCCCGAATCCCGCGTCATCAATCCCGACGGCACCATCTCGGGTGAGACCCCCCAGTTGCAGGAGAAGAAGACGCGTCTCAGCAATCGCCCGCCGGTCAAGAAAGTGAAACAGGAAAAGGGCGCTGCCGAGAAGCCAATACCAGCCACTGCCGATGAGCTGGCCGCCCAGAAGGTGCAAAATGCTCCCCTGGGACTGACGGACCCATCCGCCCAGAAGAAGGCCAAGCAAAAGGCCGACAAGACCCGCCTTTCCGAGAAACCAACCGACCAGACCCAGCCCGCGCCTTACCTCGGCCAGCCCGCGACTCCAGCCGGCCATGTGCCCGCGGCTGCGGACACGACCCAGCATCCCGACGCGCCGGCCAACCCGCCCGCACCGGCGACCGGACCTCCCGACCCGATACCACCGGGAGCCCAGCAGCCTTAACCCCGCCCTTAACCCTGGGAGCGGTTTCAACCAAACCGCTCCGGCCCTTCCTGGCGCCGGGGCGAAAGGTATCTAAGCGGGATGAAAGACATCTACATTGCCGACCTGGGTAAGTTCGAAAACCAGGCCATCGTCTCCTTTTTTGCCGTCGCCTCCAAACAACTGCGCAGCCGAAAAGATGGCGGCCAATACCTGGCATTGACCCTGGCGGATCGCACCGGCCAAACCGAATCGCGGATGTGGGACAACTTCGCCGACTCGGTCGCCGGGTACGCCCAGGGCGATGTAGTGAAGGTGCGCGGAGAAGTCTGCCGCTATAACGGCAAGCTGCAACTGAACCTGGAAAAAATCCGCACCGCCGCCCCCGAAGAGTTCGAGCTTGGGGACTACGTTCCGCATACCCGCAAGGATGTGGACGAGCTTTGGTCCGCCCTGGTGCGCTGCGTCGATAGTTTCACTGACCCCTCTCTGCAAGCCCTGGTGCAATCGTTTCTGGACGACCCCAGCTTCGCGGCAGCCTTTCGCGAAGCCCCCGCCGCCAAGTCACTTCACCATGCATGGCTGGGGGGGCTGCTGGAGCACGTCGTATCGCTGCTCGGTCTCTGCCAGCTGGCCGCCACGCACTACCCCGAAATCCATCGCGACTTGCTGCTCACGGGCGCCATCCTGCACGATATCGGCAAATTAGAGGAGCTGCGATGGGGCACCAGCTTTGACTACACGCTGCAGGGCCAGCTGGTCGGCCACATCACCATCGGCATCGGGATGATCGAAAAGAAGTTGGCCGCCCTGCCTGGCTTTCCTCCGGCACTGCGCCTGCTGGTGCAGCACATCGTGCTCAGCCATCACGGCAAGCTTGAGTTCGGCTCGCCCAAGGTGCCCATGATTCCAGAGGCCGTGCTGTTGAACTTCCTCGATGATCTGGATGCCAAGATGCACCTGATGCGGGCAGAGTTTGAGCGTCAGCAAACGCAGGGCACTGAGCCTGGCGAGATGACCGAATGGGTGCGCGCGATGGAGCGGCCACTCCTGAACACCGCCACGTTCCTCAACCCGCCGCCAAAGTCAGAGGAGTAGACCATGCCCTACCTGCTGAAAACCGAACCGGCCGCCTACTCCTTCGCCGACCTGGTCCGTGAAAAAGAAACCGACTGGACGGGCGTGACCAACTTCCAGGCGGTCAAGAACCTCGCCGCCATGAAGAAGGGTGACAAGCTGATCATCTACCACACGGGCGATGAGAAGAAGGCAGTCGGCTTGGCCACCGTGCGCGCCGTCGACCTCTCCGATCCGAAGATCCCGTTAGTGCGCATCGCCGCGGGCAAGCCCATCAAGCAACCGAAAACCCTGGCCGACATCAAGCAAAACCCCCTCTTCGCAGCATCCCCGCTCGTCCGCCAATCCAGGCTCTCCGTAGTACCACTACAAGACGCCGAGTACGACTGGATAGTCCTAACCTAAACCCGGTGGCCCCTAAAGCAATGCCGGGTGGCCCACTCAAGCTCCGCTTGAGTGGGGGACATCTAAACCCGTAACAAATTCACCCCGGCCAAACAGCTCAGCCCCAACAAGCCGCCCACCATAATCGTCTACAATCAATCGTTAGGCTCAGGATAAGAATGCTACGTTTTTCAACAGCTGGTGAATCACACGGCGAGTGCCTCATCGCCCTCATTTCCGGACTCCCCGCAGGCCTCGACGTCGATCTCGCCATCATCGATCGCGAGTTGTGGCGTCGTCAGCAGGGCTTCGGCCGCGGCGGCCGCATGCACATCGAGCAGGACCGCGCCCACATCCTGTCCGGCGTCCGTCACGGCAAAACCATCGGCTCTCCCGTCGCCATGCAAATCGAAAACCGCGACTGGAAGAACTGGACCGACATTCTCCCCGTCGCCGCCGGCGATCCCGAAAAGCACAAAGCAGTCGCTTCGCCGCGCCCTGGCCATGCCGACCTGGCAGGCTCCCTCAAATACAACTTCCCCGACGCCCGCTACGTCCTGGAACGCGCCTCAGCACGCGAATCCACCGCCCGTGTAGCAGCCGGAGCCATGGCCAAACTGCTGCTTAAGCCACTCGGCATCGAAGTCGCCAGTCACGTCGTCTGCGTAGGCCGCGTTGACCTGCCCCGCATCGCCACCTGGAACGAGATCGCCGCCCTCCGCGAGCGCGATGAAGTCCTGCTGAACTGCGTAGACCCGGAAACCGAACAGCAGATGAAAGCGGAAGTAGATCACGTGCTGCGCACCGGCGACTCCATCGGCGGCATCTTCGAAGTAGTCGTCCACGGGGTGCCCGCTGGCATCGGCACCTACGCCAACTGGGACGAGCGTCTCGACGGCCTGCTCGCCTGGGCGGTGATGTCGTTACAAGCAGTGAAGGCAGTCGAGATCGGGCAGGGCGTAACCGCCGCTCAATCCTTCGGCTCCGCCGTTCACGATGCCATCGGCTATAACAACGACGCCAGCCAGAACGACGACCAGAACGGCCACGCACCCACCCGCTTCACCCGCGAGCATAACAACGCCGGAGGCATCGAAGGCGGCATCTCAAACGGAGAAGACATCGTGGTGCGCGGTTATCTCAAGCCGATCTCCACCCTGCGACGTCCTCTCGAGTCCGTAAAGTACACCACCCGCGAAACCACCAAGGCCGCCTACGAACGTTCCGATGTCTGCGTCGTGCCGGCAGCCGGAGTAGCCGCGGAAGCAATGGTCGCCTTCACCATCGCAAGACTCGTTCTGGAAAAGTTCGGCGGCGACTCAGCCGGCGAACTCAGCAGAAACTACCAGGGATACCTGGAGCAGATCCGCAGATTTTAGGGAAGAACACTCCGCCGCATGGTCCATCAGATTGTTAAATTCCCCGACCCTGTCCTGCAAAGGCCGGCAGAGCCCGTCACCGTATTCGACGACGCCCTCCGCACCCTGGTCGACGACATGTTCGAGTCAATGTATGTGGCCCACGGCATCGGCTTGGCGGCCCCACAAATCGGTGTGCCCAAACGCATCACCGTGATCGATCTCAGCTTTCAAAAAACACCCGAGGATAAGATCGCGCTCATCAATCCGGAGATCATCACCAGCGAAGGAAAGATCTACGAAGAGGAAGGCTGTCTCAGCCTGCCGGACATCCGCGAAAAAGTAGCCCGCGCCGCGAAGGTCAAAATCCGTGCGCAGGATGTGCAGGGCAATTGGTTTGAGCGCGAAGCCGGCGACCTGCTGGCCCGCGCCTTTCAGCACGAAATCGATCACCTCGACGGCGTGCTGTTTATTTTCCGCATCAGTGCTCTCAAGCGTGACTTCGTACTGCGCAAGATCCGCAAACTGCAACGGGCAGGCGAATGGTAAGCGATGGTTGCTGTTCATGAAGCTGGTGTTTTGTGGTACCCCTCAGTTCGCCATCCCCACTCTGCAGGCGCTGCTCCAGGCTGGCCACAGCATTGAGTTGGTGATCACGCAGCCTGACCGGGTGCGCGGCCGCGATCAGCCACCTTCGCCCTCGCCGGTGAAGATGCTGGCCACCGAAGCGGGTCTACGGGTAACGCAGCCGGAGAAAATCAAAAACAACCCAGACCTGCGTGCCCAGTTGGAAGCGATTCAGCCCGACGCCATCATCGTGGTCGCCTATGGCCGCATCATTCCGGAGTGGATGTTGCAACTACCGCCCTGGGGCAATCTCAATCTGCATGCATCGCTGTTACCGAAATACCGCGGCGCCGCGCCAATCCAGTGGGCCGTAGCCAGCGGCGAGACCGTCACCGGCGCAACCACCATGCGCATCGACCAGGGGCTCGACACCGGGGACATGCTGATGCAGCGATCCATGCCGATCGAACCAGATCAAACCGCCGAGCAATTATTTCCCCTGCTCGCCACCAGCGGAGCCGCGCTGATGATCGAAACACTGCAGGGACTCGAAG
>CAZZVD010000220.1:0-1308 GCA_964657465.1 uncultured Acetobacteraceae bacterium | reverse complement strand
GCCACCACCCTCGTCATGGGCGTCCTGCGCTGGCAATTGGTGCTGCAGCAACGCATTCGCGCCTCCCTCACCCGGAGCAGGAGTCACCTCGGCGATCCCGTGCAAACCGCGCTTGAGTTAGGGGCTCTGCAGCTTCTGGCGCTCGATCGCATACCCGCCCACGCTGCCATTTTCGAAAGCGTGGAACTGGTACGCCAATCCGGCAACGAGTACGCGGTCGGCCTGGTCAATGCCGTGCTGCGCAAACTGACGCAGTCGCCCAAACTGACAGACCCCGAATCGATAGAGAAGGACGCACTCACCGCTCATCCTGATTGGATGGTCGCCCGCTGGGTAACTATGTACGGCAAGCAGTCGACTGCTGCCATCTGCGTCTACGATCAGCAACCGCCCCCCACCACCATTCGACTGCTACCGGGAGAGCCGCCCGCTGGCCTGCAACTGGAACCAGGCGCTTTTGTCGAGCGCGCCTACCGGGTAGTTTCCGGAGACGTGACGCAGCTAAAGGCTTTGCGCATGCAGGACGAAGGCTCGCAGCTAATTGCCGAGTTAGCCGGCCACGGAACCGACATCCTCGATTGCTGCGCGGCGCCGGGAGGCAAAACCGCGATTCTCGCAGAGCGAAATCCCGAGGCACGCATCACCGCCTGCGACATAAGCCCGCGACGGCTAAAGGCGATGCAGTCCTTATTGAATCAGCCACAGATCCAATATCGCGTTCTCGACGCGACGGCACTCCCGTTCGACCAGCAATTTGATTTAGCGCTTTGCGACGCCCCTTGCAGCGGAACAGGCACGCTGGCGCGAAATCCAGAGATCCGCCATCGTCTCACCGTCGAGGAGTTCAGCCGGCAGCATGACCGCCAGGTCCTCTTACTGCAATCCTCCATGCGTGCTCTGCGCCCGGGCGGCCGCTTGATCTACTCCACCTGCTCACTGGAATCCGAAGAAAACGAAGAAGTAGTCACCGAAGCCCTGAAGGGGCAAAAAGATTTCCGCCTGCTCCCATGGAGAAAACAAATCCACGATCTTCAGGCAGAGGGCTCCTTGAAACCCAACACCGCCGAACGCTTATTCCCCGGCAATGTTTCCGATGAATTCCTACGCACTCTGCCCGGACCCAACCCACTAGACGGCTTTTTCGCCGCCTGCCTCACCCGCTCCTGAAACACCTCGGCGGCTGGGAGGGCTTTTACCCTATCCACTTCTCCACAAATCTTCTCTGAGCATAGGAGGCTCGCCGGTTGATTGTGGTGAATTCCCACATCTCCCGACATAAAGCCGTCGGTAGATACAGGCTTTTCAACC
>CAZZVD010000219.1:0-9347 GCA_964657465.1 uncultured Acetobacteraceae bacterium | reverse complement strand
AGCAGCGGATTCGCGTCTGCCGAGGCAAAGGCATACGGCAAACTCTTCCAATCCACAAGATTGGCTGTTTGCGCCCACTCGTGGATGATCTTTCCTTCCGGGCTCTGCCGCTTGAAGAGGAAGCTTAGCTCCTCGCGCGTCAGCTGGTAATCACCATAGGCATTAACGGCGTACAGCGTCCACAGGGCATCGCGGCCGAAGAACCAGCCGAAGCCTGGCCGGGCAGAATCGCCGGAGCTAAAGAAGCCGGCCACCAGGGCGGTTTCATCATGCGCAGGCGTGGTCTGCACCCGCAGCTGGTCGATTGAGACTTCGGCCCAGGCGAAGGCCTGATTAAGTTTCTCGTCGGGAGTGTCGATCTGGATAGAGTCTTTCGCGAACTGCTCGAAATGTCGCTGTGTGTCACCGTAAAGGTTACGAAAGGAGGCGTCCAGTGCTGCAAGCCTGCTTGCCATGGCAGCGCTGGTCGTCTCCGCGGGAGTGCTGCCCATCGTCATTAAGAGGGGATAAACTTTGTGGCTGTCGATCGCAGGATCGTAATGGAGAACAAACTGGAGGGGATAGTCCCTGGGGTGTTCCTGGTAAGGCGGCAGGATGCCCGGCTGCGCGGCCGGCATGGCGATCCCTGCAGCATTGCCGGGCAGATTCAAGTGCAGGATGTAGAAGCCGGATGCCCCGTTTTTTACCCATTCGGGCGAAGGCCGGTCGTCTGAGAGCGCGGGCCACATGCGCAGCATCTCTGGTTGGAAACTGAAGGTGAGCGTCATGGGACGCACGGATTCTACTTCATAAAAGGCAAGGGCGCCGGCGCCCTCGGGTGCATCGCTGGGCGCGAAGACAGTCTCGCGCACAGTGAAATTGGCATGCGCAAACGTGATGGTGGTATGACCTGGCTGGACGGCGACAGTGGCAGCCTGCTCATTGACATCGATGGGGACGGGGTAGTCCTTCATCTCCGCCGTGATCCGCATGTGACTAAGTATCTTCCAGGGAAAGATCCAGGCTTCGAAGGTGCCGTCCTGTTGCCCGAGGATCGTGCCGCGCGGGCCGATCACACTGAACGGGCGTTGCGCCATGCTGTCAGTGGTGATGCTGGGCTGGCCGGGCGCCGCTGCCGTGAAGGGCGGTAACGGGTCAAGCGTGACCGCAGTGGGAGTCTGCGCAACCGCGGACGAGGCAGCCACCATCAGCAACAAAACCAGGGACTTCACGGGTACCTCTTAAGGCAAGTTCTTGGCAGGGGAACGAACGTCATGTTGAGGGGAAAGTGCTGCCAGCGGCATCCCAGGTCTCTTGCTGAGATCTGGGATGCCGCCAGGATGTCCGGCGGGTGCTAACCCGGCGGTGCTAGAAGGAGAAGCGAGCCGAGAATTGCAGACGGCGGAGGGAAGTTCCATCCTGACTGGACTGGCTGCTGGAGATGGTTCCGGCATTGCCATCCTGACAGTCAACGCAGGAGTCGGGCTGCCCCAGGTTGACGTGGTTGAAGGCGTTGAATGCCTCCGCGCGCAACTGGAAGCGTACCGCTTCAGTCAGGTTGAAATTCTTCGCCAGCGAGAGATCCGCATTCCAGAAGCCAGGCCCGATAAGGGTATCGCGTCCCAGGTTGCCGAAGGTGCCGGCTGCCGGGCGAGCGTACGGACCGAAGGAATTCTGCGGACCAGAGGACTGCAACACATAAGGTGCGGGCGTGAAGTACTGAACCTTATGGGTCGCGGGGTTGAAGGAACCACGATGCAGATTGAAGCCGTGGGTACTGGTTTTGTTCAGATAACCGATGACATCGTTGTCAGAGGCGCTGAGAGCGTAGGAGGGCGTGTAAGGCAAGCCACCCTGGATAGCTACGTTGCCGTTGAGAGTGTAGCCACCGATGATTTCGTCCACCCAGCCTTTGACGTTCCCGCCGACCAGCTTGCCCTTGCCGAAGGGAAGGTCGTAATTCCCTGCGAAAACGAAGGCATTGCGGCGGTTGTAGTAGCTGGCCCCATAGCCGACGCGAGGATCGATAAAGAAGTAATTCGATTCATGCGCCATGGCGCGTGACCAGGTGTAGTGCGCGAGGAATTGGAGCCCCTGGCTGAATCGCTTCTCGCCGATTACCTGCAGGGCGTGGTAATTGCTGGTGGCCTGATTGGCGTTATAGCGAAGGTCCTGCTCCCAGCCAAACGGATGCCCATAGGTCACGCCCAACTCGCGCTGCGCGGTTCCATCGAAGTAGGGACGGCGCTCGCTTTGCGTGTACGTTTTTCCTGTTTCAGGGTTGATCTGGTTGAAGCCGGCGATGGTCTGCTGGTTCGGGCTTGCCTGGTTCGAGGAGTCAAACATGTTGTGTACGCCGTGGCTGCCGACATAGGCAAGCTGTAGCGACATAGTGGAGTTGAGTTGCTGCTGCACGGTGAGGTTCCAGGCATCAAGCGTAGGCAGCCGCACATACAAGGGTCGTGTCGGGACCCCGATGCCGTTGGGCAAAGGATAGTTGCCGCTTGCCGGGATCGGCGCAAAGGCATAGCCCGGAGGGCCTTGCGAGATATTAAAGACGCTTGCGGCGTTTGATGTCGGGTTCAGGTTTTGCGAGACCTGTGTGGGATACGAAAAGGTGAGCACCTCGCCGAAAGTATTACCCGACCAACCCTGCCCGTACACGCGGCCGTAGCCGGCACGCACTACCGTGGTGGCTGTCGCCTGGTAGGCAAGGCCGACGCGCGGCGCCAGGTTGGTGTAGCTCTTTTGTACGTTGAGGTTGGTGCCCCACGGTCCGTAACCGGCGATCCGGATGTTGCCGGTATTCAGATCGAGCAAGCCGCCCTGCCCTTTGCCGTTAACGGTTTCGGGAAAGTAGATCTCCCAACGCAGACCATAATTAGCAGTGAGTTTGTTGGTGACCCTCCAGGTGTCTTGCCCGTAGAAGAAGGTGCGCTTCTGCCGTTCCTGTGCATTCGTGTTCTGGGTCTGTGTCCGCTGGTAGGCGGTGGCATCGCCCAGGAGGAATGTGGCGAAGCCAAGACCGGACGATGTGGTACCGGCAACCGGATCCAGCACGCCGGCGGTCCGGGTTTGCGCGAAGTGGAAGTTGCCGGAGCGGACGTTATTGTTGTCCAGGCCGACCAGGTGGTTCAGGCCATAGCGAAGGTCGGCGCCGAAGCGGATATTGTGATTGCCAACCTGGTGCGACCAGTTATTCACGATCTGGTACTGGCTTTGGTCTTGCAGGAACTGCTCGGCCGAAGTGCCGTACTCCAGATTGCCGCCGCCGTTCGTGCCATTGCTGGCGTTATCGATGTTGAACTGGGGAAGCCCGCCGTTCAGGGCAAGGTCACCCACATTCGCATTGGGAATGCCCAGGGTGTTGCCCAGGGGCTGGTTGTAGTTCGGACCATTTTCGTCAATGTGGATTCGCAGATAGCCAAAGCGAACGTCGGTCAGCCATGTGGGGGTGACCACGTAGTCGGCACCCGCCGCGACGCTCTGGTCACGCGCTTTATCTGTTCCGGCAAAGCCGCCGCTGCCAAAACCGGGACCACCGGCCGCGCCGAAGAACGGGGCGCCTGACAGGCTGGAACCGAAGTAGGTGTAGCGGCCGAAGAGGTGGAGCTTCTCTGAGAGCTGCGTATCCACCCGGCCGTCGGCCTGGTTAGTGTTGAAGATGCCGGAACCCGATGCCGCGTAGTTGTTCACGATACCGGCGCCAGCCACATTGGGCGCAGGCAACAACTTGAAGAAATTGACTGCAGGCGTGGAGAGCCGGCCCGCGGGAATGATGTTGCCGGCAAATGGAGTGCGGCCGGTAAGGGCCGTCTGGTTGGTAGCGGGGTCAAAGATCTGGCCCTGCCCGCCCTGAAGGTACTCGCTCAGATCGCAGTTACCACCTGAGGTGCAGCTGGATTTAGCCAGCGCGGTGGGAACGGTGGTCAGCGTGGCGGTGCCCGTTTTCTCCCGCAGACCCTGGTAGTCGCCAAAGAAGAAAAGCTTGTCTTTCCTTATCGGGCCGCCGATGGAGCCGCCGAACTGGTTGTGCAGATTGGGAGCCAGATAACGGCCCGTGAGCGAATCGGGGGCGGATTCAGAGAAGGGATCCCGGGCTTGCTGGGCGTCGGACCGGCGGTACTCGAAGGCGGAGCCGTGGAACGAATTGCCACCCGACTTGGTTTGGGCGGTCACCAGGCCGGCGACTGCCTTGCCAAACTCGGCGTCGTAATTCTGGGAGGTGACCTTCATTTCTGAGGTCGCGTCGAGATTCGGATTGATGACGGCGACGCCGATGATGGGGTCCTGATTATCGGTACCATCCAGCTCGTAGCCCGTGGCGAACGGCAGCTGACCGTTAACTTCGATCTGCTGGCTTCTCTGCGGGTTGTTCGCCTCCCCCACATTCCAGCCGATGTAGCTGGTACCGGGGGTCAACAGCTCGAAAGAGGTGAAGTTCCGGTTGAAGTTCGGCAGATTCTCGATGGCGCGGGCGTTCAGAATGGTGCTGACTTCGGCCCGGTCTGTTTGCAGCAAGGGCGCCGCGGAGCTCACCGTAACCGTGTTCGAGGTGCTACCCACCGAAAGTTTCAAGTCCACTTTAGGGGATGTGTCGGCGTACACCACTACGTTGTCGGCAGAGGTTTTGCTGAAGCCGGAGGCATCCGCGTCCACCCGGTAGGTGTCCGGAACCAGATGCTGGACGCGAAAGTCGCCGCCGGCACTGGTCTGAGCGGTCACTGAAGTGTTTTTGGCGACGTCCGTGACGGTGATGGTCGCATTGGGGATAACCGCCCCGCTATTGTCGGTTACGGTTCCATAAATTGACCCATAGACGGCCTGTGCCAGCATGGACGGAGCTGCTGCCCACAATGCTGCGCAAACGATCAACTGCAATCTTTTCCTGGTGTTATGAAGCATCTCGAGCCTCTCCAAAGTCCCTGTCGTTCGTTAGCCTGCTCGTCATTGGAGCGGCCTGTTTGTTTTTGGGCGCCGGAGACAACACGCTCCGTACCACCCCTGGTACGCATCTACCATTATGGGAATAATCGGCAATCTGGCGGAAACGTTCTGTACGCAGCTTGCGTCGAATAGTTTTCGCCTTGGATACACTCATAGTTGCAACACGGGCCTGCCAACGTTGTTTACGGTGAAATGACAGTGAAACGGTCTGGGACGAGTGCTCTGCTGACAAACGGGAGGGAATTACCGGGGGTTTTTCACCCGTCAAATGTCGATTCGCGGGCGTTGCTCCTGGAACGGATCCTTGCCAGTAGTCAGTTTCGCGGTTCGCATCGGCTACGGGAGTTCCTGCTCTATATCGCAGATTGTGCGTTGAAGGGAATGCCGGAAGCAGCCACGGAGCAGCAAATTGGGGTGCACGTATTTCAGCGGCCCCCTGGTTACAACAGCAGTGAAGACAGTATCGTGCGCACGCACGCTCGCTTATTGCGGCAGAAGCTGGCTGAGTACTTCGCCAGCGAGGGCGCGAGCGAGCCGACGATCCTTGAGATTCCCAAGGGACATTACCTGCCCGTTTTTCGACCTCGGGAGACTGAGCCGCCGCCTGGCCCGGTCACGCTCGCACCGGCGGTACCGGTGGTTGCCGAAGTGGTAAGGGCGCCACGGACCTTGTCCGGGCTAAGAACGGGTGCGATCGTTTTGGGCGTTTTGGGCGTGCTGGCACTCTCGTTTCTGGTCATTCATGAAAAGCCGGTGGCGGTTGCGGAAAAGTCGGCCATCGACACCTTCTGGGCGCCGTTTCTTACCGGAGATCCGCCGGTTCTCATTTACAGCAACACGCGGTTTGTGGGCGACTCCCGCACCGGACTGCGGTATGCCCCGGCAGACGCTCGGCTGGATACCCTGCCAGTGGTCGACCACTACACCGGGATCGGCGAGCTGGCCGCAGTGTATGAATTGACCAGGCTTTTCGATGCCCACCGGGCTACGTTTATCCTGAAGCGCAGTCTGCTGGTTACCTGGGACGAGGCTAAGTCGCGGAACCTGATATTTTTCGGCTCGCCGGCGGAGAATCCCGCGTTGCATGCCCTGCCCTCGCTGACAGACTTTACGCAGATTGCTCGTCCGGACTCGGCAGGGTTTGTGAATAATCATCCCCGCCCGGGCGAACCGAGCCTGTATGCGCGGCCGGAGCATCCGCTGACCCAGGACTATGCGATCATTGCGCTCATTCCAGGGGTGCAGTCGGGCAACCGGACGCTGGTCTTTAGCGGGCTGACGACGTTGGGAACCCAGGGGGCTGTGGAGTATGCCTCGCGCAAAGAAACGGTGGCGGAGTTGCTGAAGTTGGCTTCTTCGCCTTCCGGAGATGTGCGGCCTTTTGAGGCGCTATTGATGGTGCCGCTTGAGGGTGGTGTTCCGCTACAGGCCAAGCTGGTTTCGATTCGGGTTCACTGAGGGGTTGGGCCCGTACTGGCAGCTGGGCTTACTTTGCCGGATCGAGTTTGAGTTGGCCGGACGCGTGGATCTGCGAGGCCGTGTCCAGTTCCCGCTTTGCCTCTTCTTCTTTACCCAGGGCCCGATAGGCCTGTCCTAATAAGGTGTGCGTGATGTAGTTGGCCGGGTCCATCTTTTCGGCGTGCTGCAGGTAGAGCACGGCGGTCTCCGGGTCACTCCTCCGCAGGAACACCTTACCCATCTGAATGAAGGGTCCGGTAAACGAGAGGTCGAGGGAGATGGCCCGGGTGAGCGCTTCCTGGGCCTGCTGGTATTGACCCATTCTGGTGTAGACATCGCCCAAACGGTCGTAAACGGCGGGGTAGGCTGGGTTGACCGCTCGCTCCTGCTGGAATTCCTCCAGCGCGTGGGCCACATCGGATTTATAAAGGAAGACTTCGCCCAGCAGAAAATGCGCCAGGGGCAGGCCCGGGGTGAGCTGCAGGGCCTTTTGGCCATCCTGGGAAGCGAGTTCGGGGAGATCGGCAGCCAGTAGCATCTGTGCCGTGACCAGGTAGGCGGCGCCGGAGTTGGGGGCCACCCCGTATTGCGTGGCAAAGGCTCCTCGGGCGTCGTCGTAGCGTCGGGCATTCATGTAGGAGAGGCCGAGGACGTGGTTGGCATCGGCATTGGCATGAGGCATCCACTGCCGCACACGCTCGAGAAATGGAATGGCATCGGCCGGCCTGCCCAGGCGGTACAGAGTGAGGCCACGCAACTGGACCGATTCCAGGTCGGCCGGATCCTGCGCCATGGCGATTTCGAATGCGTGCTCGGCGTCGATCAGCTTACCGGCACGGTAGTAGGCGATGCCCAGGTCGCGGCTGGCGCCTAAAACGGGTGGTTGCTGTTGCGCGTGTTGCTGCAGCTCGGCGATGGAGGGTGGTGGGTGCGCGGTGGTTTGCCCGCCGCCGTGCAGCCCGGCACAGAGGGCCAGGAGGAGATAAGGGAAGATTCGCATCACGCAGTTCGAGAATACGCTGAACTGCCCCCTGCCCCGCGGGGTGCTAGCATTTGAAAAATGGCTGTGGGGCATAGAGCGCGGCGCACACTGTGGGTGATACTGTGCGCTGTCACCACCATCGCTCAGGCCGCCTCCAGTGGAAGCCCTTACCCAGCAAGTTCTGCCCACCCGGCTCCCGCCTGGTTTGTCGATGTCGCCGCAGCCGCCGGCCTGGACATGGACAATGTGAATGGCGGGTTGCGCAGCAAGAAGTACATTATCGAGACCACGGGCAGCGGGCTGGCGGTACTCGATTACGACCGCGACGGGTGGCCGGATCTATACGTGGTGAACGGCGATTCCCTCGCTGCGGCACCGGGCAAGGGCGGCCGCCCAACGGGGCACCTCTATCACAATGACCACCATGGCACGTTTACCGATGTGACCCGCACTGCCGGCATGGACGCCAGCGGATGGGGACAGGGCGCGTGTGCCGGCGATTACGACAACGACGGTTACGATGATCTGTACGTCACGTATTACGGCAAGAATCGGCTGTATCACAATGAGCACAATGGCAGATTCAAAGAAGTGGCGGAGCCTGCCGGCGTTGCGGGCAGCGGAGCGGACTGGGGTGCGGGGTGCGCCTTCGTCGATTACGATCGTGACGGCCGGCTCGATCTTGTTGTTTCCAATTACGTTCAGTTCGATGTGAAGACAGTGCCCAGGCCGGGCGAAGGCCAGATGTGTATCTGGAAAGGCGTGCCGGTGATGTGCGGGCCGCGCGGACTTGCACACACCCCAAATATCCTTTATCGCAATGCAGGCGGCGGCCGCTTCGAAGATGTGAGTAAAGCGAGCGGGATAGAAAAGACAAACGGGCACTACTGCCTGGGTATTTCGACGCTCGATTACAACGGCGATGGTTGGCCCGATATCTATGTGGCGTGTGACAGCACGGCCAGCATTCTTTACCGCAACAACAAGGACGGCACCTTTACCGATACCGCGGTGGAAGCTGCGGTGGCCTTCGATGAGGATGGCCGCGAACAAGCGGGCATGGGCGCGACCGTGGCTGACTTCAATGGAGACGGGTTGCCGGATATCTTCAAGACCAACTTCTCTGACGACACGTCTTCTCTCTATCAGAACAATGGCGATGGCACGTTCAGTTCGAAAATCTTCGACGCTGGGCTGGGGTTGAATACGCGCTACCTGGGATGGGGCGTAATGTTCTTCGACATGGACAACGACGGGTGGCCCGACATTCTGATTGCGAATGGGCATGTTTACCCGGAAGTCGATACCGCGCATCTGGGAGCGACTTATGAAGAGCCGAGGTTGGTCTATTGGAACCAGGGCTATGGAAAGTTCAAGGATGTGAGCGCGCTCTCCGGCCCAGGTTGCACGGTGCCGGCATCGAGCCGTGGTTTGGCGATTGCGGATTTCTGGAATGATGGCCGGCTTTCGGCGGTGGTGAATAATTCGGGTGGAAAACCGATGCTGCTGGTGAATGAAGCCGCGAGCGGGCATCACTGGCTTGGTGTCAGCACAGTGGGGACGCGGTCCAATCGAGATGGGATTGGGGCGCAGGTGACTGTGTTTGCCGGCGGGCGGAAGTGGGTACAGGAGGTGCGGAGTGGTTCCAGCTATGTGTCGAGTAGTGATTTGCGGTTACATTTCGGGTTGGGGGTTGCCGCGAACGTGGAGCGGATCGACGTTGCCTGGCCCAGCGGATTGAAGGAAGAATTTTCTCCGCCAGGGATAGACCGGATGGTGACGCTGACTGAGGGCTCGGGGAAAACACGTCCGGACCCGCAACAAAGTCGAGTCAAGTAGAGATAAAAGCACTCTAAGACCGCCAACGAACCAACGAACTGGAAGTCAAGTAAAGATAAAGCACTCCAGGACCGCCAACGGACTGGGGTGCCCCATATCTCACGGCGCTTTCCAGCCGGGAGATGTGGGAATTATCGGGTCT
>CAZZVD010000218.1:1657-9390 GCA_964657465.1 uncultured Acetobacteraceae bacterium | reverse complement strand
CCAATTTGTCATACCGAGCGCAGTCGAGGGATGACAAGTTGGGGGCTAGTCACATTGACCGGCATTGCCTGCGGTGTGCAGCAAACACCGGCGGGAAGCCGGCATACGCTTGTCGCTCAAAGCCACACGCGGCTGTAACTCAAACGCCACATGCGGCGGTCGGCCAACACCACTAGCTAGCTAACATGCCATCCATTCGGCAAGATAAACCTTAATTTAGTTGACAGAACCTATAGCAGCCGAGACAATCCGTTAGATATTCGTTAGAGTTCTGTCGAGTTATCTCCCCCCATCGGCAAGATGTATCTGGCCCCCTTGCAGGGCGCAGCACCGGTGCGCGTGGCACCGGGTAGTTGTGCGTAGCGAGTAACAAACGATCAGACGGAGTGGAGTTGCGCACAATGACAAAGCGTTATGTGATCGTTCAGAGCCTTGCCGCGGTCCTGGCCGCAGCACCCTTCGCCGCGTATGGCCAGACGACGTCAAATGCCATCCAGCTGTTCGCGCAGCCCGCAAACGTCAGAAGCTCGACCACGGGCACCAGTCACACCAACCAGAACGAGTTCAATAACACGATTCTGAGTCTGAATTGCCCGGCCCCCATCCAGGCAAAGATCTCTTCCAGCCCCGATGGAACGGGCAATGTCCTGGTGGACAATTTCATCACCTTCAGTACCGGGACCGGCCCCGCTGTCGATATATGCGCGGGGGGCACCCAGGAAAACGGCGGTCAGAAGAATTGTTTTAACTCCACATACGGTTCGCTCGCCGTCAACGGCGGCCTGAATGGTCAGAACCCTGACCTGTATGTGAGCAACGGGGGCGTGCCGCCAATCGACGTGAGCACGCTGCTTACGCCCGGCTCGGTGCAAGCCCAGATCGGCCTGGTCGATAGCGGTGGCATCCTCACCAGTTCGACCCTTTACCTGGTGACCAACTGCACCTCCAACGGTGTGATTGGCCCGGGCCAGGTAACGGGAAACCCAATTTCCAGCACACAGAACCTGGCACAGGACTTTCTGTTTAACGGCAAGCCCGCATCCCAGATCCAGTTCACCTACGACCTGACCTCGGCGCAGAACGATGGAACTCTCACCATCCCTCAGGACTCGACGCCGTCGACCGGTGACACACCACTCGATCCCACGACATTCCAGGCCACCTACCTGCACGACACTTCGTTTGCGACCGCCAACTGTCTGCTGCACACGGGTGAACTGTACAACGGCCAGCCTGCCTGCAAGCTGTTTACGCTGACCTGCCAGCTGGGAACCGCTGCAGCGCAAAAGGGTGCGCTTTGCCCCACGTCACAGGTTCGCAACGAGATCTTCCAGGAATTCTTCGATGGGCCTGCGTTTACTCTGCCTGATATTCAGGTTCCCAACGGTCCAAGCTTCCACCAGGGCGTCGGCTTCCTCGAAGCGCAGGATGACTGGCAGGGTGCACCTTGCACCTTTGACCCCAATTCGTCGCTGGCCGGCTCCCTTTGCCCGCAGAATATTCTCACCGCTTTCTCGGGTCCCGGTGCGTACACCAGTGGCGGACGCGGACAGAGCCCCAACTCTTCGTTTATCAGCGTGGCTCCGGTACCGGAAGTGCTGACGACGGTCGCGGTCACCGGATTGCGGCCTGGAAACTGGGTCAACAACGCCAACATCACCGCGAACTTTACCAGCACGCCACCCTCAGTTCCTGGCCAGAATACCTTCGTTGCTGCTCCCATCGAGAGCCTTACTTATGGTTTCTCGGATGCAGCTCATGTGCCTCCTTCCAGCAAGCCGGTCCCCGGCGACATCACGCTGGCGGACGTCACTTGCCCGGGCACGCAAGCCTCCGTCTTTACTCCACCGGCGCAGGCCATCAACCTGGGCAATGATGGACAGTACCTGTTACATTTCATGGCGCGCGATTGCGCTGGGACAGAGGAACTGAAGTTCACCCAGACAGGTGAAAGTTGGGATACCAGCTTCTACACCTTCCCGGTAAACGTCGACAGTGTGAAGCCGATTGTACTTTCGGGTCCCACATTGTCGCCGCTGCCCGGTATCAATGGCGGCGTGGCCAACTCTTACCGGGTCGGTGACAAAGTGACTGCCAGCTACCGCTGCACGGACGATCGTTCGGGTGTGGTGCAGTGCGGCGCATCCACGTTCGCCCCGGGCACCACGATGGACACCGGTGTGCTCACGAGCCCCATCGATACAGCGTCCGCCGGACCCCACACCTATACGGTGCAAACCCTGGATGCTGCGGGTAACACGGGCAGCGCATCGGTAAGCTACCAGGTGGTGAACGCTCCTCCTGTTAACTTGTTCATCCTGAAAGTGGCTCCCGGCTCCGCCAAAAACGGCAGCCAGTTTACTTACGGCATCAGCGTAGTCAACTTCGGCAAACAGTCGGCCGCAAACGTCGCGATCACGGATGTGCTGCCTGCTGGGATTAACTTCCTGAAGGTGGCGGCTCAGCAGACGGTGTGTAGCAACGGCAGGTGTTCGAACGCAGTCACTTGCAGCTACGCCAACAACACGGTCAGTTGCACTTCGCCATCGGTCTCCTTGCTAACCCCGGTTTTTGTGGAGATCACGGTCCAGGTGCATTCCACTACGGGCACGAAAATCAAGAACACCGCTACCGTAAGCAGCTCCAACCCTGAAGGCACGCCGGGCAATACGCAATCGAGCGCTACCACTACTGTTAAATAGCTGGCCTGGTCGCGGCAGATTTGCGCCGTAACTGAAGAAGAGCACGGCTTATCAGCCGTGCTCTTCTTGTTTGTGCTGCGGGTTCAAACTGGGTGTTGTTTCCGGGGAACATGCACTGGCAAACCACCCTTGACTTGTCATCCCGAGCACGCCGAGGGATGACAGGGGTGGGCCGGGGAGACAGAGGTCGCTCCGGATGTACGCGGGTCCTGGCTTTCGTTGATAGCTGCTACCGGGGTTAGGCTACTTCCCGTTCGTCGTTGCTATATGCTTTTTCGGGATGGCTAATCAACGGAATTGCAGCATTACGGCACGAGGGATTTTGCGGGGCAGTGAGATCGTCGAATACCCGTTGATCACGGTGGTGGATGGCAGCATTGCTTCGATCCAAGGCCACACAAGCGATAAAGCGGCGGCGGACGCGGCCGTGGGAGCGATTACCCACCGGTTTCCAAACGCGCTCGTGGTGCCGGCGTTCCTCAATATTCATGTCCATGGCGCTGCTGGTTTTGACGTCATGCAGGGTACCCCGGAGGCCATGGAGGCGGTTGGAAGTTCGCTGGCCAGGCACGGAGTTGGCGCGTATTACCCCACTACCGTTACCTCCTCCATTGAGGACACGCTGCAATCTTTGGATGGGATAGCCGCCTTTCTCGAGGCGCCGGCTTCTACCGATGGCGCCGTGCCGCTGGGGATTCATCTCGAAGGCCCATTCCTTTCAGTCGCCAAGCGTGGCGTGCATCCGGCGGCAAAGCTGGTCGCGCCTTCGATCAGCCTTTTCGACCGCTTCTGGCAGGCAGCACGAGGGCACATTCGCCTGCTGACCATCGCCCCGGAACTGCCAGGAGCTCCAGAGTTAATTCAGCATGCGCGCGGCCTGGGCGTGGTTTGCAGCATGGGGCACAGTGATGGAACGATGGGTGCCGGAGAAGCCGGCTACCAGGCAGGGGCACGCAGCGCCACGCACACGTTCAATGCAATGCGCAGCCTGGACCATCGCGATCCCGGCATATGCGCGTATGTGCTCGACAACGACGCCCTCTTCGCCGAAATCATCTGCGACGGCATTCACGTGGATCCGGCCATGGTGCGCCTGTTCTACAAAGCCAAGGGCGCCGCAAAGACGATCCTGATCACCGACGGTATGGCTGCGACCGGCATGCCCGACGGGCATTACAAGTTGGGAGATCTGGAAGTTGATGTCTTTCAAGGCAAATGCACTTCAGCCGGAGCCCCAGGGGTGCTCGCCGGCAGTGTGCTGGCCATGGATCAGGCGGTGCGGAACTTTTCCCGGTTTACCGGCGCGAGCCTGGCCGAAAGTGCGCTGATGGCCGCCAGGAATCCTGCGACGCTCCTGGGTATCGACGGGGCCTGGGGGAAGCTGGAGGAAGGAAGAGAAGCGAACTTTGTGGCGTTAGCGCCGGATGGCAAAACCCTGCAATGCTTCCGTGCCGGGCTGCCAGTTTCTGCTTAGACGAGCCCTGCCTATTTCCAGCCCAGGGCCTGGGCGATTTGCGAGGCTAAGCGCAGAGGATCAAAGGGTTTGATCAGGATGCCCGCTACCGGCAGGTGGGCGTAAGAACCATTCTTTACTGCTTGAACCTTCCCTGTCAGCAGCACGATGGGAATGTGGCTGGTGGCACGGCTGGTGCGCAGTTTCGCGACCATCGCAGGACCGTCCATGGCAGGCATAACCACATCCAGCAGAATGGCGTCGGGTTGCTGCGCCGACGCGCTTTCGAGGGCCTGTGCCCCGCAGTAGGCTTCCACCACTTCCCAATCCGACATCATCTGCAGACTTTTCGCCGCAGCGTGCCGGGTTGCATCATCGTCATCCACTACCAAAATGCGCCTTCTCACAATCACTCTCCGGCCTGCGCGCCTCTCACAAGGTAAATGAAACCGTGCCGGCGGGAGCTTCCACTTTCAGGCAATTACCTTTGGGCGCCGGGCAACACATAACCACGTTGCATGCGTGTGTTCCGGCGCCCGGCAAACGGAGGGAAAAGGCTCAGAGAGGGTTAGTTAGCCCTTAATCGCTGAGGACATCTTGAGCGGCTTGACGTCGTCTTCCTCCTCATCTTCCTCGTCTTCGTCGTCCTCTTCGTCTTCGTCTTCATCTTCGTACTCTTCGTCCAGATCGTCTTCCTCCTCATCGTCCTCGACGACGTCGTCTTCCTCCTCATCCAGAACCTCGTCGTCGTCCTCATCTGTTTCTTCATCGAGATCGTCGAGAGATTTCAGGCATTCGAGGGCGGGATGCGTTCTGAGTTCGAGTAGCTCAGAAGTCTCAGCCTTCATTGCCATCTGCATGGCGGCGAAGTAGGTGGCAAAACCTTCTGCAAGTGGGGGGGTCGTAGTGAGGGACGTTCGCACGATTCTCTTCTCCTATGCCTTTGAATGTACATGGTGCTTGATGGCGCCGCGTTCTTTCCGGCTTGGATGCCGCCTGTGAACTTTCGCAGCTTGCGGAAACAACAATTTCCATGTTCTCGCTGGCCTCGTGTTCGACGCGTTTTACACGGAGCAAGTCGCCTGGGCTTTCGGGGCATGTGGTAGTTTTCTTAACAGTATCCAGCCAGCAGTCACACGTGTGCCACCGCCCCTGGGACAGAAGCATTTGCACCTGTGCTGGGTTGGTGGCGTGGGTATCGTTTTCGGTTGTCTTTCGGGCGCGGATCGTAAAGGATCAAGCAACTGCCCGATGAACGTGAAACATGCTTCATCCCGAAAGGCGTTTATGGCTGAGCCCATCCCACCCACTGCTCTCTTGTTGATCGACGACACTCGCCAGGAAGAAATCAATCTTACCCATACTCCTTTCACGATCGGGCGTTTGCAGGACCGCGATCTGGTGCTGTCGCATGCGTTTATCTCGCGGGACCACGCGGCGATTGTTTACGAAAAAGGTCAATTTCAGGTGGTGGACTGCGGCAGCCGGCATGGCACTTTTCTGAACCTGGTGCCAGTGGTGGATCGCCAGGCGCTGAAGCCGGGCGACGAGATTCGGCTGGGTTCGCTCAATGGTCCATCGCTGAAGTTTGGCGCGACGAAAGACAGCACTTCCACCATCCACAAGTTGCTGGACGAATTGCACGCGATTTCGGCGCCCACCTCTGACCTGGAGAAGCTGAGCTGGTTTCTGGCAGCAGCGCAGCGATTGAATACGCTGGGCGCGGTGAACGAAATTCTTGTCACCCTGGTGGAAGCGACGCTGGAGCTTACCCAACTGGAGCGCGGCTATGTATTCCTGCGCGATGAGAAGGGCACGCTGACGCTGGCCGCGGGAAGAAATCTGAAGGGCGATCGGCTGGAAGATGATTCCACCATTTCTCACAGCGCCATTGGGCAGGCACTGAAAGCCTCAAAATTTGTGGTCACCGACACGCTGTCTGCTCAGGCGAACTCGCGCACCGAAAGTATGGTGCAGCAGAGTATCCGCATGGTGTATTGCATTCCCTTGCGCAGGCGAACGGCCAGCGCCGATCTGCACGAGAAAGATATTCTCGGCGTGCTTTATCTCGACAGCCGGTTACAGCCGGGCAAACTGAGCCAGGTCGACAATGACCTGCTGGAGACGATCGCGACCGAAGCGGCGGCGTTGGTGGAGAATGCATTCCTCGCGCAGGCAGAAGAAGCGTCGCGCCGCTATCGCGAAGAATTGAACATCGCGGCCGCGATTCAACAAGGGTTGATGGAGTTCGCGATTCCCAACCTGCCCTACGCCAAGGTGCATGCACGCAGCGTGGCCTGCAAAGAGGTGGGCGGCGATTTCTATGACGTGATCGCCACTGATAACGGCCTTTACATCGTGATTGCGGATATCTCTGGTAAAGGTGTGTCGGCCGCCATCCTGGCTTCGACGCTGCAAGGGCTGTTATACGGTTTGCTGCTGGCTGGTCAGCCGTTGGCACAGATCGCCGATGTGGCGAACCGGTATATCTGCGAAAAGAACGTGCAGAAATATGCCACCATGATCCTGGTTAAGCTGAGCCCGGATGGCACGTTTGAGTATGTGAACTGCGGGCATGTGCAACCGATGCTGGCCAGCAGCAGCGGGGTGCGGCGACTGCTGAATGCAAATATGGTGGTGGGCCTGATCGAAGAGGCTACCTTCGCTTCTGAGCAGCTGACACTGAAGGCTGGTGATCGCGTGGTGTTGGCGACGGATGGCGTGACGGAAGCCGAGGATCTGGACGGCGAGTTTTTTGGGGAAGACCGGCTGCAGGAAGCGGTGGAAGGCTGCACCATTGAGGCCGTGCTGCACAAGGTAGAACGGTTCATGAACGGCGCCCCCGCGAACGATGACTTCACCATGCTGGAAGTGGTTTACCACGCCTAGTCTTTATCTGTTTCTACTTCTCCCCTGCATGGCGGATTGCGCAGCCCAATAGCCGCACATACCGTGCACACCGCCGCCTGGTGGCGTTGATGAGGAGCACAGGTAGACTCCTGGCATGGGGGTGCGGTATCGCCTCCAGGTGGGGCGCAGGAAAAATTGCAGGCCGCCCAGGGCGCCTCCGTTGATGTCGCCGCCGATGAGGTTTTCATTCCACTCGTGCATTGCGTGGGTGTTGAAGACGGCGCGGCCGAGGACACATTCGCGAAAGCCGGGAGCGAACCGTTCCACCTGCTGTTCGATCGCTTCCAGTGCGGTGCCAGTCCAGCCATTCGGCACGTGACAGTAGGCCCATGCGGTGTGCCTGCCTGCCGGCGCACGGGTGGGGTCGAAGAGCGTGGGCTGGGATAGCAGGACGAAGGGACGCTCGTGCATGGCTCCGCGGGCGGGCAAGCGTTCGGAAGTGGCAATCTCGTCAAAGGTGCCGCCGAGATGTACGGTGCCTGCGCGCAGACATTCTGGCGCGGTCCACGGTATGGGCTGGCTGAGCGCCCAGTCCACTTTGAATACGCCGGGGCCGTAGCGATAATTTTCCAGCTCGCGGCGATACCCTCGCGGGATTTCCTCCCCGGCAATCTTCAGCAGCTGGCGGGGGGTTACATCGAGCAGGATGAGGTCGGCGCCTGGCAATT
>CAZZVD010000218.1:0-1557 GCA_964657465.1 uncultured Acetobacteraceae bacterium | reverse complement strand
AGAGCGGAGCGCAGGCCGAACAGGCCGAAGCGCGCCATCTGCAAGGGATGGCGTGGGATGGTGATGGGGGCCAGCACATCGTGGCGCAAGCGATCCCAATCGGCCAGGAGAGGACCATAGATCTTCTTATAGGCGTTTGCGTCGCTGCCCAGTTGGCTGGCCGTGGCTTCGATGCTTCGCTCCAGGATGACGGCGGTGCCGTCGTCGAGGGGATGCGCCAACTCTGAGGGTGGTGAGATCCAATGCAGGCCGGAAGCGGCCAACGGCAGGGTGGAGAAAAACGGCGACGCGATCGCCAGCGGGTGCACGGCCGAGCCCAGATCATGCACGAAGCCGGGAAGGGTGAGCTCTGCGGACCGTGTGCCTCCGCCCGGGACGGACGCGGCTTCGCGCACCTCGACGTGAAGGCCTGCACGGGCCAGGACGATCGCGGCGGCTAAGCCGTTGGGACCTGCTCCTACGATGATGGCACTGCGTGGCATGGGTTCCTGTTTGGATGCTACGCGTGATTGAGAAACCAATCCCACGGGCGGGGAATCCCATGTTTATGGCAATGGTAGAGACAGCAACGACAGGAACTTTTTCGCTGGGTGGCGATCTTACGGTCAACCGGCTTGGCTTTGGCGCGATGCGCATTACTGGCGATGGCATCTGGGGAGAACCCAAGGATCGTGCCGAGGCTCTCCGGGTACTGCAGCGGGTGGTTGCGCTGGGGATCAACTTCATCGACACCGCGGATTCGTATGGTCCGGAGGTGAGCGAGACGTTGATTGCGGAAGCACTGCACCCCTACCCGCGTGATCTGGTGATTGCCACGAAGGGGGGACTCACCCGTTTCGGCCCTAACAAGTGGGAGCCGCTGGCACGGCCCGAATACCTGCGGCAATGCGTTGAGATGAGCTTGCGGCGTCTTAAGGTGGAGCTCATTGATCTTTACCAGCTGCATCGGATTGACCCTAAGGTTCCCGTGGAAGAGAGCCTTGGCGCGTTGAAGGATTTGCAGAAGGCGGGGAAGATTCGCCACATCGGGCTGTCGGAGGTTTCTGTGGCGGAGATTGAGCGAGCGAAGAAGACGGTGCCGATTGTGAGCGTTCAGAACCAGTACAACCTGAGTGATCGGCGGCACGAGGATGTGGTGGAGTACTGCGAAAAGCACCAGCTTGGGTTTATTCCCTGGTTCCCGGTCGCGGCGGGGAAGCTGGCCCGGCCGGGCGGTCCGCTGGACAATGCGGCCAGGCAGCATGATGCGAGCATTGCGCAGCTTTCGCTGGCGTGGCTTCTGCATCATTCGCCGGTGATGCTTCCGATTCCTGGCACGTCACGGGTGCAGCATTTGGAGGAGAACGCTGACGCTACGAAGTTGCAGCTCACGGTGGAAGAGTGGGAGACGATCGAGAAGGCTGCTCAGTAGCGGGGGGAGAGGCTGAGCACCGGGGGAGTTGTTCAAGCGCGGCGGGTGTTCCACGGGAGGGTCCTCAACGCGGCGGGTGTTCCGCGGCGGGTGGTTGCTCCAAACGCGGCGGGTGGTCCGCGGGGAGTGTTCCTCAAACGCGACGG
>CAZZVD010000217.1:0-9398 GCA_964657465.1 uncultured Acetobacteraceae bacterium | reverse complement strand
ACGGTTGCAGCTCGAGGTGCAGTCGTTAACCGGACACTAGTGGGGGCACCCCAGTCTTTTTAGGGGTCCTGGATTGAAGTGCGGGGTTGGATGGGGTTCATTGGACCAGTCGTTTTAGGGGTCCTGGATTGAAGTGCGGAATTGGATGGGTTCATTGGACCCATTGGACCAGTCGTTTTGGGGGTCCTGGATTGAAGTGCGGGGTTGGATGGGGTTCATTGGACCAGTCTTTTTAGGGGTCCTGGATTGAAGTGCGGGGCGGTTAGGCGGTTGCTTCTCGGGTTCTTTTTCCGTCTACCAGGCGCTGGATGCCTAGAGGGTTGGTGCTCTTTAACTCGTCGGGCAGGGCGGCGTCGGGGAAGGATTGGTAGCAGAAGAGGCGGGTGAAGCGGTAGATGGCCTGAGTGCCTACGGAGGTGGAGCGGCCGTCGCTGGTGGCGGGGTAGGGGCCGCCATGCACCATGGCGTGGCAGACTTCGACTCCGGTGGGGTAGGCGTTCAGGATCAGGCGGCCTACTTTTCGCGTCAGGATGTCGATCAGATCGGCGTAGTCGGCCAGGTCGGTTTCGTCGCCCTGTAAGGTTGCGGTGAGATGCCCTTCCAATTGCTCGGCTACGGCTAATAATTGCTTGCGATCCTGGTAGCCGACGACGATGGTGGTGGGGCCGAAGATTTCCTGGGCCAGTTCCTGGTTGCCGGCTAGATCTTTGTAATCGGCTACGAAGAGTGAGGCCTGGACGGTGGCGGCCGCGGTGCTTTCGGCAGTGGCCCCCTGGGCCGCCAGGTTTGCTTCTCCGGCGGCGATGCGTCCCTTGACTGCGGAGGTGTAACGATCCGCGATGGATTTGGTCAGCAGGGTTTGTGTCGCCGTGGTGGTTACCTTTTCACCCAGCTCTTTGAGGAAGCCGGGGGTGCCGTCTTCCTTAGGTACGAGGACCAGGCCAGGCTTGGTGCAGAACTGGCCGGCGCCCAGGGTGAAGGAGGCCTGCAGACCAGTGGCTACGGCGCTGCCGCGTTTGTTCAAGGCGCCCGGCAAGACAAAGACGGGGTTGACGCTGCCCATTTCGGAATAACAGGGGATGGGCTCGGGTCTTTCTGCTGCGAGCTTCATCAGGGCCTTGCCACCTGCGGGTGAGCCGGTAAAGGCGACTGCCTTGATAGCCGGGTGCTTTACGAGCTGCACACCGAGATCGACACCTGCGTCGAAGAGGAGCGAGAAGACGCCTTCTGGCAGGTTGCAGGCTTTGACGCTTTCGCGGATGGCCTGGCCCACCAGGGCGCTGGTTCCGGGATGTGCTGGGTGGGCTTTCACGATGACCGGATTGCCAGCGGCGAGCGCGGAGGCGGTGTCGCTGCCGGCTACGGAAAAGGCCAGTGGAAAATTGCTGGCGCCGAATACGGCGACGGGCCCCAGGGGGCGATGCATGGAACGGATGGAGGGCTTGGGCAGGGGCTTGCGGTCTGGGTCCGCGTTGTCAATGCGGGCATCGAGCCAGGAGCCCTCTTCGACTACCTCGGCGAAGAGACGAAGCTGGCCGCAGGTACGGCCTACTTCTCCCTGCAGGCGAGGTTGCGGCAGAGCGGTTTCGAGCTGGGCACGGGCGATGATGGCGGGGGCGGCGGCTTCGATCGACTCGGCGATCTTGCGCAGGAATGCGCCTTTGGCTTTGCCGGAAAGTTTGCCGTAGATTACGAAGGCGGTCTGGGCCAAAGCAGCGGCTCGGTTTAGATCTTCAGTGCTTGCGGCGAAGAAGGCGGGCTCAAGCGGTGCGCCGGTGGCGGGGTTTACGCCGGTAAAGGAGGTTGTGGCCGCGCCCTCTCCAAAGCCGATCAGCGATACGGGTTTCAGTTCCGATGCGAGCTCCATTGCGTCTCCTCAGCATGACTCTGTTCCAGTCTAACCAATGTGGGCCTGGGCGGGGTTTAGTTGCCAGTCGAGCGTGGGCGGTGGACAGCTGTGGAATCCCACATCTCGCGAAAAACGAGCGAGATGTGGGGCACCCGTCATTCGTTTTGGATTAGAGGGTGATCGCGCAGGAAAGAGAAAAGGCCGGGGTGGTTGCCCCGGCCTTTCTTTTGTGTTGGGTCTTCGGCTATGCGCTGAAGAGCAGGATGCCGTTCGACTTCTCTTCTCCGACTTCGCCCACGGGCCGGTAGAAGAGTTGGTTGTTCTCTAGGTAGACCTCGAGGAAAGCCGGCCGTTGCGCGATGCCGCCCGCGATGAGTGCTTCTGAGAGCGGATCCTCGACGTACCGCTGTAGTGCGCGGCGCAGTGGACGCGCTCCGTAGGTGCGGTCGACCAGGGTCTTTTCCAGAATCCACTTCTTGGCGTCTTCGGTGACGGACAGCGTGATTGCCTTCTGCATCAGGTTCGCGTTCAGTTGCTGTACCAGCAACTCGAGAATCTGGATCAGATCCGAATCCGAGAGCGACAGGAAGATGATGACTTCGTCCAGGCGGTTCAGGAATTCCGGATTGAAGGTACGCTTGACCTCGTTCTTCACCAACTCTTCCATCTTGTCCATCAGCAGGTCTTCCCTGTCTGACTGGAAGCCGAGCCCCTGCTTTCTCTGCAAGTGGCGGGCGCCGATGTTGGAGGTCATGATGATGATCGAGTTTTTGAAGTCCACCGTGTTGCCCAGACCATCGGTGAGCTGACCG
This sequence comes from uncultured Acetobacteraceae bacterium, assembly GCA_964657465.1. Taxonomy (GTDB): domain Bacteria; phylum Acidobacteriota; class Terriglobia; order Terriglobales; family Acidobacteriaceae; genus PALSA-350. Next base: position 6,737 of record CAZZVD010000217.1, on the reverse strand, counting down.
TCCTCAAATACCTGCAACAGGATGTTGAAGACATCCGGATGAGCCTTCTCGATTTCGTCGAGCAGGACCACGGAGTAAGGCGAACGCTTCACCCGTTCGGTGAGCTGACCACCTTCCTCGTAGCCCACGTAGCCCGGAGGCGAACCGATGAGCTTGGAGACCGAGTGCTTCTCCATGAACTCCGACATATCGAAGCGGATCAGGGCTTTCTCGCTGCCGAAGAGGAACTGGGCCAGGGTGCGCGCCATTTCCGTCTTACCGACACCGGTCGGTCCCAGGAACAGGAAGGAACCGATGGGGCGATGTGGAGACTTGAGGCCCGCGCGGGAGCGACGGATCGCACGGGACAGGGCGGAGATCGCCTTATCCTGCGAGATGACACGCTTGTGCAGCTCTTCTTCGACACGCAACAGTTTCTGTGTCTCTTCTTCCTTGATCGAGGTGATGGGCACGCCCGTCCAGCGGCTGACCACATCCTCAATATCCTCGCGGCCTACGATGCCGGCGGTGGAGTCATCGAGGTGATACTTGTCACGCAGGGCGCGCAGGTTCTCACGCTCTTTGCGTTCTTCGTCGGAATAGAAGCGCGCTTTCTCGAATTCATGGTTGGCGATCGCATTTTCCATGCGGTGCACGATGAACTTGATGCGCTTCTGCACCTCGGTGATCTCTTCCGGCAGGGAGGTCTGGCGCAGCTTCACGCGGGCTCCCGCTTCGTCGATCAGATCGATGGCCTTATCGGGCAGGAAGCGATCGGGGATGTAGCGGTTGGAATGTGAAACCGCGAAGTTGATGGAATCATCGGTGTAGCTGACCGCGTGAAACTTCTCGTAACGGTCTTTGATACCCATGATGATTTTGATGGCATCTTCTTCGTTGGGCGGCGGCACCTTGACGGCCTGGAAGCGCCGTTCGAGCGAGCGGTCTTTCTCGATGGACTTGCGATACTCTGCCGGCGTGGTTGCGCCAATGCATTGGATCTCTCCGCGAGAAAGAGCCGGCTTCAGGATGTTGGCTGCGTCGAGCGAACCCTCGGCCGAGCCGGCACCCACCAGGGTGTGCAGCTCGTCGATGAAGATGATGGAGTTTTGATTTTCCATCAACTCCTTCATAATGGTTTTGAGCCGCTCTTCAAACTGACCGCGGTACTTGGTGCCGGCCACGATGAGCGAGAGGTCGAGAGCGAGTACGCGCTTGTCCGCCAGGAAGCTTGGGACTTCGCCGTCAGAGATGCGCTGTGCCAGACCTTCGACGATGGCTGTTTTGCCTACGCCGGGCTCGCCGATCAGCACCGGGTTGTTCTTGGTGCGGCGGCAGAGGATCTGTACTACGCGTTCGAGTTCCTGATCACGGCCGACCAGCGGGTCAAGCTGGTTGTCCATGGCTGCCTGGGTCAAATCGCGAGAGAACTCGACCAGCAGGCTCGATTCGCGGTTGCGCTGCGAGGGTGGTGCTTTTTCCTGCGTGGCCCGGGCCAGCTCTTCGCGAATCGCGAGCAGACGGAGGCCGCGTTCGTGGAGAATTTCGGCGGCGAAGCACTTCTCTTCACGCAAGAGGCCGAGCAACAAATGTTCCGTACCAATGTGTTTGTGCGAGAGGCGCTCTGCTTCTTCCGCAGCATAGGCGAGCACGCGCTTACATTCATTCGACAAAGGCAAATCGACGGAGGTGGACACCTTCTCGCGAATCGTCGTGTGCCCTTCTATCTGTTTACGAATGGACTCGACTGAAGCGTGGGAGCGGAGAAAACGATTGGTGAGCGCTTTGTCTTCACGCAAAAGACCCAGCAGCAAGTGCTCTGTCTCGATATACGGGGAACCAAACTGACTGGCCTCATACCGTGCAAAGAAGATGACGCGCCGCGCCTTTTCTGTATACCGTTCGAACATGTTCCCCCTTGAAAAACTGCCTTTGGAGCGGCCCCTTGAACCCATCGCAGGATCGTTAGAACGCCAACGGCCAGCTTTCGTCCTGTTCCATCTCTCCGAGGCTTTGAGCGCCGGAGAAACCACTCGGCCGGGTAGATATAAGCTATTTCAATCTTATATCGGTTCGGCCAATCGAACGAGTCACCCATTTGGGTAACCGTTTTCGCAACAACCCTGACTTGCTGGTTGGAAAGTTTGTGGTTGTTACGCCTCCGCTCAAACAGCGAGTGGAGACACTTCTTCTATCTGTCCGTGGGCTAACCGCATGACCCGTTGACATCGCCGTGCGAGCGGCAGGTTGTGGGTCACCAGAATGGAAGTCAGACCATAGCTTGCGTGCAGTCGTTGAAGCAGAGCGAACAGTGCGTCGGCAGTCTGGTCATCCAGATCTCCTGTGGGCTCATCGGCCAGCAATAGTTCCGGCTGGGTAATCAGTGCGCGCGCAATCGATACGCGCTGCTGCTCTCCGCCCGACAATTCACCCGAACGATGGCTGGCTCGATCCGCCAGACCCACCTCGTCGAGCCAATGCATTGCCTGGTGAGTCGCGTACTTTTTAGACTCGCCACGCGCCATCAGGGGAAGCGCCACATTTTCAGCGGCGGTGAACTCGGGCAAGAGGTAGTGGAATTGCCAAACGTAGCCGACCTTGCGGTTACGGAAATGCGCCGCTTCATTGGTGCCCAGGGATCGCAGCAGGGTTGAGCCGAAGTATACGTCCCCGGCGGAAGCGGTATCGAGTGCGCCAAGTATATGCAGCAGCGTGCTTTTCCCGGCCCCGGACTGGCCTACGATGGCCAGCATGTCGCCCTTTTGCAGCTGCAGATTTATGCTGTCAAACAGCACCAGGCGCCCGCGTCCGGTGAGGTACTCCTTGCGCAGGTTTCTTACATCTACCAGCGCACCTGAGTAGCTGCCGGATGTCAGCAGCCCTTCGGCGGCTTCATCGGCGGGGGCGCCCAGTTCCATGTCTGCCTCGGGTCTGTTTGCTCAGTTCTTCTTACCTTCATGTATCACTAAATCGTCCCCATGCGAAAGGGGGTTAATGGCCGGGTACCCGCAAACTACATCAACTACCCAGACTGTTTTGGGGCCAGGCAACCCTGCGTACCGATTCCAACCTGCGTACCTATTTGATGTAAGAGGGCCGAGGTTTGATTCGGCGGGCCAAAGGCGGCGGCGTTATTCGTAGCGCAGGGCTTCGGCAGGCAGGATGCGCGCGGCAGAACTGGAGGGATAGAGCGTGGCCAGCAGAGACACGAGCAGGGAGACACCAGCCACGATGACTCCGTCGACCAGGCGTGGGGCAAAGGGCAGGTAGTCAATGGAATAGACCTGGGCGGAAAGCGGGAAGCGGTAATGGCCGCCGAGCCAGGACAGACCGTAGCCGCCGATCAGGCCCAGCAGTGTTCCTGTGAGGCCGATCAGCAGGCCCTGCAACAGGAAGATGAGGCGGACCTGCCGGGGCTGCACGCCGAAGGACATCATGACGGCGATGTCGCGGGTTTTTTCCATCACCATCATGGTCAGGGCGGTGAGGATGTTGAGGGCGGCCACGCAGACGATCAAGCCGATGACAATGAAGGTGACGATCTGCTCGAGTTTGAGCGCGTGAAAAAGCTCGCGATTTTCTTCCATCCAGTTAGTGGTTAGGAAACCGGGTCCGGCTGCCTGTTCGATTTCCTGCCCGATTTGATCGGCGTGGTAGAGGTCGTCCACCTTGAAGGAGATTACGGAGACCACGTCGGGCTCACCGAAGAGGCGTTGCGCGTCGGCCAGGCTGGTGAAGGCCATGCTGGAGTCGTACTGGTAGAAGCCGGAATGGAAGATGCCGGCTACCTGGAAGCGCTGATATTTGGGGATGAGCCCGAGTGGGGTGAGCTCGCCCTGCGGACTGGTCACGAGTACGGGGCTGCCCACTTTGGCGTCGATCTGCTCGGCGAGGTCGTGGCCGATCACAATGGGTGGGGGGGCTTGGTCTTGCCTGCTGGCCGGCGAGGTTTGCGGCCTGGGTTCGAGGGCGGCGGCGCTGCCCATGGTGACGGTGGAAAGCAGGTCGCTGACGCGGCGCTCCTGCTGGGGAATGACGCCTTCAATCAGTGCTCCGTCAGAGCGGGCGCCCTGGGAGATGAGCACTTGTTCGTAGAGGCCGGGAGCGGCAGAGACGACGTGGGGCAGATGCTCCAGCCGCTCTGTGAGATCACGCCAGTTGCGGATGCCATCGCCTTTCACGCGCATCAGGCGGACGTGGGCGGTGGAGCCCAGCAATCTTTCCTGGAGATCTTTGCGCATGCCGTTGGTGATGGCGAGCGCCACGATCAGCGAGGCTACGCCGGCGGCGACGCCGGCTATGGAGATGACGGTGATGATGCCGACCACTGCCTGGCGGCGCCTGGCTCGCAGGTAGCGTGCGGCGACAAAGAGCTCAAAGCGCATGCGGTCAGTGCACGACTGTCTTCACGGCGGTTACGTTTTCGTAGCGGTCGTAGACGCGCACCGTCAGGGTGTGCTCCTGGGGATCGCTCACCGGTAGGCGTGCACTGGCAGGCACTTCGTCTGCGGACGGGCGCGCTGGGAGTGCTGCGACAGGCACGGACAGGTCGTAGTGCTCGGTGAGGGAGTCGGAAAGCTTGCCTACGGGTTCGAGGTATTGCCACAGGCCTGCGTCGTAGGAGTATTCGGCGCGTGCGATGGGCGAGGTTGCGTCTGCGGCGGCGAAGTTGGCGCGCAGGGTTCCGTTCTGCAGGGTGCCTTGCAGACCGGAGATGACGGGTGGAGTGGTGTCAATGATGAAGTGGTCGCTTTCGCGGTTGCCCGAGAGCGCGTCGCCCAGGGGATGCCCGGGTGCATCGCTGGCGACCACGCGCATGCGGTAGCCGCCGTCGGGCAGGCGGATGGATTCAAAGGAGTAGAAGTGCTCCGTCAGCCGGGCTTTGAGCAGGCGCCAGTTCTTTTCAGCGTCTCCGCGGACGTAGACGTCGAAGAGGAGTTCGTCTCCGTTGTCGTCGTGGGCTGACCAGCGGGCGGTGACGGCGCTGCGGTCTTTAACGGCGGAGAGCGGCGACGTGGAGGGGTCCTGGGTGTAGGTGATGCCGTTCTGCGCGGAGGGCAGGTTGATGCTTACCTGCTGGGGCTGGCCTGGTTGGGGCGAGCTCTGGGTGGCGCGTGCGCCGGGTTCGACGGCGATTTCATCGACTACGGGGGCGAGGTTCACAGGCAGGTAATCGATGCCGACGGAGTCTACCCGCGCGCCAGGCTGCAGCACGGCCTTCCATTGGATGAAGCGGGCCGGGGGGATGCCGGTGGTGTCGTTTGGCTTGACGGGGCGCCAGTCACTCCAGTTACGCTCCGGGTTTTCCACATTGCCGGAGCGGGCATACATGGCGAAAGAACCGGGAGAACCGTCCTGCTGGGAGGTGACTTCCATCCGTCCGAACTGCGAGAAGACGCCGGAGTCGAAGACGTCGCTGAGGTAGGTGCCGTTGGCGGCGGGTTGATTGCTGAGCTTGTAGAGGCGGCCGGTGTTGCTGGTAGCGATGTAGAGGCCGTCGGGTGCAGGCGCGAAGGAGGTGGCCTGGCCGGTGGCGGCGCGGGCGACGTCGACGTAGGATCCGTCTTCGTGGACGCGGTAGATGCGGCCGCGGTTCCCGGTGGCTGCGAGCAGTCCCTGCGGGGTGGAGCGTAGGGCGTAGACCACATCTTCGCGTGCGGCCCACAGCTTGCGGGGGGCGCCCTGGGGGCTGAGTTCGTCGACTTCCGAGCCGTCGGGGATGAGTCCATTGCTGCTGGAGGCCTGCACGGAGCCTGGGGTCACGATGGTGATGGTGGCGGTCGCCACAGCGATTCCCTGCACTGGCAATGGGGGCAGGGTGCTTTTGGATTTTTCGCCCACGGCGGCGACGTACAGGCGGCCGTCGGTGGATTCGGCGAGGGCGGTGATTTCTCGCTTGGGGGCGTTGTAGATCACCATGCCTTTGCGATCTTTGCCGATGCGGTAGACCAGGCCGCCTCCATCGGAGCCGGCGATCAGATTGCCGTTGGGTTCGAAGAGCAGGCAGCGGATGTGTTGTTCGTCACTTTGGAAGAAGAGTTCGGCGTGTGGCTTTTCGGCGGTGACGTCGATTTTGTAGATAGCGGCCGGGCCGCCGGTGGCGATGTAGAGGGCGCCCTGGGCGTCGAAGGCGAGATCCCAGATGTAGTGGGCCTGGGCTGCGGGCTTGTTGGTGCTGGGTGGTGTTTCCACGGCGGTGGCGTCAAAGACGACGGTCGCGGTGGTGTCGTCGAGGCCGGCTTGGTTTGGCTTGATGCGGTAGACCTTGCCGCCGGGCACGGTGGCTGCGTAGACAGAGCCGTCCGGGCCGACGCGTACGGATTGGACGGTGAGTTCGTGGGTGGTGAGGAGCTTGGTCGAGGCTCCGGCTGGGGTCACTTTGAGGACGGTGGCCGGTGAGCCCGTGGCGACGTAGGCGTTGCCCTGGGGGTCTGAGGCTACGGACCAGAGGTAGGTGGAGGGGGTGGAGAGGACGGAGTGGAGGGTGGGTCCGGATTCCAGGTAGCCTCGGTTGCTGACGGAGATGTCTTGCGGCTGACCTTTTTCAAATTCGTCGTAGCGGGTTTGGACCCAGAGGCGGGTTCCCTGGGCTGGGGCGAGCTGCGGATAAAGGACGAGCGCTAATAGACTTGCTGCGAGTACACGAGGCTTCATGCTCAGTTGAGTCTACTAGGAGAGTTGGGGTGGAGGTTCGTGGGGCTGGGTGGGTTTGCTTCATCCAGGTACTTTGTCTTTGCGCCTGGACGGGTGGCCCCCGA
>CAZZVD010000216.1:0-9576 GCA_964657465.1 uncultured Acetobacteraceae bacterium | reverse complement strand
CTTCTAAATTCTCCTACCCAGATCTACAGCTTACTTGTGAGAAATCCGGGCTAGAGGTGGGCTAGAGGGTTGTAGTGCGCCTTGGACGAGGCGGCAACCATATTGGCGTGACTCGTTGACAAGATCAAGTCGTGCTCTGATACAAAGCAGTGCTTCATGCAGGCTGCTATCCACCCCCTCCCAGTGCAGAAACACTAAGGGCCGGAGATTGAATCTCCGGCCCTTAGTGTTTCTGGTTAGGTGGTTGTTAGAACTCGAAACGAACCGAGCCGCGAGCGTAGAAGGGGCGCTGGAACTCCGTGGGCGTCTTGAACGTCGGATCGGCACCTGTCTGGAAGCCAGTATCGATGTACTGGTTCTTCTGCAGGATGAACTTCGAGTTGGTCACATTGAATACATCAAAGGCCAACTTGAGCTTGCCTCTTTCCTTGATCGACACCGGGTAATCAGCGTGCAAGTCAAGCTGCAGGCTCGAGGGTTCCGTGCCGGCAGATCCACGACCGCCGATCGGGATTTCACCCTGGTTCTGGTAGACCGGGTGCGAGCCCAACTGGTTGATCGGAATACCGGATTGTCCCCGTACGCCACCCCCAAAGGTAAAGCCCTTTGCGAAGCTGCTCGGCACGTAGTAAGAGCCGTAGATGTTTCCTACGCTCCGCCGGTCTGTGTTGAGCGGCCCCACCGAAAACTGCTGACCCAGCAGGCCGATGATGCCAGAGGTGAAGTCGAACAAGGAACTAATGCCAGGATCGGATTGTCCGTTGTCGTTGCGGAAAAGGCCTTCGTAATTACCGTTTAGCTTGGCGTAACGGTAATTGGCGCGAACCAGGAAGTTGTGGCTGAAGCTCTTGTTGGCTTCGATTTCCAGAGCCTGGTATTTCCTTGAGGCCTGGGCAAACCCGTCCGGCTTACCGTCGGAGGTGGGAGCGCCCGCAGTATCAGGATTCTGTCCGCAAGCCGCGCCGACAGTCTTGCCGAGGGTATCTTGTTGTACGCCGTAGTCAAGGACGCAGTCAGCCGGTGGCGCTCCGGTCGGGTCGTAGGCTTCCTCCTGCTCGTTCACGAAGTAGTCCGTTCCAGGACCAGGGTTGCCGATAACAAAAACCTGTGGCAGGCCGGCATTGGCGCCTTCGGGTGAGACACCACCCATATCCTCGACAATGCGTTCCAGCCTGCGATCGGTGTACCGGGCACTTAAGACGAAGCCTTTGAACTGGCGCTCGATGCCGGCAACGTATTCTTCTTCAAAATTGAGCTTGGTGCCGGTGTGGAACAGTTCCGGGGTACTTGGGTTGGCAACAATCGGCCTTGAGCCGAAGCCGGCAGCTGCGTCACCGGCAAGCAGGTGTGCAGCATCGAAAATGGGGGTGATGGTTCCATCCGCATTCGTTGCCAGACGGCCGCCGACTTCCGGCGCCGCCCACCGGGCCTGAACATCCAGTTCCTGGTTCAACTCGCGGATAGCCGCATCCGTAGGCAGGGACTGAGTGTAGCGACCCCAATTGAAGAAGAACTTTGATTTGCGATCGCCAAACGGATCGATGTTGATACCCAACCGAGGCGACCAGTTATCGTTGAACACGTACTGCTGGTTTGGCCCATTGAGCTGCTCTTCTTCCCAGCGAATCCCGGCATTGATGGTGACGTAGCGGTTGACCGCAAAATCATCGTTGCCATAGATGGCGTGGTATCCCTGAGCAGAGTTCACATTGGGAGAACTGTAAATCCCGCGTACCTGCCGCAGGTAAACCTGGTGATCGGTGCCGTCTGCCGCCGCATAAAGCGGGCACAGAGTGGTCGGGCATCCAGTAGGTGCATTGGCCAGATAGAAACCTGCGCTGCTCAATGATCCTGCCAATCCGTCCACGCCGCCGACATCAGTAATTGGCTGCCCGGCAGCGTTTTGGCTGGGAAAGGCATAGCGCGGACCGCTGTAGTCGCGGTTGGCGTCGTAGATAGCGCGGTCAAAACCCCAGCCGACCGAAAGGGTGTGTTGCCCGAAGCGGGTGGAAATCGACTTTTGCAAGTCAAAGCTGACACCGTAGCTGTGGTTGTCCGGATTCTGGAATTCACCCAGGCCCTGGTATGAGGTACTGCCAGTGGTCTTGTCGGTTATGTTGTACAGGTTCTGAAAGCCGGATTCTGTGAAGTGGCTGGTTTTGGTGGTTGCAGCGATATTGAGTTGCAACGTGGGTGAGACCGATGCATTCAGCCGGGCAACGACGCTGCGGCTGCCGAAGTTCCAACGGCTGAACGACGTCTCATCTTTCAGTTGGAGGTTCGGGTGACCATATGGAGAGGTGTATGCTTCGCCGTAACCGAAATTGCTATAGGAAGGATCACCAAACGCCGAAGCTTCCAGCGAGGTGGATTCCGTCAATTTATAGGTCAGCTTGCCCGCCCAGCTATAGGCAGTGATGGCCGTGTTAAACGGGCCGTGGTTGAAGAGAGACTGTGAAAAGGGCACGTTCGGCGCAACCCACAGGGTCTTGTTAACGCCAGGATTGAAAGCTCCGAAGAAGAGCAGCTTGTCTTTCGCGCCCTTCAACGGGATGTAGCCGCCGAGTTCCGCGCTGGCGTCAAACGCCGGCTGCGAAAAGATGTGACCGAACTGGAAGCTCTGGGCGTTTGGGACGGCCAGCCGATAGTTATCCGAGATGCGGTACTCAGCGGAGAAGGCCTGCGGAGAGAAGTATGCAGCCAGGGCGCCGTGGTACGAAGAGCCGCCTGACTTGGTTACGATCTGCACCACGCCGCCGTTTGCTTTACCGTACTTCGGCTCGAATGCTCCGGTCTTAACCTGAACTTCCTGAATGAAGGAGAGGTTGATGCCAGTTCCGAGCGAACCGTAACTTGGGCTGTAGACGCCCAGACCGCCGTAGCCAGCATCGTTGATGCTCACGCCGTCGGCGATGTACTGATTTTCCAGGCCGGTTGCGCCACCAATGGACGGGTTGGAGTTACCCGTACCGCCGCCGTTGACCGCGCCCGGCGCCACATAAAAGAGGCTACCCACGTTCCGCTGCACGGGAACCTGAGAATAGAAGGTAGACGTAAGGTTGTCGCCGATGGCCGTCGAGTTGGTATCCACTTCGACGCTCGAAGCATTTACTTCGACCAGTTCGGCCACCGTTCCCGGTTGCAGGGCAAGGGTGATGCTGCTGGAGCGGTTGATGACAACTTCTACGTGCTTCGCTTCGGCTACTTTAAAGCCTTCTTTTTGCACCTTGATGTCATAGGAGCCTGGCGTCAGATTGCCGACGCTGAAACGTCCCGCATCATCTGAGGTGATCGTGCGTGTATCGGCTCCACCGGTCACGGTGACGGTGGCCCCAGGAATGGCTGCGCCGCTGCTATCGGCGACGACCCCGCTCAATCCGCCTCGAACGCTGGAAAGCTCCTGAGCCCAGGATGGGTAGGCAAGCAGGCCAGTGGAAGGAATCGCTAGGGCTAATGTTAATAGCCAACGGCTACTTAAACTCTTCATCGAATGTATGCTCCAAATTACGGGATGATCAGGAAAGCAGGATCGAGCCCCACATCTCTCTGGCTGAAAAGCCTCTACAGGGAGGCAGGAGGGACGGCAACACACGCTGCTGTCAATACAACTAAAGGCATTTTTATAGCCAAACTCACGCTTTTGTTAACTAACTCACTACAAAGAGATTGGCGGCTCATGAATTTTTGAGCTGTGGAAGGATCTACGGATTGTCATGAATGCGCCTATGGAATTTCATAGACGCTCGAGCAAACCTGACGAAGCAGGGGATGCCGGATAGAATCATCTGTAGCAGTCACCTGCATCATTCATGTCAAAACACCGTCGGCCCTTCATACTTATGTGGAAATCACGGCTGCTGCCGCTGTTCCTGTTTTCCTGCTCACTGTCTTGGGGGGCTAAAGAGCCTGCCCTTGCTCCACGGTACGATCACTGGCTCCACCAGGAAGTGAACTACCTCATTACAAATGAGGAGAGGCAGAACTTCCTCTCCCAGACGACCGACGAACAGCGCGACAAGTTCATCGAAAGGTTTTGGCGTATCCGGAATCCAGATCCGAACGCCCCGACAAACACCGCCAGGGACGCGCTCTACCAGCGTCTGGCCTATGTTCATGATCACTTCGGGGCCCGAGGGGAAGGTTTTCGTACCGATCGCGGCATGGTCTACATCACGCTGGGGCCGCCCCAGCAGGTGGAGAAGCACGTGGAAACGCGTGAGATCAAGCCCCTTGAGATTTGGTTCTACGAGAATGGCAGCGGCGCCCTGCCACCCCACTTCTACGTAGTCTTCTATAAGCAGAGCGCGGCCGAAGACTACCAGTTGTACTCCCCTTACGGGGACCGTCCGCAAAAACTCATTAATTCGACCAACGCGGTCAACGACGACCGTGCGGCTATCAAAATTCTCCGCCGCGATCTGAATGATGAGGATGCACGTATATCGGTCTCTCTCATCACAGGTGAGCCGGTGGACTTCGATGCCCCCTATGCGTCCCTGCAGTCTGACGTTCTGCTCAATAACATCCGTGATTACCGCAATTTGCCTGCTGTCAAAGAACTGCTGGCAGCACGGGAGGCGGCGACCGAGGGAGTGTCGCACCGCCTGATTCTCGGCGAGCAGTTCAGCGATCTTGCCGCAGTGGCCAGCCGGGATGGGGAAAGGCGCACCAGCATCCACTATCTGCTTCGTCTGCGCCGGCCCAATGACTTCCTGCTGACCCGTGGAGACACCGGCCGCTACTACTACTCGATCCAGGCGGAGATCTCACTCGCCAACGCCGCTGGCAAGGTGGTTTTCCACCAGACTCAGCCCCTCTCCAGCTATATCGAAGAAAAGAAGTTCACCGACTTGCAAGGCAAGAGTTTTGGTGTGGAGGGCCGCATCCCCGCGGCTGCCGGCAAGTATGAACTCACCGTGAACCTTTCTAATCTCCAGACCAAGCAGTCTTTTGTGCAAAGCCAAAGCGTCCTGGTCCCGGATTTCGCAAACCGGCTCGGCATTAGTCAACTCTTTTTCGCCGAACCTTCTCCTCCGTTGCGAAGCGTGGTCGATGATCCGTTCAGCTTCTCCGGAGTGCGCATGCGTCCTATCGGCTCGCAAAACGCCGCGGTCACGCAGGGTATACCGCTGCGGGCGGTCTTCCAGATCTGGGCGCCTCCCGGCTCTCCCATGGAACTACAAGGGCAGAAGCTCCAGATCCATTACCTCATCGGCAAACTCAACTCCACCAGTCGCGTGGAAGAGGACCAGACCGTGGACCGCGGCACCTTCAATGATGAGGGTGACCTTCTCATGGGCAAAGACCTGGCGACGGATTCGCTTGCGCCGGGAGCTTACCGCCTGGTCGTCAAGGTGACCGACGAAAAGACGGCCGCGGTAGCTTATCAATCCTTGAATTTCGAGATCCGCGATCGCGGAGAGCCAGTGGCATCCTTGTGGACCGTGGATGTGCCCGCAAAATAGTGCTGTACCCCATCCCCCTCTGCAATCTTCTGCCGCAGAAGAGGATATTCTCGCCCCGGCTGACGCCTTTGGGGGATTGAGGCAAACTACACGCTCATGAAAGGCTGAGGCTTTGTATTGTTTATGCGCGTGCCTGCGAATGTAACTGTAACGCTTCGTCTGCTCATAATTTCTTAGAACTGGCAGTAAAGAATTTCTCAAGCGCAGCGCTTGAATCTATTCTGGCTATCAGCATGACTGGTCTCCTCGCCGGGCCTGCACTATCCCCACCATTTGCACAGGAGCTAGCTGTGAGTTTCCCCCGGAAGAATGCCGCCCCGCAACCACGGCGCCGAGTCAATCTGCACGCCGTGGTTCTCTCGTTATTGCTGGTCATGCTGCCTGTAGGGCCCACCGCCTCTGGGCAGATCATCTATGGCGCGGTACACGGCACCGTCACCGATACGAGCGGAGCGGCGGTGCCGAACGCCCCCATTGCGGTCACCAACACGAGTACCGGTATCGTGACCAATGCGAGTACGGATGGCCACGGCTACTATATTTTTCCGCAACTGCAGATCGGGGGACCGTACACCATCGAGGTCACGGCTCCAGGATTTCAGAAATTCTCGTCTACCGGTCTAAACCTGAACCTTAATGACAATCGCGAGGTCAATGCCAGGCTGGAGATTGGATCGTCGGTGCAAACGGTGAACGTCCAGGCCGCCGCCGTCCAGGTGGAGACCTCAGACACGCAAATAAAGCAGGTGATGACGGCGCAACAGATGGAAACAGCTCCGTTGCTTGGACGCGACGTCTCCGGCTTGCAAAAGCTCGCGCCGGGAACGGTCGAATCGAGTGACCGCTTCGGCAGCTACTCCTCGAACGGCAGCCAGAGCCAATCAAATTCCTACCTGTTGAATGGCGCCGACATTACGGATATCTCGCTGCAGGACGAAGGCATCTCGGTGAACCCGGATGCGCTGGAAGAAGAGAACATCGTTACCAGTACCATGAATCCCGAGTTCGCTCGCAACAGCGGCGCGATTGTCAACCAGGTGCTCAAGTCCGGCACCAACTCTTTCCACGGTAGCGGCTTCGAGTTTTACCGCGATACGTTCCTGACCAACGGCAGCTATTTCGCGCCCTCGCGTCCCAACTTTCACCAGAACTTGTACGGCGGAACGCTGGGCGGCCCCATTCTCAAGAATCGCCTGTTCTTTTTTGCTGCGTATCAAGGGCTGAGAAACCGAGTCGGCGCCACGCAGGTTTCGCCGGTGCTGAGTTCTGACCAGCGGAACGGAAATTTCAGCGGCGATAACAACATCGTCAGCGACGGAGCAAACAGCGAAGTGGGCCTGTCGGGCAATGGCATCCCATTCGCGATCGGCGGTTGCGTCGCCGGCACCCCGTGGAACGAATGCTTTCCTTCCGGCAATGTGCAGGTGCCCACGGGAAATTTCAATCCCATCTCGTTGAAGCTCATTCAGCAGTTTGTGCTGGCGGCTAACACAACGGTGGGTGGCGCTCCTTACTATGCGTTTAATTCCCCCAACTCCGCGGCGCAGGATCAGGGCATTCTGCGCGCTGACTATCACGTTTCGCAGAGTGATTCCATTTGGGCGTCCAGCCTCTTTCAATCGAGCCCGAGCAAGTCGGCTCTAAGCTTTGGTGGGTCAGACCTTCCGGGGTTTGGCGCCAACCAGGCGGAGCACTACAAGATTTTCATGGCGTCATGGACTCACACCTTCGGCACCTCGGCATTGAATGAGCTGCGTGCCGGGTTCTTCCGCTTCAATTTCGCCACCGTTGAGCCACAGCAAGTAGTAGCGCCCAGTAGCTATGGCTTCAACATCACTCCGCAGGCGGCCCAGTCAAATTTGCCGCTGATCAGCGTTCAGGGTTTGAACGGCACCACGGCCACGGGCGCCGGCAGCTTCCTTGGCTTTTCGAATCAAGGGCCGCAGCCGCGCATCGATAGCAACCTGAGCGGCGCAGACAACTTCAGCAAGGTCATTGGAAGCCACAACCTGAAGCTCGGCGTGTCGTATGAGCAGTTTGGCGCCAACAACCCTTACTTCTCAAATAACAATGGCAATTACAGTTTCGGCGGTGCGGGTAAGTACAGCTCCGGTGACCCAATCCTCGATTACGCGTTGGGGATTCCCGACACGTATGTTCAAGCCTCGGGCAGTGTCATCCAGGCAATTAGCCACGAGTACTACGCCTACGCGCAGGACAGCTGGAAAATCTCGAATGACTTTACCGTGAACTACGGCATCGCCTGGGACCTGGAAGCGCCGTATCAGAATCATCAATTCAATGGGCTGGGGGTGGTTTGCTGGAACCCGAATACGCAAACCTCGAATGTCTATCCCGGTGGCCCTCCAGGACTCACGTACGCGGGCGATCCCGGTTGCAATACGTCGGGCGGCGTGACTCCTAAGTACAACCACTTTGGGCCCCGATTGGGCTTCGCATGGTCGCCTGCTGCGGGTCCAGCCATGTTGCTTGGCGCCAACGGCGCACACAAGTTTGTCATCCGCGGCGGCCTGGGCATGTACTGGAACCGGGATGCAGAAGAAGGCCAATTGCAAAATCTCGGCAACCCGCCGGGATTCAAGCAGTCTTTGGGCGCGGCTGACTTTTTGGGACACCCTTCGTTTGCCGACCCGTTTACCGACATCGCAACCGGTCAAACGGAGTCGAATCCGTTCCCTTATTCCTATCCGCCCGTGGGCACTCCCCTGAACTGGCCGGCCTACGCCGGGCTCGGTATCAGCACGTATCCAAAGAACTACACCGTGCCTTACATCTATAACTTCAATCTGAATATCCAGCGCGAGTTGCCTGCCAACATGGTCCTGCAACTCGGCTATGTGGCCTCGATTGGGCACAAGCTGGTGAGAGCGTATGAAGCAGACGCCATTACCCCAGCCGGACACGCAGCGTGCCTGGCAGATCCAAACTGCTCATCCGACGGCGGCCAATTGTCGCTCGACTTCCCGCAATACTTTACGCAACCGGCCATTCTTCCTGGTAGCGAAGGGGAAGGTAGTTTTGGAAACGGTAATCCGTGGTACCTGACTGTTGGGCAGCAGTTCACTGATGGCTCTTCGAACTATCACTCGTTTCAAGCAAGCCTGATCAAGGGGACAACCCACGGACTTTATTTTACGGTTGCTTACACCTACAGCCACGCGCTCGACAACGGGTCTGGCATCGAGAGCTCCGGTTTCAATGGACGGGGTATCAATACAGTTCCCGGATTCCAATATTTTAATTACGGTGACTCTGACTATGACGCACGCCAGCGGTTAGCCACGTCGTATAACTACGAGCTGCCGATCCTGGCCAGCTGGCAAAACAACTTTCTGCTGCGGGAAGCGCTCAGTGGCTGGCACATTTCTGGAGTCACTGCCCTGCAAACTGGATTTCCCGTTACCATCAGCGACGCTGGTGCTGTCAATTCGCTGTATTGCAATTTCTTCAGCTACTACAGCTGTGCTGACACACCACAAACCTCGAACTTTCACGTCAAATCGCTCAACCCGCGCGATCCGAGCCACCAGTGGTTTGACGCGTCGGTCTATACCCAGGAGCCCCTGGGTACGTTTGGCAACGTGAAGCGCAACTACTTCCACGGTCCTGGCTACAACTACACCAATCTCACCGTCTACAAAGATTTCCCCTTGGGTGCGGAGAAGTCACGCTATATCGAGATTCGTGCAGAGGCGTTCAATGCCTTCAACCATGCGAATTTTGGGCCGCCAGACAGCAACTACACGGATGGCGATTTCTTTGGAAAGATCACCTCGGTGGTGGGTTCGACAACGGCTGACTACAACACTGATCCGCAACCCGGCCGATCGGTGCAACTCGTGGGGAAATTCTTCTTTTGATTCGTGCGCCATTTCCTAATGCAGTCTTGGGCGGCGTTTGTGTCGGCGCAAAAGAGTTTGCAAAGAACTCGGACACAATTCGTTCCGGGGCGGGCCCCTTTTTGTGTCGTCCCGACCCTAGGTAGCTAGTGTAGTCACTGAATGAACATGAATTGTGCCGCATTTCTCCCAGCCCGTTTCGTAAAAGATGACGGGTGCCCCACATCTCGCTCGTTTTTCGCGAGATGTGG
>CAZZVD010000215.1:0-9656 GCA_964657465.1 uncultured Acetobacteraceae bacterium | reverse complement strand
CCCAGGCTTCAGCAGCGAGTTCGGGATCAACCACCCGCAGGCCGCGGCACACGCGGCGTACGCAGTCCGCCAGCTCCGCTGCTGGGCGATCTTTCAGCATGTAGCCCTGCGCGCCAGCATCCATCGCGCGGCGAAAATATCCGGCCCGCGCAAAAGTGGTAAGAATCACGACGTGTACCCGAGGATAAGCGCTGCGCACCTCGCCCGCCAGCGTAAGGCCGCTCATCTCCGGCATCTCGATGTCCGTGATCAGCACATCGGGTTTATGTTCCGCGACCAGCGCCAGCGCCTCTATCCCGTTACGAGCCCGCGCCACCACCGCAATGTCTTTCTCAGTTTCAAGCAAGGCCGCCAGCGCGCCCAGAACCATTGCCTGGTCTTCCGCCAGGATCACACGGAATTCTTTACTCACTGTTCGACCACCTGGGGCAGATCGATTTGCAAACGGGTGCCCCGCTGCGAATCCAGCAACAGCTTCCCGCCCAGCTCCTGCACGCGCTCGCGCATGCCGCGCAAGCCGCTTCCTTCCTGCTGTATGTCGCCCCGTCCGTCATCGGCAATCACCAGTTGAGTGCTGTCGTTATTGCTGGAGAGCACAATCAGGCACTCGCTGGCCTCGGCATGCCGGACGATGTTGGTGACTGCTTCGCGTAGGACAAGCGAGAGTGTCGCCTCATGTCGCGGCGGCAGGTAAGGAGGTTTGACAGGCTTCTGCAGGCGCACCCCTGCGGTCTCGAGCACCTGGGCCGCTCGCACCAACTCAGAGGCGAACCCTTCACTGCGGTAGCCGGTAATAGTCTTGCGCACCTCGCCGAGTGCTTGCCGCGCCGTGGCTTCAATCTCCGCGACCTCGAGCGCCGCTCGGGTGGGGTGGGTTTCCATCAAACGTCCGGCTAGTTCACTTTTCAGCACAATCACTGAGAGAGAATGACCCAGTACATCGTGCATATCGCGCGCGATTCGCTCCCGCTCCGCCGTCTTCGCCAGATGTTCGATCTCCTCATGCGCCATGCGCAACTTCGCATCGGCTCGGCCCTTCTGCCGCATCCTCAGCCGGTTCATCCCAACGAACAGGGTGAACCCGATGGTAAGGCTCCACACCCAGGGAGAAAGATGCAACAGCCAGGACTCTGCGAGCACTGCAGCACATTGCAGCAGCAAAAGTCCGATGACTACGTTAGTGGATTCAGACACCTCGGTCATTGAAGCCGCCGTAAACACAAAGGCGCCCCAGGCAGCCTGATTGACCGGCACATACAACATGCCAATCAATACCGCGGCCAGAACAAAGTAGGGACGAAACCTAGGGGGCCCGCGATGAGCCAACAAATAGACCGCGGTGAACACGACCAGCGTGAACAGCAAAAGGAGCCACTTGCTTAATGGCTCTCGCAGCAGTGCTGGTGGAACGAACCAGAAACCTAAATAGAACAGCCAGATGGCATGGTCGTAGGCAAACCAATACCGCCAGCCCCGCGTTGAGAGACGATTCTGGGCGCTTGTCTCGGTTGTAGTACGAAGGTGGCTGCTAAAGAGCGGCATCGTTAAGCCTGAGCCTCCTGCCTGCGGAAGATGAACGCGGCCAATAGCAGAAATACTATTGTATAGCTTGCCAGCAGAGCCCAGGCGACGAGTGTGGAGCCAGTTCCGTAGCCGATGGTACGCAGCGCCAGGCGCGAAAACCAGAACGACGGCAATCCGTGTGCGGCCACCTGCAGCCAATGCGGGAGCGTTTCGATCGGCATCCACAGCCCACCGCAAAAGGATAGCGGCAGATAAATCAGGTTGATCATTCCAGGGGCGGCATTGGAAGGCATAAGCAAACCCACCACCAATCCCAGGCTGGCAAACGGTACGACGCCGGCCGCGATGACGCCCACCAGGCGCATGCTTTCAGAAGGAGTGATGTGGACGCCGGCCAGCGCTGTTCCCAGGATCATGAGCAGGATGGTGATGCCAACTCCAAATGTGATGCTTACGCATAATTTCGCCAGCAGGTAGGCGGCTGCAGGCATGGGGCTCGCCCGCTTCATTTCGAGCCAGCCATGACCGCGCTCAAAAGCAAGACCCGCGCCGATACCGAACAGCGCAGAACCCATCGCCCCGAAACACGAGTATCCCGCCAGGAGATAGCGGGCGATGGTGTGGCCGTGAAAGACGTCGTCCTTGTTGGTCACGCCGAACAGTAGATAGAAGACGACGGGAAAGCCCATCGTTGAGAATAAGTAACTGCGATTGCGCCATAATTTTAGCAGTTCAAACCGCGCTTCGTTGAAGTAGATTGCGGGTAGGTTGACTGCGGATGTTGCGGCCATTATGCCTCCTTGTTGGTAAGCGCAAGAAAGGCATCTTCAAGCGCAGCGGTGCGTACTTCCAGACCAGTCAGGGCGGGGTCCTGCGCCAGCAATATCCGCAGCACACCTTCCGGCTCTCGCGTGCGTATGAGCATCGCCTCCCCCTGCTGCTGCACGGTGGCAACACCGGGAATCCCTGCCACCAATGAAGGCGCAAGCGAAGTGACGCAGCGAATAGCGCGTGAGCCATCCGCGTGTTTCAGTTGCTCGGGCGTTCCCTCTGCGATGACCTTGCCTTGTTGTATAACGACGATGCGGCTCGCCAGCGCATCTGCCTCTTCGAGATAGTGGGTGGTCAGGAGAATGGTCTTCCCCATCGCCGCCAGCGTGCGCACCTGTTGCCACATGGAGCGACGCGCTTCCACATCCATACCAAGTGTGGGCTCATCCAGGCAGATGAGGTCGGGATCACCGCACAGGGCAAGAGCGAAGAGCACGCGTTGCTTTTGCCCGCCCGACAGTGTGCCGAATAGCTTCTCCTCTAAACCGTTCAAGCCGGCAACGGCCAGCAGTTCATCCAGCGGGCGCGGCTTCGGATAGTAACTGCGAAAGAGTTGCAGGTGTTCGCGGACGCGCAGTGCTTCTGGCATGCGGCCCACCTGGAGCATGGCTCCCAGGCGCATGCGGCTGGCCCGGTCCCTGGGGTCGCCGCCAAATACCTGCACGCTGCCCGAGGTGGCTCGGCTCAAGCCCAACAGCAGTCGCACGGCGGTCGTCTTGCCCGCGCCGTTCGGCCCCAGCAATGCCAAGACTTCGCCAGCATGCAGATCGAGCGAAAGTTCATCCAGAGCAAGGTGACGGCCGAACCGCTTTGTGACCTTGTGCAACGACGCAACCGGGGCCCGATAGACATCTGTGGTTTTCTGTGGACGGTAAAGCGATACGCCTGCGGCCATGAGCTCTCCCTCGACTTCTCAAACCCAGTATGGGTGCGCTCAGCAAGAGCTAACAGTGTTTTTTGTCAGAGGAAAATCCTGACATTTGTCATCCTGTCGCCCAGGCGTTGCGTACTTGACCGAATTGCAAATTGCGATATACTTATCGCGGATCGCGATACATATGAAGCTTGGCGAGAAATTACGGTACCTGCGGGAGGTAGAAGGCAGCTTGCGGGGCCTAGGTCGCGCCATGACGCAGCAGGAGCTTGTGCGCGCGATCCGGGCTGAGCTCAAAAGCTCCATGAGTCAGTCGTACCTGTCGCAGATCGAGAGCGGGAGCCGGCCGCACTTAACCAACACCACCCGGCAACTACTAGCAAAGTTCTTCAAGGTGCATCCCGGGTACCTGGTCGACGATCCCGAGGGCTATCACGCGGAGCTCATGAGCGAAGCACGCGTGCTCGAAGACAAACTCGATCTTTGGCTGGTGAGTGGCGCGGAGCGTTTTCCCCGTGACCCCGATTTACGCAAAGCGCTGCTGACCCTGGCCAAGCATCGAGAGTCACGGCAGTGCCTGCTGTTGCTGGAGTCGCTGATCGAAACGCCGGGGCTGGTGGAGCGCCTGGTAGAAGTGCTGCGGCCCGCCGAGAGGAGCGACAAGCGCGTTCGGGTGCGCAGCACGCGGGCTGGAACGCAAGCCAACGATGCACCCGAACCGGGAAAGGCAAGAAGCCACAGAAAGGTTAAGACCCCATGAGCTGGGAAACTTTTTACTTGATTTGTTTTGGTCTGGGCCTGGCCATGACAGCACTTTCGCTGGCCGGCGTGTCACATCACCATCTGCACTTTGGCATGCACCATGGGCCGCATGCAGGCCATGTGCAGGCAGGCAGCAATCACAGCGCACCAGTGCTCAACGGGTTTACGGTGACAGCCTTTCTCTGCTGGTTTGGCGGTGCGGGGTATCTGCTGGCGCGGTTCGGCGGATTGATCGTGCCGGTCATTGTGCTGCTTGCGACGGTAAGCGGACTGGTGGGGGGCGCGTTGATCTTTTGGTTCCTGGCCCGGGTGATCGCTCCGCACGATCAATCGATGACGGTTGAGGAAACGGAGATGTGCGGCGTGATCGGGCGCGTCAGCGGAACGATTCGGGGCGAGGGAACGGGCGAAATCCTGTTCTCGCAAAGCGGCGCCCGGCGGTCCAGCCCAGCGCGCAGTGAGGATGGGCAGCCGATCGCCCGTGAAGTGGAAGTGGTGGTGATGCGCTATGAGCGGGGCATTGCCTATGTTCGCCGGTGGGACGAACTCGCCGGCGGTGAATCGCTCTCTCCATCGCCTGCAGAGCGGCAAGCGTAGTGCAACCAGGGTTCCTGATGAAAGGAATCAGGAGTAAGTTATGGCAAACACGGTCGTGGTCGTAGTCGGTTTATGTTTACTCGCGGTCATCCTCTTGCTGGGGATGGTTGCCAAGATGTTCCGCAAGGCTGGGCCGAACGAGGCCATCATCGTCTACGGTTTTCGCGGACCCCGCGTGGTCAAGGGCCATGGCACCGTTATCTTTCCCATGGTCGAGAGCAGCCGGCAGCTGTCGCTGGAGTTGATGTCATTTGAGGTGGCGCCGCAACAGGATCTCTACACCAAGCAAGGTGTGGCTGTAACCGTGGAGGCGGTGGCGCAGATCAAGGTGCGTTCCGATCAGGAATCCATTCTTACCTCGGCAGAACAATTCCTCTCAAAGACACCACCGCAGCGGGAAGGCTTGATCCGCCTGGTGATGGAAGGCCACTTGCGCGGCATCATCGGCCAGTTGACGGTGGAGCAGATTGTGAAGGAACCAGAGATGGTGGCAGATCGCATGCGCTCGACCTGCGCGGACGACATGAGCAAGATGGGTCTTGAGGTAGTGTCGTTCACCATCAAGGAGGTACGTGACAAGAACGAGTACATCAGCAACATGGGGCGGCCCGATGTGGCGCGCATCAAGCGTGATGCGGATGTGGCGGCAGCCGAAGCGGAGCGGGACACGGCGATTCGCCGGGCGAATGCGTTGCGTGAATCTGCGATTGCCAAAGCGCAGGCAGACCAGGAGAGGGTGATCGCCGAGACCGCGTCTCTGGCCAAGCAGGCTGAAGCGCAGCGCGACCTCGATATTCAGAAGGCGCAATTTACGGAGCAAAGCCGCAGGCAGGAAGCGACTGCGGACAAGTCATACGAGTTACAGACGAACATCATGCAGCAACAGGTAATTGCGGAGCAGGTGAAGATCCAGCAGGTGGAGAAGGAGCAGCTGATCAAGGTGCAGGAAGCGGAAATTCTGCGGCATGAGAAAGAGCTGATCTCGACGGTACTGAAAGGTGCAGAAATCGAGCGGCAACGAATTGAGAATCTGGCGTCTGCCGAAAGATCTCGTCTGACGTCTGAGGCCGAGGGTCATGCGGCGGCCACGCGCATGCAGGGTGAAGCCGAGGCTTCGATCATTTTCCAAAAAGGTGAAGCAGAAGCCAAGGCGATGAACGTGAAGGCCGAAGCCTACCAGGAGTGGTCGCAGGCAGCAGTGGTGGATCGGCTGATTTCTGCAATGCCAGAGCTCTTGCGCGCGCTTGCAGCGCCGCTAGCCAATGTGGACAGGATCACCATCGTGTCCTCTGGAGCTGACGGCACGACCGGCGCGAATAAGCTCACGGGCGACATGCTGAAGATTGCGTCGCAGGTACCAGCCCTCTTCGAAACTCTCTCCGGCATGAATGTTGCGGAGTTGATGGCGAATGTTAAGAGCATGCAGCCGCGGCAGGGCAGCGATGGGCAGGCAGTAAACGGCGATTAGCAGCAAGGGTGCGCAAAGGAGGATCGGTATGGCATTACTGGAACGGGTAAGTACGTTGCTACGGGCTAATCTGAACGATCTGATCGACAAAGCAGAAGATCCGCAAAAGCTCTTGCGGCAGCTGGTGCTCGATATGGAGAACCAGCTCATGCAGGTGAAGACGCAGGTGGCGATCGCCATTGCCGACCAGCATTTGCTTGAGAAGAAGCGAAAGGAGCACCTTGACAGTGCGGTTGATTGGCGAAGTAAAGCCGAGCTGGCGGTGAGAAAAGGGCACGACGACCTGGCGCGAGCGGCATTAGCTCGCTCTCTTAGCCAGGATCACATTGCACAGGGTTTCTCGCAGCAGTTGGAGGATCAACAAGCCGAAGCAGACACCCTGCGTGCTGCCCTGGGCAAGCTGGACCAAAAGCTGGCGGAGACTCGCAGCCGCTGCGAACTCCTGATTGCTCAGGAACGGCGTACCCGCATGGTGAGCAAGGCGACAACTGCCCGGCAAACCATCCGCCAGCAACAGACTTCTCCCGCGCTGGAAAGGATGAAGTCACGCATCCTGAGCGGCGAGGCGCGGAATGAAGCACACATCGAGTTGCTGGGCGGTGACGCTCTTGAGGACCGCTTCGCTGCTCTCGATCGGGAGGAGCGGATTGAGGCTCTGCTCAACGACCTGAAGGCCCGCCACGCGAAACTTGCCTGACTGGCCTGATTGTAGGCCCATCTGGCCTCGCGACCTGGGAGCCGGCAAAGAAGGTTCCCAGGTCTGCCCGACCGAGCAGCATTCAAGCGAAGCTTGTGGGACCACTACAGGTCTTTGGTTTGTCTGCACCGGGCTTTATGGCGTACACCTTGACACTGGCAGCGGCCGCATTGATGTCGTACTGCGACAGCAGCATCGTTAAATCCTGGTGCAGACCAGAGGCAGCCGCTGCGGGCGTGCAGCAGGATTGCTCGGCCATCGGGAACGGCGTTGCCGCATCCATAGCGGGTGAGCAACAGCCGGCCTGATTTTCGACCTTTGCGTAGGCGTTCAGGTCCGTGCCACTTTCTACAATCTCTACGTTTTCGAGGCCGGCTGCGATCAGCCCGTTTTTGTAGTCTTCCACCCTGATCGCTCCAGCGATACAGCCAACATACGCGGCCATGCTCTGCGCCACGGTCTCGGGCAATTCCCGCTTCAGAGCGATGTCGCTGATGGCGACTCTCCCTCCCGGTTTGAGGACGCGAGCGATCTCGCGGAACACGGCAGGCTTATCGGTCGCCAGGTTGAGAACGCAGTTCGAAATCACACAATCGACGGATGCGTCTGGAAGGGGAATGCGGTCAATCGTCGATTGATAGAACTCGACATTTGTATAGCCACCCGCCTGAGCATTTGCCCGTGCGCGATCAATCATGGCGGGCGTCATATCAATGCCGATAGCGCGACCCACTGGTCCGACCTTCTTCGCCGCCAGGAACACATCAAGTCCGCCACCGCATCCAAGGTCAACTACTATTTCCCCTGGCCTGAGATGCGCGGTGGCCGTGGGATTGCCACAGGAGAGCCCCATGTTGGCTCCCGCGGGAATCGAGGTTAACTCTTCAGCGGAATAGCCGAAGGCCTCTGCAACTGCTCTCACGCCCTCGTGATCACTCGATAGCGTGCTCTCCGCTACCGCTCCGTATTTCGATTGGATTGCTTCTGAGATCTGCTTCGACATGGCGCCCTCTCATATTTGCTTAAGCGACTATATGGGTTGCACCAAATATTCGTCAAGGCGTATACGTAGTGCATGGCAAAAGCGGCTTTTCAGGTGGAGCGTTTCTTCCAGGCGTTGGGAGATGAAACGCGGCTGCGCCTGTTGAATCTCATGGGCCAGCAGGAAGTGTGTGTTTGCTACTTTGTGGAAATTCTGGGAGTGCCCCAGCCCAAGATCTCGCGGCATTTGGCCTATCTTCGCAGCGCGGGCATCGTGGCGGCGCGCCGAGAAGGGAAGTGGATGCATTACCGCATCGTCATGCCGCCGCACCCTGGGGCCACACAGATCCTGAAGCAGACACTCGGCTGGTTGAAGGAAGAAAAAGCGATGCAGGCCGATCGCGCACGCCTCAACCGGGTTTGTTGCTCTCCTGCGAAGTACGCCGCGCTCGAAGCCGCCCCGCCACCCAGGTCGATCGACACTGGCCACCACCGTTGATCGACACTCCCAGTATCTTCCAGGCCATGCCACAGTGGTTACTTCCTCCTCTCCGCTGCTTTCCGTATAGTGATTGCTTGATAGGGCGGCAACGGTGCGAGGCCGTGCGCAAGCAAGCAGGAGGGCACGGTTGAACAGCATCGTATTGGGAATCGCCTGGCACATGGTCGGGGCTGCCTCGGCCGCATCGTTTTACGCGCCCATCAGCAAAGTGAAGCGCTGGACCTGGGAATCGACGTGGGCCATTGCAGGACTGTTCTCCTGGGTGCTTCTGCCACTTATTGTCAGCGCGGTGTTGCTGCCCGACCTGCGGTCCTTCTACGGATCGCTCGACACCGCGGTGGTGCTGAAAGCATTTCTGTTCGGCTGCATGTGGGGTGTGGGGAACGTGAGCTACGGTCTCACCATGCGCTATCTTGGCATGTCCCTCGGCATTGGGGTAGCCATCGGCGTCACCCTGGTAGTCGGCACATTGATTCCACCGATCGTTCATGGTCAGGCCGGCCAGCTGGTCAGCACGCGCGGTGGCTTGCTCGCGCTGCTTGGCATTGTGGTGGCCCTGTGCGGTGTCTTCATCGTGTCCATGGCCGGGCATCGCAAGGAAGTAGCGCTCGGTTCCGCTACCCGCGAATTTGATCTGAAGAAAGGGCTGCTGCTCGCGATTCTATGCGGCATCTTCTCGTCCGGCATGTCGTTTGCGATTGATGCCGCCCGGCCTATGCAGCAAGCGGCACTGCTACTGGGAGTCAAACCGCTCTACGCAGCGCTGCCCAGCTACGTCATCATTATGGGCGGCGGCGGACTGGTCAACTTCGCTTACTGCTTCATCCGTCTCTTCCTTAAAAAAGAACTCTCGCTCAAAGCTGATTTCGCTCTGCCCGGCGCTACGCTGCTTAAGAATGGATCACTGGCTGCTGCGGGCGGCATCATGTGGT
The DNA here is from genome assembly GCA_964657465.1 of uncultured Acetobacteraceae bacterium. Taxonomy (GTDB): domain Bacteria; phylum Acidobacteriota; class Terriglobia; order Terriglobales; family Acidobacteriaceae; genus PALSA-350. The sequence goes on along the minus strand of CAZZVD010000215.1, from coordinate 488 downwards.
ATCTGCAATTCTTCTTTTACGCCTGGGGCGCGGCCAGTATTCCCGCAGGCTTCGCCTACGTCAACTGGATGCTGCACATGAGCGGTTACGTTTTATTCGGGGGAATTGTCGGGCTGGCACTCGGGGAGTGGGCGGGCGTGGGGCCCCGACCCGTTTATTGGCTGTGGGCAGGCATGTTGACCATCGTGCTTGCGGCCAATCTTGTTGGCCTCGGCATCGCGTCGTAAGGCTACATGCCAGCGATACGCTGTAGCCGTCAGCCCTGTTTCGATAGGTTGATGGCGAGATGTTCTCGTAGCTCGCAAAACATGTCGTCGCACACCAAAATTAACCTAACGCGCAAGGCCACAAGCCAAAACACGGCAACAGGCTCACCGCTCCCTTCAACCTGTGGCACCAATCAGTACGGGGAGAAATTCGGGGCCCGCATTTGTCACCGTCTGTTAAGTAACCAATGACGGGTGCCCCACATCTCGCTCGTTTTTCGC
>CAZZVD010000214.1:0-9662 GCA_964657465.1 uncultured Acetobacteraceae bacterium | reverse complement strand
CTGGTGAGCGCCGGGTACCTCAGCTCGGCTGCCGCCGCCAGCAATCTGTCACTGAATCAATCGAATTACGCAACCGTGGATTCGGTGGCGAATGGGGCGAGTGCTTCGGTGCGGGTGTATGGGTCGGGCGGCGTGGGTACGGCGTGGACTTCTATTTCCGGCAACCATTCGCAGGTGATCCCTGCCGGCACGATTTTGCTGGTTGCGTATGCGACCAATGGGTACGTGGTGTGGGATGGGGCGAAGTACCAGATCAAGCCGCAGTTGTCTCAGACGTTTCCTGATAGCTGGTTACCCGTGGGCAAGGTTTCGGTAATCGGCAATGCGAGTGGGTTGGTGTTGCCGTTGATTCACGCGGTGGTGACTGGCGGCGCGATTGTGGCGTACCAGATTGTGAATGCGGGGAATGGGCTTACGGCGGCTCCTGTGCTGAGCATTAGCGACAGTACCGGCACGGGGGCTACGGCGACGGCGGTGGTGAGCGCTGGCGCGGTCACGCAGGTGACTCCCGGCAATGCGGGCAGTGGGTATTCTTCTACGCCGACGGTTACGGCGAGCGGCGGCGTGAGTGGCGGGGCGGCTGGTGGCGGCGGCGTTACGGGGAACAATGGCGGGAGGCTTTACGCGGATGTTTAGTGTGCATGCGCAGTATCTGGATCTGGCGAGCGGGTTTCATGTGATTGAGCTGAGGGATGGGCGCGGGCAGAGGCATTTGTTGCAGTTGGCGGTGGGGGCGGAGGGGTGTCCCGCGTGTGGGCATGTGCATGTGAAGGATGGGATTGGGGCGGTGGATCCGGTGGCTGCGGTGGCGGCAGTGAACGAGGCGCTGAATACGTCACAGCGGCAGATGCTTGCTTATGCTGAGAAGCATGGGGTGGTGGTGCGTTGAGGGTTTCTTCGGTTCCGTGCCGTTTCCCCTTTGTCATCCGGTCCGGATGACAAATAAAGGGGGGTACGGGATGACAAAAAGGGGGGAGCGGCAGGATGACAAAGGGGGCGGCCGGATGACAAAAGCGGGAGGGAGAAACAAAGCGGCAAAACGCAAAAAGAAAGCACAATAGCATGACACACATCACCCTGCGCCTTGCCCTCCCTGAAGACTGGCCGGCAATCACCGCGCTACACCGCGCCCAGCAGACCGCGCAGGGCACCGACTATGAACTGCCCTACCTCTTCGGGCCATCCATCGCCCTTGCCCTGGTGGGCATCGACGGCGACGGTGTTATTCGTAACTGTGTCTATGTCGAAAGCGTCGCGGAGATGCGGTTCGTCGGGTGCGATCCCCAGGCTACCGCTTTCAGCCGGCGGGAAATCGCCGGCCTGGCCTACGTACTCAAACAACGCGGCTTCCGCTGGCTGGAATGTTTCGTGCCGCGGCCGCTCAAAACCATGATTCAGAAACCATTGCTGCGCGCCGGCTTCCGGTGCGTTGACCAGAAACTCGCGCACTTCACTAAAGACCTGAGAGGACACGCATGAGCCGAGGCCAATCTACTCAAGCCTTCAACACCGCCGGCGACGAAAACGCCGCCGCCTTCAACAACGCACAGTCTGCCTTCGGCGGCACAGAAAACGCCATCGGCAACTACGATCACCAACTGGCACACTTCGTCTCCGGCAATCCGTACACCGCGGGCGGCGCGTACGACCAGACCATCAATCCCGCGCTGGCCAACACCGCGGATGCGGGCGCCAACTCACTGGCCGGCGCACTGCAGGCGCAGGCACGGCGCACCGGGCAGAACAGTGCTGCCGATGCGGCCACGGCGGCGGCGGGCGTCCAACAAAACACCCGCGACCTGTCGAGCGCACTGGCCGCAGCGCAACAAAAGCGCATCGCCGGGGACGCGGGGTACAACCAGTCGGCCCTGGGCGCGTCCGCTGCGCCCATCGGCGCCAACCAGGCGCTCTTTGGCACGGCCGCCAACCAGGCCGACGCCACGCTGGGCGATGAAACGCAGGCCGGCAAAACTCCCGGCTTCTGGGATCAGCTGGGTGGATCGCTCGCCAGCAACCTGGGTAAAGGGCAGCTATGAAAAGCAGGGACGATACGGACAGCCGTACGCAATTGCAACAGATACTGTCTCCCGCCGATGCGCAAAGCCTGGTGCGGCCGCCGCCCGATCATGCGCCGCGCAGCGGGCCGGGCGAATCAACGCCACTCACCGGTAATCTGACGGCGCCGCCTTCGCAGGCGACGCCATCACGCAGCGGCCCAGACACCACGCCCCGCGAAGGGCTGGCCCGGTACTTCGCTGGACAGGAAACACAAACCGGCACGCCGGGAGAAACCAGGGCAGAGATGGATCGCAGCAGCGATCCGCAATATATCAAGGTGTTGTCGCAAGGCCAGGTCGGCTATCTTCCCCGCATCCACCTGGCCCGCGCGCAGCAGATCGATCGTGACCTCAAGGTGCTGGAGCCCTGATTAAACCATCAGGACCCCAGCTGCCGATTAGTGGCGGCCATGCTCCCGGTCATCAAAGTCGTCATGGTGGTCGCCGTGATCATGATGGTCCCAGTGACCTTCGTGGTATTGCCAGCCCTTATCGTAATGGTCGTAGTGCGGGTGCTCCCAGTAAGCGTTCTCGTAGGGGGGCCGGCGCCACTCGCCGCGTCTCCATTGGTATTGCCCACCCGCCCATACCCAGGCTCCGTCGGACCATGCATAGCCCGGGCCAGGCATGGGGGGCCGCTCTTCATAACGGATCGGCGGTGGGGGCTGCCCAATGTAAACGCCAATCTGTGCGAAAGCCGGCACAAACGATGCCATAAGTACCGCACCTGCTAACCATTTGCTTTTCATAGCCTTCTCTCCCCTTACATACGATATAAACCCTATCCCGGGCAAAGGTTTCGTGACTATCCCGCCTTTGTTGAGTAGGCACACAGGCAACCTTTTCAGGTGGTCCCAGGCATGACAATCCATCCCCTCGCGTGGTTGGGCTTTGAACCGGTGGCCCGGCCCGCACGTCCCACGCTCGCCGATTTAGGATTTGCAGCCGTTACGGTGGCTAATTCTCAGGCAGCGGAACCTGTCGCAGCCGCGGACAGCCGGCAGTCGAGCGTCGCGGCTGAGCCCAAGGCTGTCGCTCCCAAAGCTGTCGCGCCGAAATCTGGAGTGACGCCGTCTGTGGTGAAAGGAAGTTTGGTGAAGGGGGCGCGGGTGCGCCTGGCTGATGGCAGCGTGGCCCAAGTGCTCTACGTCGATCCGCAAATGCGCATTGTGCGTGTGCGCACAGACACGGGCCGCAACCTCACGGTGCGGCGCAAAGACCTGCGGCAGGATCACCGCTAGGCAGCCCGCTTACTTCGGCGGGCCGCCCAGGCGGCTGTCATCGCGCTTACGGCCGGGCTCTACTTTAGGCTTCGGCTTCGGCGCCTTCTTGGTTTCTTTCTTGCCTTTGTCTTTGCTTCCCATGATCGAAATAGTACACGAGGAACCCGCCGTATGAAGAAACCGACGCCACCAGTCAGCCTGCACCAGGTGCTCACGAAGTATTGGGAGCTGGCCAACCTCGATCCGGAAACCACCAAGGGCAGCATCACCGGCCAGCTGAAGGCGCTCGATGCGCTCTGCCAGGAACTGGCCATCCCCGCCGGTGACAAGGGCGCCATGGCCCCACGCACGGTCAACATATTCCGCCCCGAGTGGCTGCGCGAGGGGCGTTCCACGGCTTCTTCCTACGACACTGGTGAGGCCGGGGAGGATCATGACGGCTGACCACTACAGCTGGATGCCGGCCACGGCGGCGCAGAAGGCCGCGCTGGAAAGCCGGGCGGACATCCTGCTGTTCGGCGGCTCGGCCGGCTCGCTCAAAACCGAAACCATGCTGATGGACGCGGTGCAGGAGTTCGATAACCCCAACCTGCGGGCCATCGTCTTTCGTTCCTCGTTCGTCGAGATGACCGATCTGATCGATAAGACACGGCGGCTGTACGCCCCGCTGGGCGGCGTGTTTACCGGTTCGCCGAAATGGACGTGGCGTTTCCCTTCCGGCGCCACCATCCGCTTCGCCTACATGAAGACGGATGAGGATGTGTGGAAGTACCTGGGCCCGCGCTATTCCTTTATCGGCTTTGACGAGTCGACGCTGCACACCGAGAAGCAGGTGCGCAACATTCTTGGCCGCCTCAGCGCCACGGACCGGTCGCTGCATCTGCGCGTCCGGCTTACGTCCAACCCTGGCAACGTGGGGGCGGCCTGGCACCAGAACCTGTTTCTGCGCGGGCAATGCCCGGTGCACAACCCGCTGGGGGCGGCGCAATCCGGGCGGCTGTACCGTGATTGTTGCTGGCCTTCGGATGGCGCGGCGATTCCTTTCTCGGTGGCGTTTATCCCCGGCAAGTTGTCGGACCATACCCTGCTCGATGCGCAGTATGCGCAGCGCCTGCACATGATGGCGGGGGGCGCCGCGGCCGCGATGGAGCAGGGCTGCTGGTGCACGCTGGAGGGCGCGTATTTCCCTTTTGTGCATGCCGGCCTGGTGCGTCCCCTTGCCGAGGCTGGTGTGGCCTGGTGGCACAATCATTTTCTTTCCATTGATTACGGGTATGGCAAGTCGTCCTCGTCGGTGGGGTTGTATGCGCGCGGTCCGGCGGAGATGCCGATGGCTGCGTCGATCCCCGGCATGCTGGCCCGGCCCGATGCCGGGACTGCGTTTCCCAACGGGCGCATTCGCAAGGTGGGTGAGTTGGTGGTGCCGCATGTGCCGGCGTATGAGTTGGCGCAGATGGTGGTGGATGCGTTTATCGCGCCGGCGCAGCAGGGCGAGCGCCGCCGCATTGTGGCTGCCTATCTTGACCCTGCGAACTTTCGGGATATTGGCGATGGACATACGATTGCAGACCAGATTAATGAAGTGTTTGCGCCCTGGGAGATAGCCTGTGAGCGTGCTTCCAATGACCGGATGGGTGGGTGGCAGTTGTTATATCGCATGCTGCGCACGGGCGAGTTTGAAGTGACGGATGTGTGTCCGAAGACGTTTGAGTCGTTGCGCACCAGGATGCATGATGATGGCCGGCCGGGCGATGTGCGCAAAATCGCCGGGGATCCGCTGGATGACGTAGCGGATGAGACGCGCTATGCCCTGTACACGTTTGTGCAGCAATCGACCGAGCCACGGACGCTGGTGCTGCAACAGGCGGTGCGCGGGCTGGAGGTGGGCACGGCCGCGATTCGCTGGCAGCAGGCGGCGGAAGCCCTGGATCGCGAGGACGCGCCGATTGCCATCACGGCACGGCGGCGGCGGTAGGTTTCCCCTGGGGGTGAGTCAGGGTTACAGTTGAGAAACAAAGAGGGTAAAAACCCTCCCACATCTCCCGGCTGGAAAACGCCGTGAGATATGGGGCACCCGCATGGGTTATAACTCAAGATAAGTTATAGTTGATTAACAAAATCACTGTTCATGTTAACCACTAACAGTTGAGTTACAGCACATGCGGGATAACTTCAGGCAAAGAGTTACGTGTTCACCACCAAAAGTTGACCTGAAACCCATGCGGGTGCCCCATATCTCACGGCGTTTTTCAGCCGGGAGATGTGGGAGGGTTTTTACCCTCTTTGTTCCTGAACCATAACTTCAGGTTAAGAGGTTACCCGCGTTACCCACTGAACAAACAAGTCCTGGCGTCGTAATTCAAATGGACGGTGCCCAGGGGTCCGTTCCGGGCCTTGGCGATGATGAGCTCGCCTTTCCCGGCGACGGATTCATCGTCGCGGCTGTAATACTCTTCGCGATGCAGAAACAACACCAGATCCGCATCCTGCTCAATCGCTCCCGACTCACGCAGGTCCGATAACATGGGCCGCTTATCCATGCGCTTGTGCAACTCGCGATTCAATTGCGATAACAGGATCACCGGCACACTCAACCGCTTGGCCATACCCTTCATCGCACGGCTGATGCCGGCGACCACCTGCTCGCGCGTCTCCGTGCCCCGGCGCTCGGCGGCCATCAAGCCCAGGTAATCGACCACCAGCAGATCCAGCCCGTGCTGCACCTGCAGACGCGAAGCCTTGCCTTCGATCGAAGCGGCAGTCTGCGCCGGCTGATCGTCAATGTAAAGAGGAGTGTTCGTAATCTCCCCCAGTGCGCGCAGGTAGTGCTCCTTCTGCTGCGCGCTCAGCCTGCCATGGCGATGAGCCTGCAGATCCACTTTGCCCTGGGCACAGCACATGCGATCGATCAGGGCCTTGTTGGGCATCTCCAGGCTGAAGAAAGCGACCGTCTTGCCGGCTGCCGCCACGTGCACCGCTATGTTCGCCGCCACCGCGGTCTTGCCAATCGACGGCCGCGCACCCAGAATGATCAGCTCCTTCGGCTGAAAACCAGCCGTCAGGTCATCCAGACGAGCGAAGCCGGAGGCTACCCCACTCAAACCTGCATAGCCATCGAAGATCTTGTCAATGCAGGGGTAATGGTTGCTGACATAGTCCGCCACCGAGGTCAGCCCCTGGTCGACAGCACGGCCGGCAATGCGGCGGAACCCAGCCTCCGCCTCGGCGAGCACATCGGCCGCCGTGTCACTCTGGTCGCCGGCGAGCGTGCGCACCCGCTGGCTTTCGACAATCGTCTGCCGCAGCAGCGACTTGTCTTTCACAATGCGCACGTAGTCGTCAATCGACAAGCGGCGCGGCAAGCCCTCAGTCAAGGCAGCCAGGTAAACCACCCCGCCCACCAGCGAGAGCTCCTTCTGTCGCTGTAGCTGTTCGGCTAACGTAACAATGTCGACGCTGTGGCCCAGCCGCATCAGCGCCGCCATGCTGCCGAAGATGCGGCGATGCGAATCGAGGTAGAAGTCGGCCGCCTCTACCCCCACGGCGGCTTCGTGATAATGGCGCTTATCCAGCAGGATGGCGCCCAGGATCGCCGTCTCCGCCGGGAGGCTGGCCGGCATCACTGCCTGCGCATCCTCCCATGCGTCCCGACCGACCGCATGCGGACCCACGCGCTTCACTGCGACCCGCGGAGAAGGACCCGCCATTGCGCGGTTTCAGGCGCACCTGGCGGCAGAAAGCACACGATCCGCTTGCTGCGGCTGCTGTAAAGGAAAGCCAGCTCTTCCCCACCCGCGCGCAGCACAATCACTGTGCGTGAATGGGTAAGCTTGCGGGCATACTGCACATCGCCCGCGTGTACCCGGCGCAGCAGGTCGTGCCGCAGCCGCTTGCCGGCCTGCACCGGCCCGGTCATGGGCGGCCTGCCGGCACGCGGCTGCGCATCCCCAGGGCACGCATGCCACCGGTGTAATGACCGCGGGGGGCGGCCGACCCACGTTGCGCGGCCGCATACCGCTTGCTGTCGCACACCATGATCGCCAGGGCATCTTCATCTAAATGCAACGCGGCCAGGCGGCGCGCTGCTTTTTCTGAGATACCCCACTGCTCTGCTAAATCGAGAATAGAGTGGGCGGCGCGGGGGCGCCCGCCACCATGTCTCCGAAGAGGGCTCATTACTTCTCCGAGTTTCCTGGGGGAGAAACTAAAGGCAGAAAAGAGTCGCGCGGAACCGGGGGGACTCTTTAAGAACATAACTGCCAAAATTGGCAGTTACGGCTGAAACTAGAAGCAGTATGGAGCACCCCGTGGTATCACGCAATAACCCAAACAGATTATTTTTATCCAAGGTACAGGGGACGCTATATCTGCGACTGTGCTAAATTTTTTTGACGTAACAGCTCCTGTTATAAAGCTTGCAACTACCCTCCTCGCCCTTCTGCAAGCGCCTTCTGTTGTTGCGGATCCGCAACAACAGACATAGAACGCACGGCAAAGAAAGACACTTGAGTTAGAGATGCGACTAATGGGCTGAGAGGGTTTTTTGTTGCGTATCCGCAACAAGCGAGCCAGGTGAGTTAGGCCGGCGGCAAAAAGCTATCGAACAAACCGGGCTGGCTGGGCTGTTCGGTTTGCCCGGCCAGGGCGGGTTGCCCGGGCGCAGGCTCTGCCGCCGGCGGGTCGAGTAACTCCGGCCGGTCGTTGCGCACATTGCCCACTGCTTCAACGACTTTCCATGCGGTCATATTTTCTGCGGGAAACGGCCGCAGCAAATCGAGCGGTATCGCCGGGGCGTCCAGCCAGCGCTCGTAGTCTTTCGGTTCGAGGATCACCGGCATGCGGTCGTGCATGGGCGCGATCGCGGCATTGGCGGCCGTGGTGATGATGGAGAAGGTTTCCAGCCACTGCCCGTCTGCGGGATTTTTCCAGCGGTCCCACAGCCCGGCCAAACCGAACGGGGTGTGGCTGGCCAGGGCGATGGCGTAGGGTTGCTTGCGCCTGGCGTCCCGGGCCTGCCATTCATAGAAGGCGTCGGCGGGCACCAGGCAGCGGCGATTGCAGGCGTCGCGAAACGCGGGCGCAGTGGCCACGGTTTCTGCCCGTGCATTGATGGTGCGAAAAGCAATTTTGGCTTCGCTGGCCCAGAAAGGAATCAGACCCCAGCGCAGCAGCGCGATCTCGCGACGGCCGGTGCCGGGGTGGCGGCGCACCACTGGCTGAAAGGTCTGCGGCGCCACGTTGTAGCTCTCGCCCCAGGCGGCGTCTTCCACGTCTTCCGCGGTGAACCAGGCAGCGATCTCACGACGGGTGGACTTACGTACGTAGCGGCCGCACATATCAGTTAAGGATACAGACGGCGCTTTGCGCCGGTAAGGATACAGACAGCGCTTTGCGCTGGTACGGACCGCGGGCTTCTTTTTTTGATCAAACAAAAGGTGGTGGGTAAAGGTCGTGGGTGAAGCTGGCCAGCTTAGCCATAAACCTCGGCGAGCGCGCGGCCGACCTGGGGCAGCGGGCTCCTGCTCAGCACCAGTAATTGTAGCGGTGGCGCATTCTTCTTCACCTCACGGCAGGCCAGCACCCGGGTGTGCCAATGGTCGAGCCGCGCGAAGGGACGAAAATTTTTGTTCAGCGTGCACACCAGCAGGCTCTCATCGTGCATCAGCGGCGACAGGTCGTCGAGATAGTACTCGAGCGACCAGTGGAAGCCGATGCTGTAGAACCCGTAGAGCAGGTCGAAGGGGCCGGGCAGTTGAGCAAGCGGGGTGGTGCGTGCGTCATAGAGGTGAACGTCGGGGACGCCGTTATAGCTGAGCATGCTCCGCAACAGCGAGAGGTTTCCGCAGAAGGAAGACGTGTCCGGCCATTGCGGCGGGTGTTCGTAATATTTCTGCTTATAACGCGTGCTGCTGCCATCGGCGTCGTAGAGATTGATTTCGGTATGGGGCCACAAGCCTTTTTTGTGGAAGAAGACGACGGAGCGTCCGAAGCCGGGACCTATTTCCAACACGCGTTGGGGTGCGGGGCGGGCGGCGAACAATGGTTGCAGCGCGTCATATTCAGCCGCGCTGGCTGCATTGCTTTCCTGTTGCCACAGCAGGCGTGAGGCTTCATCTGCTTTGAGCGGCAGGCGAGTGGAGATGAGGCGAATGGCAGCCACGACTTCTGGCGTGAAGGGTGGGGCGAGGAACAGTTGTTCCGCGGTGGCGGTGCGCGCGTCCAGCAGGGATCGTCCGCGGAGCCGGTTAAGTGAGGTTTTCAGAAACAAACGACTACCTTTCCTTGGGAACATCTTTGCCACTTAGCCTGGATTTCTCACCACGACTCTCCGGAGACAACCACAATGCCCCCACCCCTGGACGGGTGCCCCATGCTCGCGGAG
>CAZZVD010000213.1:0-9677 GCA_964657465.1 uncultured Acetobacteraceae bacterium | reverse complement strand
CCTTCTAAATTCTCCTACCCAGATCTACAGCTTACTTGTGAGAAATCCGGGTTAGACGCCGTGAAATGCGTCGCCCAAGTTTGTGACAGCTCCAAACCCAAACTGCCGGACGCCTCAACGGAATAGGGTTGGCGATATCTCACGGCGGCTTCTTGCCGGGAGATGTGGGAATTCACTGCAATCGACCGGCAAGTCTTTCCCTGCAACCGACCCGTTCATCGGCTTCGTACCTGCTTTTGCAGGCGAAAACAATAAGCCCGCTCGATCAGAGCGGGCTTATTGTTTATCAGAAGTAACGCATCCGGCTGCGTCCGCTAGATTTGGCGGACACGTCCGCGTGTAATCAGCCGCAGCAACAGTGTAAGGATCACGGCGCCAATCACGGCAACAATGATGGTGTAGAGTAAGCCACCGGACCCGGCGTATCCCAAACGCGACATGATGAAACCACCCGCGATGGCTCCGAGAATGCCGATGACAATATCCATGAGCGGGCCATAGCCACCGCCGCTCATGATCTTGCCAGTGAGCCAGCCTGCGATGAGGCCGACGATGATCCACCAAATTAGCCCACTTACCATAATGTCCTTCCTTATCCTATCGCTGAAATGCGCTCTCCGGGGGTAAGAGCAAACCGATCAGCCTATGCTAGACCTATATGAGGCGACTTGCCTCTACCAAGTTGTCAGGTACGTAACTTATTTCTGGGAGCTAAGAATGCGTTTTCGGTTGGTTACTTTGACTGCTATTTTCTTTGTTACCTTCGCATCGCAAGCGGAGTTACAGCTTGCGACTGCCATCACCGATCACGCGGTGCTGCAGCGGGATGCCCCCATCCATGTGTGGGGAGAAGCCAATCCCGGGGAGCAAGTGGCCATCGCCTTTCATGCGCAAACGCTGACCACCACCGCCAATTCATTAGGACTCTGGGAGGCCTGGCTCGCGCCGGAAGCCGCCGGCGGCCCCTATACGCTCTCGGTGCGGGGCAGCTCGGTGTTGAATCGTTCCGATTTATTGGTGGGCGATGTATGGTTTGCCTCTGGGCAATCCAATATGGAAATGCCACTTGCCGGCTTTCCCCCGTCAGCCCACGTAAACAACGCTGCCGAAGAAATCGCCCTGGCAGATCTGCCACAAGTGCGCCTCTTGCGGATCGAGCACGCCTCGTCCGATGCACCGCTCGCGGCCATCCGTGCCGCATGGCAACCGTGCACACCGTCGACGGCCAAAGACTTCTCCGCAGTCGCTTACTTCTTCGCTCGCGAGATCAGCCACCGCGAACATGTGCCCATCGGCGTGATCGATTCCTCCTGGGGAGGTACACCGATCGATTCCTGGATTAGCCTGGACACGCTTTCGGCGGATGCGTCTCTGTTGCCGGCGTTTGCCAACCGGGCCCACTTCGCCGATATGCAAACGCACCTTGCTCTCATATTGGCCGCTGAAAAACGCGCGGACGCGGATGCGGCTGCGCAGCATCAGCCCAAGCCAACGCACCCGTGGCACCCTGATCCAGTCTCCTGGATTCCCGCAGGCCTTTACAACGGCATGGTCGCGCCGCTCACGCCTTACACAATCAAGGGCTTCCTGTGGTACCAGGGGGAGTCGGACAGCGCACCGGAACGGGTTGGGCTATACGCTCGGCTGATGCCCGCCCTGATCGCGGATTGGCGGCATCAGTGGCGCCAGGGCAACCTGCCTTTTCTGTATGTGCAGATTTCCAGCTTCGACTCCCCGAACGAAAACTGGGGATTACTGCGCGATAGCCAGCGCCGGGCTTTATACGTGGCGAACACAGGCATGGCGGTCACGCTCGACGTGGGGCAGCGGGACAACGTCCATCCGCCCGACAAACAAACCGTGGGGGCGCGCCTGGCCCTTGCGGGAAGGGCGCTGGCTTATGGCGAGACGGAGCTTGCCTATCGCGGGCCGCTCTACCGGCAGACCACGCGCGAAGGCAATGGATTACGGGTGTGGTTCGATTATGCAGAGGGCTTGATGAGTCGCGGTGGCGAGGTGAAGGGGTTTGAGATCGCGGCGGCCGATGGCCACTTCGTGCCTGCCAGCGCAACCATTCAGGGTAAATCTGTTCTGGTTTCCTCCCCAAACGTAGCGGATCCAGTTCAAATCCGCTACGCGTGGCAAGGGTTTACGGATGCCAATCTTTACAACGCCGCTGCGCTGCCTGCTTCTACTTTCCTGGGGATGGTTCCGTAGACGGGGCGGATTATCGTCTGCCGCCCCCTCCACCACCGCCATGCGCAGCACCACCACTGGAAATGCCCGAAGAGGCGTGCGACATACCAGAGCTCGCAGGACCCTGGAAGCCTGGCGAGGAAGACCGGCCAGAGGACGCGCCTGCTGCAGAGGGCGATTGCGATTCCGCGCCGCGATAGCTTCCAGCACCACCGTGCTGCGCAGCCGCCCCTGAAAAGACAGGCGTGCTGACGGTGCCGTGGGTGGCTGTCTGTCCGGAGAAGCTGTTGAGCTTGCCCAGGCTGCCGCGCGGCACGCCGAAGCCTGCCGAGTTGCTGCGGAACTCGAATGTGTTGTCGTTCTTCAAGCTGGAAGCCGGTAACGATTTCAGGTTGACCGGCACCAGGCTCGACTGCGTTGCAACCGGCGGGTGCACCGGCGGGCGAGGCCGGCCGAAGGTCTGCGACGACGCCAGCAGCGAGTTTTGCGGAGTCACGACCCCGTTATAGGCCAGGCCCATCCACGAACCACCTGGACGCCAGCCCCAGCCGACACCCTGGCAAAAAGCCCAGCTGCCGTAATGGAACGGTGTCCAGCCCCAGGGATAGGGCGAAACCCAGGAATAGCCTGCCGAAGGATAGTAGGCCCAGGCTCCGCTGCCATAGGGATCCCAGCTCGCGCTGGTAAAGTACGGCCGCCACATCGAACCACCGCATCCAGAGGCGTTGATGAAGCTGCCATAGTAGTTCATGTCGTTGATGCCATAAGAGTAAGGGGAGCCCGCGAAGGCCGAGGCATTGGCATAGCTCTTGTGATACTGCACGGCGTCGTGGTCCCAGGCGTCCATCGGCAGTTCAGCCACATTCCTGGCTACCTCCGGCTGCCCGTCTCCTGTCAGGTTGAACGTTGCTGTCTTGTTCTTGCCGACCGTCTCGGTTCCTGCCGGCCCTGCCACCAGGGCATCGCCATGCAGTACGGCCAGATCGGCCTGGCTCGGGGTTAGCTGCAGACGAACGTGACTGTCGGGCGGCAGGTTCACCGTTTCTTTGCCGAAAGTCACGGCAAATTGATTGTCCTTGGTCTTCATCAGGTTGACGTAAACCATGCCCTGCATCACCTCGACCGAAGACGCCTTGGCACCGCCGGGCAAGAGCTCAAGCCTGGGAAACGTCACTATTGAGTTTTGTGCGACGCGGAGGGTGCTGTTGTCCTCGAACTCCACTTCTGCAACGCCGTTACCCGTCTTCAGCTTGTTTCCCTCAACAATAGGGAGATTAGCCATGGGCGTTTCAAAGCCTTTGCCGGTGTTGCGATCGAGTTGCACCTCGCCCTTTACTTCGCTAAGACGCACGATCCGGATCCTGGAATGTGCGGAAACGGTCGGCTCAGCCGACGGCAGAGGCGCAGCGGAAGGATTGTCCGTTGCGGGAGTGCTGTCGGTTGCGGCGGCATTGGCCGGGGCAGCAGCAGCGGGGTCAGCAGCCTGTTGGGCTGAGGCGGGCAAGCCGGCCAGCAAAATGGATAGTAAGGGTGTGCCGATGGAATAAATGACGCGCATGTGTCCGCCTCCGAAACCATTGCCAGCAGGGGGACCTTGTTCTTGCGTCTAGATGAAGGAAAGGCACGAACCACCTTCCCGCCCGGCCTCTGCGTGCTGGGTATTCGACTGGATACTAGCACCTTGCAGCAGAGAAAGGCGAGGCCTTGTTTGATGGTGCTTACAAGCCATCCATTGTGGGCGAACAGTGTCCAGCTCGCACAGATTTCCGGGTTGCTAGGCCTGGCAAATTCTTGATGCGCTGGACGAAAGCACCAGCCATTCGGGTTCGCTGTCCACATGTTTCAAGCGTACGAGTTGATCGCCCACCAGCAGATCGAAGTCGCCCAGATCGATATGCCGGCCGGCCACCTCGGCAATCGAGTGGACGACTGCTTTTTGCCGGAGGAAAGACCCATCCGGCTCCTTGACCTGAATCGATTGCATGCTGATTTGATAGCGCACGTCCATTGCCGGAGCGTGTTTGCCAGTGGGCACCAGGGTTCCTTTTCCGTAGCTCTGTTCCATGTCTTCTTCTCGCCGTTGAGATTTGTCTCAACGTATAGGTGATTTTGTCGCGATGCGTGATCCCTCAAAAGAGGAATGCATTATGGCGAGATATGTTGGCGCTTGGGGAAAGCGCCTTTCTGGTCGGCAGTCGTCAATACGGGAATCAGTCTAGCCGGCTGCGACCGGCGAGCGGGTATTGCGGCCTGCTGTGCGCAGGGGTTGAGGCGCGCGCGCGCCAAAATGACGAGGAAGGCGAGCAGGGTATACGTCTGGGCGACCACCGCCGACCAGGCGATGCCCACGGCACGAAACCGCGGTCCGAGCAGTAAAGCCGCTGCGACGCCTACCAGGCCGGCGGTTAGATTCACGAAGTTGAAGGGACCATCCAGACGATTGGGCAGCAGGAGTTGAAAAGTCAGGACCGTGACTAACGCCGTAAGCGGGATCCACAGGGCGAACACCTGCAAGACAGGGACCGACTCGGCGTACTGCGGACCAAGAATCACCCTGACCATCAAGGGAGCTCCCATAAAGATCACCGCGGCGAAAACCAGGCCCACGCCACCGAGCGAAAGCAGGCTGAGGCGCACCGTCCTCATCGCGCCGGACGGATTTTTCTGTGTCTGATTACTTAGCCTGGGGTAGAGCGCCTGGTTGACCGGCCACAAGCCCTGTTGGAATACGCGCACCAGGCGTTCTGCACCGGCGTACTGGCCCAGAGCGGCCACGGGAGCCACCGAGCCAAGCACCAGGCGGTTGGCGGAGCCGGAAAGGCCCTGCACGGCGCGAAACACAAACATGGACCCGCCCAGATGCATCGCATGGGCAATGGAAGACCAGGTAGGCCGGCGAAAACCAACTTCGCGATAGGCCAAAAAGACCGTCGCGCCATGCGCCATCACGCAGCCCACACACTGGGCGGCCATCACCTTCCATCCATCCTCTGGTTTGTGCACCAGCACGAAAATGCTCAAAGTAGCCAGAACTTTGCCGCTGATTTCGAGGCTACTGGCCAGTCGCATGCGCTCGAGTCCCTGAAAGAACCAGAGCATATTGATTCCCTGGCATACGCCCCAGAGGGTGCTTGCCCAGAAAAGCGCCAGGGAAGGAGCGACCCGGAGCGTGAACCGCCGGGTAAGCAGGGCGCCGGCGATGCAGGCGATGGATAGCAGCGTTTTGGCGCCCAGGACTCCCGAAATCAGAGCGGAAAGCTGGTCGGGCTGATCGCGCCTGCGCGAGGTTTCGCGTGCGGCCGAGATATCGAACCCATACTCGACTATGCTGGCAATTACCACGCCAATAGCCTGCGCGAACACCACGCTGCCCCAGGCGGAGGGGCCCAGCACGTGTGCCAGGTAAGGAAAAGTAAGCAGCGGCAATGCATAGGTGCAGGCCTGCACCCCGTACAGCGCGATCACATTGTGAACGAAGTTGGATTGGTGGGTGGGGCCCTGCGAACGCTTCCATACTGTCATCGCGTTTCCTTCATGGTGGTGTCTGCGGTTGCTTGCTTTCGGACCGCTGCGGCAGAAGTGGGGAATAGCTTGCTTTCAGCCGGCCCTGGGAAACGGCCGGCTCTGCGGATTGCCAATGTGCCAGATGAGGTGAGTGCGGGGAAGCGTCTGGAACTGCGGTTGATCTCAGCCGCGTTCCATACGACCCGTATCGGCCGCTGGCAAAAGTAACTTTAGTCTGGGCAGCGTCGCGGAAGGCCTACTTGTCACACCAGCACTGAGGGGGCAATCCACTCCCGCACACGCCGATCCCTTTCGGGAAAGGGGCAGGGAAAGGACACAAAATGTTGAGATTTCCTGTGAGCAAGCCACTGGGCGAGGATTTATGGCAACCGAGAGGGCCGTCTGCGTTCAGTGGCCGCCAACGGCGGGCGTCCTGTTACTTGCTCACTCCTACAACTGCTCGGGTACTCAGGGCTTATGTGCGATTGCCCGGGTAGTCGATAGCCCCGTCGCCGGCACGATGATGGGCGGTACGGCGATCGCCTGCGCATCGGCCTCGGCCAACCTGTCCCGCAGGTTGAGCGCCTGCTGCTGGTTTCCTGTGGCCGGGGCCAATGCGGGTATTCCCTTGCCCGATTGCCGGCCAAGCCTGTACCCGGAAGGGGTGGGCGGCGCGAATGGGTTTAGCCTGGCCCGGGTGAGGACGATTAAGAACGCGACGAGTGAATAGATCTGGGCGACCACCGCTGACCAGGCAATGCCGACCGCACCAAAGCGGGGAGCCAGTATCACCGCGGCCCCTATGCCCACCGCGCCCGCCGTCAGGTTTACGAAATTGAACTGATTATCCAGGTGATTGGGCAGCAGCAACTGAAAAATGATGACCGTGGAAAGCGCGATCATGGGTATCCAGACGGCGAAGACCCGCAGCACTGGAATGGAATCAAGAAAAGCCGGCCCCAGAATGAACCGAACCATGAGCGGTGCTGCAAAGAAAACGATGAGGCCGAAGAGCAACCCCAGGCTGCCCAGCAAAAGCAGGCTTAACCGAACGGTTTTCATCGCGTCCCCTGGGTTGGTTTCCACCTGCCGGGTCAATTTGGGGTAGAGTGCCTGGTTGACCGGCCACATGCCTTGCTGGAAAACGCGGGTGATACGTTCGGCGCCGGCGTACTCCCCCAGGGTGGCCACCGGGGCGACCGATCCCAGCACCAGCCTGTTTACTGAACCTGCCAGGCTCTGCACGGCGCGAAACAGAAACATGGAGCTACCCAGGCGTAAGGCGCTCCATACTGAAGAGGGTGTGGGCCAGCTGAACCCGACTTCGCCGTACGCCAGAAAGACGGTGATGCCATGCGCGACCACGCAACCAACGCATTGAGCCGCCATCACCTTCCATCCGTCGTCTGGCTTGTGCACCAGGACGAAGATGCTGAGGGTAGCCATGACCTTGCCGGCAATTTCGAGGGCGCTGGCGAGTTTCATGCGCTCCAGCCCCTGGAAGTACCAAAGCATGTTGATGCCCTGGCAAACGCCCCAGATGGTGCTTGCCCAGAACAATGCCATGGAGGGAGCGACGTGATGGGTAAATCGGCGAGAGAAGATGGCGCCGGCAATACAGATCGCTGCCAGCAGGAATTTGGCGCCCAGAACGCCCGAAATCAGTTTTGCCAGCTCTTCGCGGTTCTCGCGGTTTCGTGAGGTCGCCCGCGAGGCCGAGATGTCGAATCCGTATTCGACTATGCTGGCGATCACATCGCCGATTGCCTGGGCGAATACCACGACGCCCCATCCGGAAGGACCCAACACATGTGCCAGGTAAGGGAATGTGAGCAGGGGCAGCGCGTAGGTGCAGGCCTGGACCCCGTACAGCGCGATGACGTTATGGATAAACCCGCGGCGGCGGAGCGCTTTTGCTTCTGCGGATGAGCCTTCTTCATTCATTCGCTGGTCGTTCGTGCCCTGGGCCGATGGTTCCGGAGAACGTCGCAATAACTGTTTCAGCGAGAATGCTCGCATGTGGGGCTCTCATCTCCGCAAAGACATCTAATTAAAATCTATAGATGTTTTGTGGCGGAAGAGTTATCCCATGAAAGAGGAATTACTAAATTTCTGTTACGTCAAGCTTACGGACACGACCGCCCTGTGCGGGACAAGCGCATGGTTTCCACGGATACGTAAGACGCACATACGTTACCGAAGCGGTTCCTTTCACGGTGCTTTCGAAGGGGAAAGGAATTTATCGACATTGCTCTTGTCGACCAGGGAGACTCCGGTATCGACAAACGCCGGGATCGGGGAGGACGCGTCCGAAGCGTATTCACGCGCCAGCGGCTTGAGGGGATAGTGGTGTATTTCATCCAGTGCCTTAAGGCCCAGGAGGGCCATGGTGTAGGGCTTTTGCGAGATTGTGGCAGCAATCGTCCCACCTTTCACCAGTTCCAGCGTTGCCTGATCTACGTCCATGGCCATCAGCAGGGTGTTCTGGGCTTTGGAGCGTTTGAAAGCTTCGGCGACGTCTTTGCCGGCAGAAGCTTCTAGGCAGATGAGCGCGTTGATCTTTGCGGCTCTGGTGCGGCCCAGGTATTCGACTGCCTTATCCATGGCGGTACCGGATTCACCCTTCATGTCAAAGACCTCGACGATTTTGATTCCGGGTGAGTCAGCGAATACATCTTTGTAGCCTTTTAGCCGTTCTTCCAGGTTTCGTTGGCCGGGCATGGTAAAGAATGCGACATTCCCCTTACCTCCTAATTCGGCAGCGACGCGTTGGCCGCCGAGGCGGCCTGCTTCCAGGTTGTTAGTCCCGATGAAATAGAGGCGTTGGCTTTCTGGAGCGTCGGAGTCGATGGTGATGACCGGGATGCCAGCGGCAATGGCGTCATTGATTGCGGGTCCCATGAGTTTTGGATCGGCGACCGAGACCAGGATGCCGGCAGGTTTGCGCGCGATGGCGGCGCGAAACTCGTCCACCTCGACCGCGGGGTTGAAGGTGTCGGGACCGCGCATCTCCTCGGTGATACCGTATTCGGCGGCGCCACGGGAGAAGCCTGCATGGGCAGATTGCCAATAGTTGAGCCCGATGTTGGTGGCAATCAGGAAATAGGTCTCAGACTTCTTATGCCGGTCGCAGCCGGAAACCAGCAGGGGCAAGGTGACGGCGAGGGTGGCGAGTACAGATTGCTGAACGAAGGAACGCATGGTTAGCCTCCTCGGCGAATCGTTAGACCCACTGGTCGCCGCCCATCGGAAGGGCTCGGAGAAGGCCGTGTTCCGATGAGGCGCCGAATTCTACTCCGGCGATTGGTGCATGGAAAGGGGTTTCTCGCGGGTGGGTCTGGCCCAACTCTGGCGAGTGCCTATGGTCGCCTGCGGAGGCACTTACGTCGGCGGGGACGGACGCATTAAAAATGATTTATGAGCACTGCGCGCACCATGACCGGAGGTCGAGCTGACCGCAAACAGATGCCCCGTGGGCCAAACGGGCGAGGGTTGTGCCGCTGGTGCTCGCTAGAGGTGCCGCCTCGGCGTTTTACCTTTTGCTCGGAGTTCTGTGTGCATGAATGGAAATTGCGTTCGCAGCCGATGTATCTCCGGCAGCAGATTTTCAAGCGGGATAAGGGCGTATGCGCGCACTGCGGTCTGAACGCGTTGAAGGAGCACGCCCGGCTGCGAAGGGCGCGCGGAGATGTACGCCGGCAGCTCATGCAGCATTGGGGCCTGACCCTGCGCATGCGCAAGAGCCTTTGGGATGCCGATCACATTCTGCCGGTGGCTGAAGGCGGCGGGGAGTGTGACCTGGATAATATCCGCACGCTGTGCCTGCGGTGCCACCGGGTAGTCACGGCTCAATTAAGAGAACGCATTCGGCGTGCCAAAGTGGCCGCGATGCTGATTGCGGAAGGGCAATTGGCCGGGTGAACCCTGGGAATCCCGCCTCTCCAAAAAACTCTTTCCGTGAAACGAATCCCGGGTGC
>CAZZVD010000212.1:0-9680 GCA_964657465.1 uncultured Acetobacteraceae bacterium | reverse complement strand
GCGAGCGGGTGAACTCCGCTGAGCAGCGGCGTGCTTCGCCCCAGGTAGACTGCTGTACGCATCGTTAATGGCCAATTCGAGTCTCGACTTCTTGCGAGCAATCGTGTGCCCAATGGGGGCCCGATGGAACCAAGTTTGCTCCAACCGTCGCTACGCCGCAGACGCATGCTACCGAGCATACCGGCTCTACGCCAGGATCTTTAGCCAAAGGAACTACATCGGAATCAGGGCCTGGATCTCCTTGTCGATCAGACCCGCCCGAGCGAAATTCTCCAACTTCCCGAGCACCGCGCTGTTGATCTCCTGGCCTTTTGCAATCAGCAACAAACCCTCTTTGTTTCGAACATCCTGATCCAGAACCATACCTGTTGCCAATTTCAGTGTGGAGACCCGGCGCGATACCATTCCTCCACCAACGGCCCGCATGCCGGTCAACGCATCGAGCAGCTCGCGCTCGAATTCAGCCCTCCGGGTACCGAGATGATTGATCGCCTCGATATCGGAGAGCTTTGTGCGTAGGAGATCGAAGGCCACCGCAAGTTTAAGAATCTTTGCGCCAAGGACAGTTTCCTTGACGCAGGCCGCAGGTAGATTTGCAATCTGCGTCGGGATCTCCGTACGCAGTTGTTGGCCGATCATCCAGGCAGTCGCCTCCAGCCTTGGGATGTGTGCGAGAAGCTGCATACCCACCTCCGGATGGGTTTCAAAGCGGGCTTGATCGTTCTGCGAAAGCTTCGCGCCGCTGAAGCACTTCTGGATTAGCTCCCCGTCGAGAGTTACGCAGCCAAGCTGGGAGAGGGTAGCCGCCACTTCTAAACGCCAACGGAATTCGAAGTTGAACCTGTTGGCGATGTGGCGAACGAACTGCGCGATCCGCAGCGATCTTCCAAACGCTTCCGGGCTGGCCGCCCCAAGAACCTCCGCAAGGACCTTGATGCTGCCGAGGAGAGTCTTTTCGAGAAGTTCACGCTCCGCTCGGATGAGTTCATTCTGTTCCACGCCGGAATTGATGGCCGCTACCAGAACCTCTTTCGCACACGGCTTGGTAAGAAAGCGAAAGATGTTGCCCTCGTTGACCGCTTCCATGGCAGCGCCCAGGTCGGTATAGCCGGTTAGCAGCATCCTCACCGAATCCGGTGCTGACTTGCGCGCCTTCGCCAGAAACTGTGCGCCACTCATGCCAGGCATGCGCATGTCTGAGACGATTACGGCGTACGGACCTGTTCTCTGCATGGCTTGCAGCCCGAGTTCTCCCCCGACAGCCGTGTCAACTTCGAACTCACGATGCAGCGTTCTTTCATGGCCCGCCAGGATCGCGGGTTCGTCGTCGACGAGAAGGATCTTTGCAGGCATGGTGTTCCTGAACGACTCGATGCTCGCAAGCTAAAGCAGCGTCGCAAGCGGTGCCGTCCGTTTGTACATCGGCAAAACCCACCATCCTCACCAGTACTAGCTGGGCACTGCGAGTCCGCCAGCGGATCTCGCCGGAAAGGCTGAACTAATTTACGTCTTGTGCCGATATTGTCTGCCACCAGGACCCAAAGCACGAGTAAGTTTGGGACGCGCCGAAGCACCAGGAGCAAGAGGCCCAGTAGGGTCGAGCGAGCACTGACTCGCCGTAACCAACTTCCACAAACGGGCCCATCGGGCCTGCCTGTCCAGCCAGAACGAGACACCGCTTGAGCCGGAACATGTAAGTTCATTCGCAAAAAGGGCCGAACCAAAGGAACACCAGCAATGCAAGGAATGCAAGGCAGTGCACCAAAGTCTCGGGTTTCACGTTCGGGGCCGAAAAAAACCAGTCTCATCGTTGTTGTGTTGGGCGTGATCGGGATACTGGGGATCATGCAGTGGACCGCAAGAACCGTGCTCAAACATGCGACCATCGCATCCCAGTCTCTCGTCCCGGCAGCGCTCATGTGCCAGCAAGCCGCTACGCTGGTCCAGAGAATGAACCGCGAGTTCAGTCATGGCGGCATTTCGCTGCAGAGAGCGCCGCTCGAACGCGCCCGTTGGGGCGCTCTAGAAGCGGGGTCGTCGATGGACAGCGTCGCCACGCACATGGAGTTCAATCCCCAGCGACATCACCAAATCATCTCGCTGAGGCGTCGAATCGACGAACTGCAATTACGGACAACGAAAATGAGTGCCGATCGGCCTGCAGAGCTCCAGGCGGACCTGAGAGACGTGACCGCTGAAAACAGTGAAGTCCAGACCGCATTGGAGAGGCTGCAGAGCGGTTTGGAAAGCGATCTCGAGACCGAACTGGCGTCGGTGGTAAGGCTGTCACGAATACAGGGGCTACTTGGGGCGTTGCTGTTTGTCAGTGTGATGACCACTTTGTTCTTCAGTAGACGTGCGTCGATTCAAGCCGGAGCTCGAAGACCAGGAGTCGAGGTCTTAAAGCAGGCTCATCGAGATCCCGACATGCTGCTTAATTCCATCCCATCCCTGTTGATCGAACTGGATGCGAACGGCCGTATTCAACAATGGAACAAAGCCGCAACCATGATTCTGGGATGGGAGGAAGACGTCGTACCCGGCAGGACTCTGGACGAGTGTGGAGTCAAATGGCTCACGGCGGACATTGGTTCTCAAGTCGCCAGCTGCGTCGGGATGGCAGCTCCCCAGAGTTTCGAGGGCATCAAGTTAGATAGGAACGGAAGCATCCGGTCTCTCGGCCTTAAAGCGATTCAAGTCCATACGGAGGGCGGCACCGGAATTCTCATCGTCGGCGCCGATATCACCAGGCGAATAGCGCTTGAAGAACAACTTCGCCAGGCGCACAAACTTGAGTCAATCGGACAGCTCGCTGCGGGCATAGCGCACGAGATCAATACCCCGATGCAGTACATCGGAGACAATGTGCGCTTCCTGAACGATGCCTTCACGGACGTGAAGCTTCTGCTGGCAAACTACGACCGGCTATTAAGGGCGGCTAAAAGCAGCGCGCTCTCCAGCGAAACCATGGAGGAGGTTTCGGCAGCGGTGGCAAAGGCCGACGTTGGCTACCTGCTCGAAGAGATTCCCAAAGCCATCGAGCAAACCCTGCAAGGCGTGACCCGGGTATCCAGGCTGGTGGGCGCAATGAAGGACTTTTCCCATCCTGGCACCAAGGAAAAGATCGAGCTGGACCTGAACCGCGCCATCGAGAGCACCATCACGGTGGCGCGCAACGAGTGGAAGTACGTGGCGGAGGTGGAAACTGACTACGATCCCTCATTGCCCATGGTCTCCTGCCTGCCCGGCGAGTTCGATCAGGCAATCCTGATCCTGATCGTTAACGCCGCGCATACCATCGCCGACGTTGTCAGAAAGGGTGGCCCGGAGAAAGGAAAAATCAAAGTGCAAACCCGTTGTTGCCCGGAGTGGGTCGAGGTCCGAATACACGACACCGGCTCGGGCATTCCAGAAAACATACGCTCGCGCATCTTCGATCCCTTCTTCACTACCAAAGAAATCGGCAAGGGAACAGGACAGGGACTCGCTATCGCCCGCTCAGTAATCGTCGACAAACACGGCGGAACCATTCATTTCGAAACGGAGGAAGGGATAGGCACGACATTTATCATCCGTCTCCCCCGCGTCGGGAACGTCCTGATCCTTCAGTGAGTACATCGCCGATGCGGTTCAGGGCTTCCAACGCATCGGTTCGGAATGAGGAAAATTGCTGCAGAACACCTAGCACCTCCAGGCCTCGCCGGTCTGCTGCGTGGAGCTCTTCTCCCCGCGGGTCGTTGGGGTGAATCTCCAACTCCTGTGCAAGCAGATTCGCCAGATACAGAGCGCCCGAGCAATCCAGGCCGGTGTGTGGGTTGCGGGTCGGATGATGATGATGAGCGATGGCTTCCACGACCATATCGTTGATGCCCCAAAGCCCCAACAAGTAGGCTCCAATTTCGGCATGGGATGTTCCCAGTAGTTGTTCCTCCGCTTCGGCCTGGGTAAAGCCCTGGTCGTTCATCTTCGACAAAACAGTACAGAATACGTCAGGCATGGTGCTCGCTAACACCAGCGTACCCACATCATGAAGCAGCCCAGCAACAAATGCCGCTTCCCGAAACTCCGAAGCTAAAGGAAGCCCGCCAACGATGAGGGCTGTGCGTTGCGCGCGCAGCTGCGCTGTTCGGCCAAACGAGTCTGGTATCCGGGTGTCCGGGACGAAGAGTCTAAAGGTCCCGGAATCCTGCAGGATCCTGATCCTGTCGAGTCCGAGAGAGGCGACGGCACGCTCCGGGGAGGTGACTTTCTGCGGCAAACCAAAAAATCCGCCATTGACGAGTTGCAGAACTTTTGCTGACATCGCGACGTCTTGTTGAATGATCTTCGCGACATCTGCAATTGGAGCCTGTGCATCGCGCAGTGCTGCTTCCAGGGACGAGTAAACGCTCGACCAGGAGGGCAGCTCAGTGATGCCGCCTATCGTCGGTCGCAGCGCAGGTGTACAAAATGCGTCCTGAAGCGTACAGACACGTTCGATGACGTCTGCAAGGTCTTTGCGTTGCAGGGCTTCCCCAGTATCCGATAGGCCACGGGGACCGCTCGGGCTGCCAATGCTGCTTCGGAATATCCAGACAGGATGATCCGCGCGGTACCGGGAAACTGGTCCCGCATGTGTTGGAGTAGTTCAGCCCCATCCATACCGGGCATGCGTAAATCTGTGACCACGACATCGAAGGCGCATCGCTTGCAGGCCAGCAATGCGGCAGCGCCACCAGTGGCAAACTCCATTTGCCACCGATTCCGGGCAGCATGCAACATCCGCCGCTCGCCGTCGAGGATGTTCTGTTCATCGTCGACAAATAAGATCCGCTTCATACTACTTCCCTATCCGGTGTGGCAGTTTGCACAGCCTCACAGGGCAGGCGGACAATGAAGCTGGTGCCCCGTCCCTCTTCCGTCTCGAAGTCGATCGTCCCCTGGTGCTTATCCACCACCACAGAACGGGCAATCGCTAGTCCCTGTCCTGTTCCTTTACCGATTTCCTTGGTGGTGAAGAAGGGATCGAAAATGCGCGTGCGTACGTTCTCCGGGATCCCACCTCCGGTATCAGTTATCCGAACCTCAACCCACGCAGGCAGACGGCGTGTCCGAATCGTGATCAGGCCCTTCTCCGGACCTCCTCTCGCGGCGACATCCTCAATCGCATGAGCCGCATTGATCACCATGTTCAGAACCACCTGGTTGAACTCACCGGGAAAACAATAGACCAGAGGCAGATCAGGGTCGAGGTCCATAGTCACGTCGGCGACGTACTTCCACTCATTCCGAGCGACCTGGAGTGTGCTCTCAATCGCGTGGTTCAGGTTAAGGGGAATCTTTTCTCCGGTACCAGGATGGGAAAACTCCTTCATCGCCCCAACCAGGGTGGAGACACGTGATATCCCCTCCAAAGTCTGGTTGATCGCTATTGGAATCTCTCCAAAGAGGTAGTCGACATCTACCTTCCCGACCACTACCGAAACCTCCTCAAGCACCTCCGGAGTCAATTCCGACTTGCGAGCTGTATTCAGCAGGTGAGCGTAGCTGGCATTCAGAGTCGCTAATTCAGCGAAGGTGTCTTGAAGAAAACGAACATTGTCTCCGATATATTGGATGGGGGTGTTGATCTCGTGAGCGATGCCGGCTGCAAGCTGGCCTACCGATTCAAGCTTCTGCGCTTGCAACAGCTGCTCTCGCAACTGCTTGCGCTCTGTAATATCCTCGAACATGCCCGCATAACCGACCAGACTGCCGTTTTGCCACTTAGCTCGAGCATTGGTCGAAATCCAGATTTTACTTCCGTCGTTTCGGTAGACCTCCATTTCGAAAGATCTGATGTATCCAGCCAACTGCATTCTGGCGGTGAACTCCGCGCTGCGTTCCGGTAACACCGCCCTCGTCCACAAAGGTTCGGTCATGTCTGCAGGCACTTCTTCCGGGCTCGCATATCCGAGCAACTCGGCCATCGCCGGGTTCACTTGAAGAACGTTGCCGTTCGGCGCAAGCTCGAAAAGGCCGACGAATGCCTCCTCGAACAAGCTGCGATACTTTCGCTCCATTTCTCGCATTGCGTCTTCATTCTTCCTTCGTTCGCTAATATCCCGTCCGACGCCGGCAATGCCGACGACCTGGCCTGTGCGGTCATGCAGGGGCACCTTGGTTGTCAACAGGGGTACACGATTGCCGGCCACATCGAATCCCGTCTCTTCGAGATCAAACAATGCCTGACCTGACTGCATCACGCGCTTCTCGTCCGCTTCGAACTTTTTCGCCATTCCAAGCGGGTAAAAATCGAAGTCGGTCTTTCCAATCAGGAGTTGCGGATCGTTCCTGCCAAGGCTCCGCGCTAACTGAAGGTTGACAATCACGAAACGGCCTTCGGTGTCCTTGATGTACATGCCCTCCGGTATGTGGTCGATCAAAGCACGGAGCATCTCTCGTTCACTTTCGCGAAGCAAGTGCAAAACGGTGATGCGTCGATCGATCAGTGATGTGATCAGCGCAAATCCAAGAACCACGCCGGTGACTGCAAAGATTGCGCTATCGGCCAGCGCTGAGATATCCAATGAGTGGGTTAAATCCAGCTGACCGTTCATAGGCTCGAAGCTGACAGCGGCCATTCCCGTGTAATGCATCACGGGAATGGCCAAGCCGATGACCACAGCGATCGCCAGTTTGAAAACCAAGCCACGGTTTTCGTCGCGCAGGTAGAAGATAAGTCTCAGGCCGACGAAGGAAATGACGACTGCCAGGACGACGGAAACCACACACAACGTGCCGCTATAGTGATGCATCGCGTTAAGCCGCATCGCGGCCATTCCGATGTAATGCATCGCGGCGATACCGGTACCCATGGAAAGGCTGCCGATCCCCATCTGCACCCATCTCATGTGCTCTCGGCTAACCGCATAAAGCGCAGTGAGAGAGGCGAAGATCGCGGCCAGAAGTGATAGCAGGACAGTGGGAACGTGGTAGTAGACGAGCATGGGCAGGCGAAAGGCGAGCATCCCGATGTAATGCATGCACCAGATGCCGCTGCCCATTGCGAAGGCGCCCCCGGTCAGCCAGGCGCGGCGGGCAAACCCTCGATTGGCGGTGACGCGCGCTGCCAGGTCAACGGCGGTGTAAGAGGTTAGAATCGCAATCGCGAAAGACAGGGCGACAAGCCAATAGTTGTATGTTGCCCGTATCTGGTGCAAAATGACCCAATTTCCGGCGAGTGCCTGCGACACACCCTTACACGTTCTATCGGCGGACACGTTGTTTTGTTCAAGGAGAGTAGGTGGGACCGAACCCGCACCGGCCTTCCGTCCGACGGCCACTCGCCAGTTTTCTTTTGTGTGCCGATACAGGAGGAGTCTTCAGGAGGTGTCCTGCGGACAGCTCCCTCTAAATGCTCTAAGAAATGCAAAGGTTAAGTTGCGTCTGTTCCCCCCAGCTTCGACCCAAACGAAACTATTACGGTTTCACGCTGCGTTACCTGGATACGTGATGGAACGTCTCGGCGGATGTGCCGCGGACCCTACGGAGAAAAACCCGCTTATGCGGTCAAGATGGTGAATGTCCTGATCGACGGGTTGCGTTACGGTGCCCATCCCTACTAGGAAGAGCTCACTTCCACCGCATCGCAGTTTAGTCCTGCCAATGCGCTCGCCGACGGTGGCCGGCCACCACCTTCAACAGGAAATTCGGGCAGATGTGGGAATTCACAAGCCGTGGCCCGCAACTTTCCACCTGTATCTGAACCGGCGACGCGTTCCGGCAGCAATCAGTTGCGTGGTGCGGCTTTTGAGCTCCCACGTAACGCGGCGATCGATGCGCCCAATTGCTTCGCCGTGGGCAAACCGAAGACACCGCTTCGCAAGAATCAATTGGCCATGGTCAAGGCGCGTAGCCGGTACACGGCCTTCAGCATCCTGTACGATGGGCTGTCATGACGTTTACCAGGCGTCGTTTTGGGCTTTCCCTATCCGCGCTGGCCATCAACGGCCTGCGTCTGCCACCGTACTTGTCTGCCGCGACCCTTGAAGATACGGCCAACCCTGAACCAGGCAAAGGGTTGGAGATCTCCCTTCGTGATTACGCAACCATGCCCATGACAGGCGCCGTCGATGGCAAAGGCGAGGTGCAGAGTCTGCTGGCACGCGTCAACTTCATGCGCGAAGAGCCGGGACCTCTCGGCAAAAAGCGATTCTTTGTAAACGATTTGAATGGCCCGCTCTATATCCTCGATAAAGCGAACGGCCAGTTCACTACGTACCTGGACTTCAATGGCCGTGACGGGCGACCGGGACTGTTTCATAAACTCCCCACCGACCGTGGCTATGCCAATGGGTTCATCAGCTTCGCTTTCGATCCCGATTACGCGCACAACGGCCAGTTCTACACCATCCATCTGGAAGATCCCGCGGCGCCCGGTTCGCCCATGCCGGATAACAGCCATTTTGCCAACGTCGCCACCGCTGGCTACGAGCTCACTCCCGCGATCCGAACCCCCGGCCCCACAGCGCGAGAGGCGGTGCTACTGGAATGGCGGGACCTGCGGACACACGACGCGCGCTTCGAAGGCACGGTGCGGGAGCTGATGCGACTCCAGCAGAACACGCGTATCCACCCCATGGGCGACCTTATCTTCAATCCAACTGCGCGTCGGGGAGAGCCGGACTGGCGGGTCCTCTATGTCGCTTGCGGTGACAGCGGTTCGGGCGAATCGACCAACCCTGACATGCGTTCCAATCCGCAACGTCTGGACACGCTGGTCGGCAAGATTCTGCGCATCGTGCCCGATCTGGACGAACAGCAGTCCTCTTCGACCATCAGCGAGAACGGCCGCTACCGCATCCCTCATGACAATCCATTCGTAAGCCTGCACGGAGCCCGCGGCGAAATATGGGCTTACGGCTTGCGCAACCCCGCGCGCCTCACCTGGGACGTGGATCCGGCGGATGTGCGCAACAATCATCTGCTTGCGAATGTGATCGGTCTCAACACCTGGGAAACCGTCGTCATCATTCACAAGGGAGCCAACTACGGCTACTCCTTGCGAGAAGGCAACCAGCTGCTGCAGGCAACGAACCACACATCCGATTTGCCCGCGGAAGATCGCATCCCGATACGCATCAACGCCACAGAAACCGCGGGGATGACCACCCCGCTTTATCCCGTGCTCGAATACGGTCATGGGAAGGACGGCGGCGATGCTATGTCGAGTGGCTATGTCTATCGCGGCCAGACGATCGCGGCACTGCGCGGCAAATATATCTTTGGCGACGTTAGTACCGGCAAGCTTTGGTGGGCCGATTTCGCGGAGATGATCGCTGCGGATGACGGCGATCCCAAAACCCTCGCCGCCATTCATCCGGTAACCGTGCGCTGGTCGAAGCCGGGTGGGGAGAGTGCCGGCTACTCATCCATGGAGCCAATTACCGAAGCGGCTTATCACGCTCGCGGAGGTAAGGCGGCGCATCTGCCAGGAGTGGCGATCGTCGCAGCACAGGGCCGTGCGGATATCCATCTTTGGGAAGACGCGAAGGGAACCCTTTATCTGCTAAGTAAGAGCGACGGCATGATTCGGGTTGTGACCAACGCCGCGATGGCCTAACCCGCATATCTCACGGCACCCAAGGTCGCGAGATTTCTCTCCAACGACTGACGGGTGCCCCACATCTCGCTCGTTTTACGCGAGATGTGGGATTCCA
>CAZZVD010000211.1:0-9691 GCA_964657465.1 uncultured Acetobacteraceae bacterium | reverse complement strand
CTCGGGTGCCCCATATCTCACGACGTTTTCCAGTCGGGAGATGTGGGAATTCACTACCCTCAATCAGTAACTCTTACAGGGCTAATATGATCTTCCGGCCAGGAGTTCTTCTATGATCTCGTGCAGGCGAATAGCATCGAAGGGCGTGCTTACCTCACGCTTCGTTGTCTGCCCTGGCACGTGAATCATCAACACTGGCCTTGGGTCGAACCGGCCATGGCTGGCGGCTTCATCTTCTCTGGTCCACTCCCCGCTCGACCGCCACATCGGGATGCGCCAGGAGTGATCGGAACACACGATGATCGTCGTGGCAGAAGAGGCTGTCGTAGCTTGCACCGCCGCCATCAATTGTCCCAGTGACCGGTCAGCAAGCGCCAGGTTGTCGAGGTAGCCTTTCCCGCCATCCATACGCCCCGAATGTCGATCGTAGATAACGGGTGGATGGGGCACAGGCAAGTGGATGAGCAGAAAACGAATGTTCTCATCGCCGATCAGTGCAAGCGCCTCGGGCATGAGCACATTCAGATCCTCGGCATGTCGCTGCTGCGGAAAGCTTGCGCCATGCTGCAATGCGCGCCATCTTTCCGCTAAGGGCGCCATCGCATTCTGCAGGATGGAACGATCGGGCAGGGCGCCATCCGATTGGCCGTCGGCCATTCTCCAGTAACACCAGTCCACCGCGCTCGCGAGCATGCGGCAGTAGGGGTTGTACCAACCCGCCACGCCTGTCGTCCAGCCCAGTCGCTGGGCATCGGCAAACAGGGTGGCGCGCGGATCGAACGGGCGCCACTGGTCGCTGCCCCCCAACTGTAGGGCAAGAACGCCATCCAGATCGCTGCGCACCCGGTCGACCCGGCGCCCCATCAGTAAGGAAGGAATTACTCGCTCGGTGTAATAGCCTGCCGGTTGAACATTGCTGAAGGACGTGCTCTCTGCTTGCAACCGGTCGAACGCGGGCAGGGCAAGACCGGGCCAGCGATGTTCGAACGTCTGGTCGTACGAGAGTTCATCAAAGATCAGCCAGACGATTCGCGGCTGCGCAGCGATCAGGGCCGAGGACGCGTTCGTTATTCTCTGTGGATTCCTCACCCTCGCAGCCGCGTCACTCGGTTGTTTGCGCAATGCCTGAAATAACAACTCGGGTAGCATCCACACCATGCTGCAACCAGCGAGAACCAGCAGGATGCTGACTGTGCGCACGGCGCGCTGAAAGGCGAGAGGCCGCGTCCAACGCATTAAAAGGGAGCCCACTAAAACCACGCCGTAGGCTCCGTCAGCGTTGAGCCATGGAATAGCCCCGCGGTGCATGGTGGTGAGCGCGGTCGCCACGCTCGCTGCCAGGGCTGCGGCAACAAATGGCCAGAGAACCGTGCGCCAGCCTGTCGGGTTTCGTTCCAGCAGATGAAAGAGCCAGGCCGCCAGCAGACTGATTACCAGCAGGTCGATGAGCACGCCCCAAACGACGGTGCGCATGGGCAAAAAGCTGTGATAAACGATCGGGTGATATCGCGAAAGGTGCGGCCACAGCCGCACGATCAATTCCACACTCGCGAAACCGAACCCCTGCACGATGTTCTTCGGGTTCATCTCTTCTCGAGTACAAAGAGCACGCGGCCATTGCTCAATGCCTCACGCGCCACAACGCTGAAGTAACGGCCGAACTGTTCGACGAACATGTCCTCGCAGAGTTCGCTGTAGAGTGCGTCTCGGCCGCGGCACAGATCGAT
Source organism: uncultured Acetobacteraceae bacterium (assembly GCA_964657465.1). Classification (GTDB taxonomy): domain Bacteria; phylum Acidobacteriota; class Terriglobia; order Terriglobales; family Acidobacteriaceae; genus PALSA-350. The sequence goes on along the minus strand of CAZZVD010000211.1, from coordinate 7,964 downwards.
GAAGCGGGGATCGCTTTTCGGAACCCACTCCACGATGCTCGCGCTTCGCGTAAGGCTGGCGAGCAGCATGGCGACATCGGCCATAGGAATCTGATCGGCCAGCAGCAGGTGATGCAGAATGCCCAGCATCATCACGCAATCAAAGCGGTCGTGGGCGCGCTGCAGCAACGAAAGAGATTCCGCATTACGCCAGCCCACGGCTGGGGTTGGCCGGGCGACATCAGCAACAATTGGAAGAATGGGTCTACCCGTTGCCCTGGCCTCTCGCCAGTTGCGGTCAGAGGAAGCCACGTCGGTATCCCAGGCGACGACCCGGGCGCCCAGGCTCGCAGCAATGCGGGAATATTGACCAGTGTTACCGCCGATGTCGAGCACCGTGCCGGGGCGCAGTGACTCAATCGCGCGCAGGACAAACGCCTGTTTTTGTTGCTGCTCCTCTGCGCTGTAGTGATCGGCTGCGACGGGGTAGTCGCTCCACTTTGAATCCTGCGGGCGCGGGGTGACTGCCCTCAGCGTTTTCGCGAAGCCTCTCAGATTTCTTGCCAGCACCGCCGACGCTACGTCTGGCTGCTGTTGCAACCGGGGGGCTGCTCCCCCGGCGCCTTTCTTCTTTTCGAACAGATAAGGAAGCGTCACCAGGGAGCGCAGGGGCGCACACCAGCGTTCTCCACCCGACAAATAGGGGTACAGATCGACGGGCTCGTATCCATCGCGTCGGTTCAGGGTGGCGGCAAGGGGCCAGCCGAGATACTTATAGGCAGCGAGCGGCAGCAGAAAGGTGCGTGCAAATTGTCCATAGGCAAGCCACAGGGGACTGTCAGGATCGCGTCGCTCGATCGATAGCACATCGACAAAAACCGGGCGCGCACCGTCGAAGAGAATGTTCAGCGGAGTTGCGTCCTTGAGGATCCACCCATACCGCAGCAACTGGCTACAAAGCTCCAGCGTCAACTCGCCGGCTGCCACCCACTGCCCGGGCGTCCACTCCCATGGATAGGATGGAAAAAATATGCGGGGATGTTCGAGCACAAGAGAGTGCGCCTCGTCTCCCGAAACCACTTCGCTGGGGATGAGGTGGCCGTCGCGTACCCATGAACTTGCCAGGTCGGATCGCAGGAACCGGAGGGACTCTGCTGCGTACGGCGGCTGTACGGTGCGCAGCACCTGCTCCCCGCGAATACGCAGGCAGCCTGCGGGATCACGGAAGGTGGCTACTTCGAATGAGGCCTCCGGCAAGGCGCCAGGGCTCATGGCTGATTCTCAGCAACCTCGGAGGAGCCATCGGCGGATGAACCGATGCGCCTGGAAGGGCGAATCGCGGCAAGCAGCCGCTTTAAGCGATGGCGCAGGTAGTAGGCTGCGCCGGCGACCATGGAGCCGGCTACCTGGAGGAACACGAACCCCGAGCCGGGATCGACGTAGGCCAGCGCTGGACGCTCAAATGCGACCAACAAGGCTATGATTTGCATACCGCTTAGCAACAGGACACAACAATGCAGGAGGGGAGCGCAGCAACTTCTCTTCACGATGCTCCTCAAAAACGAAATTGATTGATTACTTGAACGTGTGACCCAGTAAAAAAGTTGCGTGGAACTTCACTCAACTGTGATCACATGTTAACAATCATCCTGAATTTCCCAAGTGCGGCCCCGCTGAGAAACACTTGTGGTTTAAATATGCTTCCTCTTGCTGATCGTGAGCTTATACAGATACTCGACACTGCGCTGGCCGACACTGCGCGCCGTAGCGGCGATTGGCTGGTGTGCAAGCCTGGCTGCACCGGGTGTTGTGTGGGCGTGTTCGCTATCAACCAGCTGGATGTGGAGCGATTGCAGAAAGGTTTACAAGAGCTTGGAGAAAAAGATGGCGAGCGCGCACAGGCAGTGCGTGCCCGCGCCACACAAGCGGTGACCCGCTTATCGGCTGACTTCCCGGGTGATCCTCTAACCGGACTTCTGCATACCTCCGCCGAAGGCGAGGCGCGATTCGAGGAGTTCGCCAACGATGACCCCTGCCCTGCACTGGACCCGGTTACTGGCACATGTGATGTGTATGAGGCGCGCCCCATGACGTGCCGCGTGTTTGGGCCGCCGGTACGCTCGGAACAGGGTTTGGGCGTGTGCGAGCTTTGCTATCACGGCGCCACGGAAGAGCAGATTGCCGCCTGTGAAATGGTGGTCGATCCGGATGGGGTGGAGGCGCAGGTGCTGGAGGCTTTCGAGCGTTCATCGGACAAACGAGGCCAGACCATCGTCGCATTTGCTCTGGCCCAGGCGCCTACCCGGTACAATAAAGGGGAAGATTCCCCAGGAAAGTAGCCCATGTCTGCCAATCTTGTAAGCGCCCTCAGTACATCTGTCAGCACGGCTGCGGCCAACGCCGGCCTGACCATTCTCTCCTCCGAGGAAGGCGTCGATTTCAATGGCCGCCCCACTGCTATCTTCCGCATCGGTCTCTCTCAGGATGCTCCCATCGAGCGCACGCTGCGGCTGGAGCTCAGTGAAGAGTTCGACTTCAATCGTCCGGAGCTGTTGCCCGAGATGACGTCGCACCTGCGGGAGGAAGCGAAACGGCTGCGTAATCCGCGGCCAGATGCTTACGTGACGGTCGCCGGTATGCCGATCTCGTTTTCTGATTTTCGCTGGCCGTTCCATCGTTCCATCTCGGGATCTGATACGTACATCGTGCACGGCGTGGTGCATGTCGCCGATGGCACCGAGTCTCCTCTGCATGCAAAGATTTCTGCGAGCATGACCGTGACTTTCGCGGAGATCGTGCCGGCGCCGGAGCAGCCATACGCGGAGACGTTCATCTACAGCGCAATTCGCAAGACGCTGGACCAGGGACAGCTGGAGTTGCTGAAGAGCGGCAATCGCCAGCCCGTACCGGTTACCACGCGTTACTACAGCCGTTGGCAGAAGAAATTCCTTTTCACCGAGACCAACGATCAGGAGCGCCAGAACTTTTTATTGAGCAAGGTTTTCTGGCTCTCCGGGATTCTGGGGAATAGTCAGCCGGTATGGATTGCGGACCCACGCGATGGGCAGTACCTGAACACTACGCCCGAAGAGTTAACCAGCATGGCGGCGGCCCTTGCCGCAGCCGGGATGGTGACCCTGGGAGAGGACAAGGAGTTTGCCGCGGCCCCCCCTGCCCTGATGGCGCGCGAACCCGAGTTCCGGGAACGGCTGAAGGAAGCGTTCGCGCTCACCAAGCCCGCATTCAATGAGGAGATGCGCTCTGGCCACACCAATATGTGACGGTGCCTTTTTGCTGTTTATAAAAGCTTGCTAGCCGTACCCAGGACGCGCCCATTACCTGGAGTCTGCGCGAACAAAATCAGGTGCTTCCAGGCTGCCTCGGCGACCTGACCCGGCAAATCACCGACGCTGCGAGCAGTAACCGGCCAGCCAACTTTGTCGTGTCCGATTCACCAAGGTAGACCCCACCACTACGACGGGTGCCCCATATCTCACCGCGTTTTCACGCGGGGAGATGTGGGCGGGCTTTTACCCTCCTGTTCCTCAGACAAGAGTCTGGAGGGAAACAGCTACCGGCGAGCGGCTGTGAATTCCCACATCTCCCGACTGGGAAACGTCGTGAGACATGGGGCACCCAAGTCGGTTACGGGTCCAATTGGGACAGGGCGCAGAATCATATCTCTTCCCTAACACCAACGAAGCGCCGCATATGTAACTACTACGGTTCTCGCCTCTCTTACACTTCGTTCTCCCGCAGCCCTGCCACCACTTTCTGCGGCGTGATCGGGAGTTGCCGTACGCGCACACCGGTTGCATTGAAAACTGCGTTGGCGACCGCGGCCGGACTGCCGGTGATGCCAATCTCCCCAATTCCCCTGCAACCCAGAGCGTTGAAGCGGTAGTCTGGAATGTCGAGCCATTGGATATCGATGTTAGGGATGTCGGCCGCGAGCGGTACAAAATACTCGGAAAAATTAGCATTGGTCGCCTGGCCATAGTCGTCGTATTTGAGCTGTTCATGCAGTGCGGCGCCGATACCAAAGACGACGCCTCCCAGGAGCTGGCTTCGCCCCGCCTTGGCATTCAGCACGCGGCCTACATCGAACACACTCACCACGCGCGATACACGTACCTCTCCCGTGTAGGCGTGCACTCGCACCTCGATAAAGTGCGCGCCGGTAGAGTGGTAGGTAAAGTGATCATCATGGCCCGGGTTCTGCTCGGATTTAGCCGTCGCCTCGACAGGCTGGCCGCCGCGTTTTTGTAACAGTTCCGGTATCGATACTGCGGCTGAAGGCTGCAATGCAGGCACAAGGCTCTGCTGCCCCAGGTAGTATCGATCGGGATGAATGCGCGCACCCTCGAAGGCGCCACCCAGCGACTCTGCCATCTCAAGCAGTTGCAGCTTGATGGCGGTGCAGGCTTCCATGATCGGCGGCGCCGTGCTGGCAGTCAGGTTTGATCCACCGGCGTAGACGCATTGCGGGAGGTTGGTGTCGCCAAGCCGCGCCTCTACGCTCTCAATCGGCAAACCCAGGCCTTCGGCGGCAGTCAAGGCCATCATCGTGTACATGCCTGTGCCTACATCGATGCCAGCCGTGGATACCGTAGCTTGCAGGCGGCCACCGTTGACGTGCAGGCTTACCTTGACGGTCGCGCCGTATACATTGCCGGGATAGGATGCAGTCGCCATGCCATGGCCGATGAACCAGTCACCCTCGCGCGTACTGCGGGGCTCGCGGTTGCGTTCGTTCCACTTAAATAGCTCGGTCCCCCGCTGATAGCACTCGAGCAGATGGCGGCTGGAGAATGGCGTACCCCGATGTGGATCTTTGTCGGGTTCGTTGCGACGGCGCAACTCCACCGGATCCATCTTCATTTTGTAAGCGAGCTCGTCGAGTGCAGACTCCAGGGCATACTGGCAGGGCATCTCCCCGGGAGCGCGCATCCAGCTTGGCCGTATCACATTCAGTCGCACGAGGAAATGCTGCGACTGATAGTTGGCGCACTCGTAGAGTGAACGCGAGGACATGCTTACCGGCTCAATGAAGTCGTCCTTCTTGGCATCGATTGAGTTGTGCGTACGAATCACGTGGCGCATCGCGGTCAGCTTACCGTCGCGGGTAGCGGCAAGCTCAAATTTCTGCGTCGTATGCGTGCGATGCCCGATGTTGGTGAAAACCTGACGCCGGCTGAGGATCGTTTTCACCGGCCGGCCCAGCTTCTTCGAGGCCAGACCCGCGAGCAGCGTATGGCCACTGGTCACCGCTTTCGAACCAAACATGCCTCCGACATAAGGAGCGATGACGTGCACCTGCTCGCGCTCAAGGTAGAGAGCCGCTTGCAGAGCCGCCTGCTCGCCCATGACCCACTGGGTGGAGCTGAAAACGGTGAGCAATTTGCCGTCCCAACTGGCGATCACGCCGTGTGGTTCCATCGGCGCGGGATGTTCCATTGGGGTGTTGTAGATCCCCTCGAAATAGAACTCGGCTTCGGACAGCGCCTGTTGCACATGACCGCGGCTGGTGTTCTGATCAGCACCCTGCGACTTGCCAGCCAGGTAGGCGCTTGGGGAAGCTTCTTCCGGATCCACCACGAACGGTTGCTCCCGATAGCTCACGTCGATGAGCGATCCTGCGAAGGCCGCCTGCTCCAGCGTTTCGGCGACCACCATGGCGACTGGTTGATCGCGGCGTGTCACCCGAACATCCTGGAGCGGCAGGCGCGCCTCATCCCGCTTGGATTTCTCCTGATCATTCGGCGGGGTTCCCATCGGCCCGCGATTTCTGTGAGTGAGCACGAGCAGCACGCCCGGCGCAGCTTCGGCGCGTGTGGTATCGAGCCGCTCGATGCGCCCGGCGGCGACCGCCGCACCGATCAATACGGCGTGCGTCATGCGGGGCAGTTTGGCTTCCGCCGCATAGGTCGCCGTGCCGGTTACTTTGGCCCGGCCATCGACGCGGTTTACAGGCTTTCCAATCCATTGTGTGTTGGCGGCCATAGCTCCTACTTCATGCGTTGCAGGGTTTCGCGCAGGGCCAGGACCAATGTGCGCTTCCCTAGCTCGACTTTGTACGCGTTTTGTTTGCGTGGAGCGGCGTTGGCCAGAGCAACCTCGGCGGCGGTCTGAAACGTTTCCAGGGTTGCCGGGTTACCCCGCAGGGCAGCTTCCGCTTCAGGAGAATGCCAGGGTTTGGTCGCGAGGCCGCCAAGGGCGACACGGGCGTCGACAATTACTCCATTCTCAACCTGCAGGGCAACGGCTGCCGAAGCGAGTGCAAAAGCATAGCTGGCCCGTTCGCGCACCTTCACATAGTGAGAGTTGGCAGCCATGGGAAGATCCGGCAGATCGATGTGGGTGATCAACTCGCCGTGCTCGAGCACCGATTCCTTGTCAGGCTCGTCGCCATACGCAACGTGAAAGTCCCGAAAAGGAATGCTGCGCACCGCTCCCTCTGCATTGCGGGTGCGGACCTCTGCGCCGAATGCGGCCAGGGGAACGCAGAAATCAGACGGATGGGTGGCGATGCAGAGATCGCTGCCGCCGAGGATCGCGTGACTGCTGTGATCGCCGGCGCGCGCATCGCAGCCGGTGCCTGGCTCGCGTTTGTTGCAGCGGGCGGCGGCACTGCGGAAGTAGGGGCAGCGGGTTCGCTGGAGGATATTACCCGCCGTGGTCGCCATATTCCGTAACTGAGGCGAGGCGCCGGAGAGCAGCGCTTCGCTGATAGCTTTGTAACGGTTGCGTATTTCGGGGTGAGCCGCGAGCCGCGAGTTGCTGACGTTAGCACCGATGTGAATGCCGGAGCCGTCTACCTCGACAGCGTCGTAGGGCAGTCCACGAACGTCGACCAACTTGTCGGGTGTCATCACGTCGAGCTTCATCAGGTCGATCAACGTGGTTCCGCCGGCATAGAAAATGCCGGCAGGATCAAGAGCAACGGCGCGGGTTGCCTCTTCAGCAGTGGCGCCGGCGATGTAGTCGAAAGGCCTCATGCTGATTCCCCCGCGGATGGCTGCGCGCTGCCGGTCTGCCGGGCCTTTGGCTGGGCCCTTGAATGAGTCATGGCCTGACGAATGGCCAGCACGATGTTGGGGTAAGCGCCACAGCGGCAAATGTTGCCGCTCATGCGCTCGCGCAGTTCTTCGTTGGAGATTCCGTCAGCGGCTGGCGGTTGGCATACATCCGGAGTGACCCAGCTGGGCACCGGTTGCTGCAGTTCCTCTGTTAGCGCCACCGCGGACATGATTTGCCCAGGGGTGCAGTACCCACACTGGAAGGCATCGCAGGCGATGAACGCTTCCTGCATGGGGTGGAGATCGTCGTGCTCAGCCAGACCTTCGATGGTGGTGATCTCATCCTTCTGATGCGCGACCGCCAGGCTCAGGCAGGCGAGCACCCGCTGCCCGTTTACGTGCACCGTGCACGCACCGCACTGCCCCTGATCGCAACCCTTCTTGCTGCCGGGCAAATTCAGGTATTCGCGCAGCGCATCGAGCAGAGTGACGCGCGAGTCCAACTCACATTCGTAGCTCTGACCGTTGATAGATAGGCGCACGGGTTGCCGGCGCTCGCGGAATTCGGCCTGGTCCTGCGTGCCAGGGATGGTGCCAGAGGTCGCCATAGAAACCCTTTGCGGTGGGAAGATCCGGAGACGAAACGCCGGTGAGGAATAGGATGCGACTGCCGAAGCGCCAGATAGCTGCTGACGTTCATTGCACATGCTTGTGCTCAATGAGCGCCTGCGGCGTGATGGGGAGCCTGCGGATGCGTTTACCGGTGGCGTGATAAATCGCATTGGCGACGGCACCGGCCGCACCCGCCATGCCCAATTCACCCAGACCACGCACGCCGAGCGGATTGAAGCGCAGGTCGGGTACATCGACGAAGGAGATATCCATGTGCGCAGCATCGGCAAAGGTAGGCACTAGCCCGGATTTCTCACCAAGACTGATTCTGGGTCAGGTTTGAGTGTCGTTGAG